>NZ_JAMQWD010000006.1:0-540088 GCF_024744415.1 Vibrio sp. RM-41-2B | reverse complement strand
CCCCGAAGGTTCAGATAACTCGTTTCCGCTCGACTTGCATGTGTTAGGCCTGCCGCCAGCGTTCAATCTGAGCCATGATCAAACTCTTCAATTTAAGATTTTGTTCGACTCAATGAATACTGAACATTACATAAGTAATGTTTGAATTGACTGTGCTCTTATTGGTTTTCACTTTTAAAAAGTGAAATAAAACAGCTCAAGGCTGCTTCCCAATTCGAATGGTCACTTCGTTTCATTGAAATCTAATTTGAAGCCGAAGCTTCTAATTGGATTATCATCAACGAGTGCCCACACAGATTGATAGGTCTATATTTTTAAAGAGCGCACTTTGAAGCTCTCTTCAAAGTGGACGGCCATTTTAGCTAGATAACTTATCGTGTCAAACACTTTTTTAAGTTATTTATCTGCGAGTTAATTCTTAACTCACTGACCTTGTTGTCTAGGCTTCGCTTAACTTGCTTTCCCTTGACAACGGAGGCGCATTATAGGGCGTTCATTAAGGAACACAAGTGCATTTTTAAAAAAAACTCACCTTTTTAGTTCATTCGTATAGAAAACAGGCAAAAGGTTCTAAAACATTATAGAAAAGGGGCCAAATGGCCCCTTGAATGTGATTTTCATCTCATTTCTTATTGTATCCGTGCAATTACTGATGGGCACGAATTTGGTCATTAGTAACGATTAGCTGCACTTTCTTGTCTGGAACAATTTCACCAGAAAGAATCGATTTGGCTAATGGGTTCTCGACATTCTGTTGAATTGCGCGTTTTAAAGGACGCGCACCATATACAGGGTCGAAACCAACTTGAGCGATCAAATCGAGTGCTTTGTCAGAAACCTCTAGTTGATATCCTTTTTCTTCTAGTCGTTTCGCCAAACGTTCTAATTGAATAGAAGCGATGGACTTGATGTGTTCTTGACCAAGTGGATGGAACACCACGATTTCGTCAACACGGTTCAAGAACTCAGGACGGAAGTGTTTGCTAACCACATCCATTACCTCACTCTTAATACCTTGATAGTCTAACGTTGCGAAATTCTCTTGGATACGAGATGAACCCAAGTTCGATGTCATGATCACCACCGTATTACGGAAGTCAACAGTACGACCTTGACCATCCGTTAAACGCCCATCATCGAGAACTTGCAGCAGAATGTTAAATACATCCGGATGCGCTTTCTCTACTTCATCTAACAAAATTACCGAATACGGCTTGCGACGAACCGCTTCCGTTAAGTAACCACCCTCTTCATATCCGACATAGCCTGGAGGCGCACCAACCAATCTTGCCACTGAGTGTTTCTCCATGAACTCAGACATGTCGATACGGACCATCGCATCTTCGCTGTCGAACATAAAGCTCGCAAGTGTCTTACAAAGCTCTGTTTTACCTACACCAGTTGGACCTAAGAATAAGAAGGAGCCAATTGGTCGGTTTGGATCAGAAAGCCCAGCTCGACTACGACGAATGGCATTCGATACAACAGAGACCGCTTCGCTTTGCCCTACCACACGATTATGCAGTACGTCTTCCATACGAAGTAGTTTCTCTTTTTCCGCTTCTAGCATCTTGGATACTGGGATGCCAGTTTGCTTAGAAAGTACTTCTGCAATCTCGTTGTCGGTTACTTTATTACGCAATAGTGTCATTTCCTGCATTTCCGCTTGGGTTGCAAGATCTAACTGCTTCTCAAGTTCAGGAATACGACCATATTGAAGTTCCGACATGCGGTTTAGATCACCAGCTCGGCGAGCAAACTCCATATCCATACGAGCTTGTTCAAGCTCAGACTTAATATGTTGAGTGCCAGAAAGTGCGGCTTTTTCTGTATTCCAAACCTCTTCTAGTTCAGCGTACTCACGTTCTTTTTCATTGAGTTCTTCATTAAGCGCTTTCAAACGCTTTTCACTCGCTTCGTCGTGCTCGTTACTAAGCGCCTGTTGCTCAATCTTAAGTTGGATGATTTTACGTTCAAGCTTATCTAATGACTCTGGCTTAGAGTCAATTTGTAAACGAATGCTTGAAGCCGCTTCGTCGATTAAGTCGATCGCTTTATCTGGCAGTTGACGGTCAGAAACATAACGATGTGACAAACTCGCCGCTGCAACAATCGCTGGGTCAGTAATTTCAACGTGATGATGAAGCTCATAACGCTCCTTCAAGCCACGTAAAATCGCCACGGTATCCTCAACGGTCGGCTCATCCACCAGCACTTTTTGGAAACGACGTTCTAACGCCGCATCTTTTTCGATGTACTGACGATATTCATCCAGTGTAGTTGCGCCAACACAGTGCAGTTCACCACGGGCTAATGCAGGTTTGAGCATGTTCCCCGCATCCATTGAACCTTCACCTTTACCCGCACCAACCATAGTATGGAGCTCGTCGATAAACAGAATGACATTACCTTCTTCTTTAGCGAGTTCATTCAATACCGACTTCAAGCGCTCTTCAAATTCACCACGGTACTTAGCACCAGCAACCAGTGCGCCCATATCTAATGACAGCACGCGGCGACCACGCAGGCCTTCTGGTACTTCATTGTTAACTATGCGCTGCGCTAAGCCTTCAACAATTGCGGTCTTACCTACGCCAGGTTCACCGATGATCACAGGATTGTTTTTAGTACGGCGCTGCAATACTTGGATGGTACGGCGAATTTCATCATCACGGCCGATAACCGGATCCAGTTTGCCCTGTTCGGCTCGCTCGGTAAGGTCAATGGTGAACTTTTCCAATGCTTGGCGAAGTTCTTCTGCATTCGGGTCATTAACCTTTTGACCACCTCTGATCTTTTCGATTGCTTGGCTAACTTTTTGCTCTGTTAAACCGATCTCTTTGAGTAATTGCCCCAATGGTCCGCGATCTTCTAAAGCAGCAAGCAGGAAGATTTCAGACGAGATATAAGAGTCTTGACGCTTTTGCGCCACTTTGTCACACAGGTTAAACAACGTGCCCATCGAACTAGAGAGCTGTACATCTCCACCGATGCCACTGACTTTTGGTAATCTATCTAGCATTTCACTCAATTTAGAGCGTAAATGCGTTACGTCCACATCCAGCATAGTAAGCAATGGACGGATTGGACTGCCATTTTGGTCAAGCAAAGCCACCATGAGGTGAACTGGCTCGATATATTGATGATCGCGCCCTAACGCTAGTGATTGAGCATCAGAGATAGCGATTTGAAACTTACTTGTGAATCGATCAAGACGCATATCTACCTTCCTAACCTCAACTAAAGGAAATTCTT
Organism: Vibrio sp. RM-41-2B; assembly: GCF_024744415.1. NCBI lineage: Bacteria > Pseudomonadati > Pseudomonadota > Gammaproteobacteria > Vibrionales > Vibrionaceae > Vibrio > Vibrio sp. RM-41-2B. The sequence continues at coordinate 536,833 of NZ_JAMQWD010000006.1, read as the reverse complement.
TTGACAGTTAGAAAGATGGATACTCAGAGGAGGAATTTCAAGGGAGTGAATGAATAAAGATTGCTTTGCAAAAATAGCACTATGCATCTTGGCACTTTAGTGCTTATAACTAATCTTCAATCCAAATAAAGGTGGCTTGTCGACCAGTTTTACCATCACGGCGATACGAATAAAAAGAGGCTTTATCTTGGTAAGTACAAAGTCCAGAGTCAAACACTTGTGTCACTCCAGCTCGATTGAGACGTTGCGTTGCCAGCACCGACATGTCAGCAAACCATTTGCCGTCGATATCGCGTGGAGTAAATGCTTGATGCGCCTGTGAGTCAAAGTCAACAAAAGCTTGCAAAACATCTTCACCCACTTCAAAGGCTTGAGATCCAATGGCAGGGCCAAGCCACGCTATCACTTCACCTGAAAATAACGCTAATGCATTTTCGACAATACCATTTGCTAAGCCGCGCCAACCTGCATGAACGGCGGCTACCTGAGTGCCTTGTGTATTAGTCAATAATACAGGTAGACAATCGGCGGTCATCGCTGAACAAACAACATGGCTTGAAGAAGTAAATACACCGTCCGCATCAAGCACTTGTGTTGTTGGTTCATTTGCTTGAGCCACAACGGTTGAATGCGTTTGGTTTAACCAGATTGGCGCATGGGGCATGTTCGCCTGCTGCGCCAACCAAGCTCGGTTCTTCTCTACTAAAGACAAATCATCCCCAACGTGAGTACCTAAATTTAGCCCTTGATAAGGGCCTGTCGAAAAACCGCCTATGCGTGTTGAGGCAAAAGCTTTGACATTTTTAGGCGCACGCCAATTCGGAATGATTGTCTTCATCTTAGAACTCTTCCGGTAAACCGTGCTCTTCCGTATCTTGACGAAGCGCTTCAGTCATCGCCACCATGTCATCAGGCACAGGGGCATGGAACTCAAGGACTTCTCCCGTAATTGGATGTTCAAAGCGTAGCATTACGGCGTGCAATGCTTGGCGATCGAAGCCACGGATCATTGCCGTTAGCTCTTCAGAAGCACCTGTCGGGATGCGAGCACGTCCACCATATGCAATATCACCGAGCAGCGGATGCTGAAGGTAAGACATGTGCACACGGATCTGGTGCGTACGACCCGTTTCAAGACGCAGACGGATACGTGTGTGTTCGCGGAAACGCTCAGCGACACGGTAGTGCGTTACCGCTGGTTTACCCATTGGTGCTACCGCCATAAGCGTGCGCTTGGTAGAATGACGACCAATAGGTTGGTCCACTTTACCACCCGCTGTCATACGACCAATAGCGATTGCTTCGTACTCACGAGTAATATTACGTTTTTGCAGTGCGCGAACCAGGCGAGTTTGTGCTGGTACAGTTTTCGCCACCACCATCAGCCCCGTTGTATCTTTATCCAGACGGTGCACAATGCCCGCACGAGGCACTTCTGCGATATCAGGGTAATGATGCAACAACGCATTAAGCACTGTACCATCTGGCGTACCGGCACCTGGGTGAACCACAAAGTCACGAGGTTTGTTGATAACGATAATATCGTCATCTTCATAGACGATATCTAGCGGGATATCTTGCGCTTCCCAGCGTTCTTCATCTTCTAACTCGGCTTGCAATGTAATTTCCTCGCCACCCATTACTTTGGTGCGAGGTTTGGTGACAACTTCACCATTAACTTGAACTTTCCCATCAAGCAGCCACTCTTTCAGGCGCGAGCGAGAGAAGTCCGCGAATAATTCGGCGATAGCTTGGTCTAAACGTTGACCTAACTGGCTATCTTTTACGGTATTTGTTAATACAATCTGCTGAGCCATATCGAACTTTTTTAAAAACTGTGAGACTAATGCTCACGACTGTGAAAAAATAGACTATTACGTCATTGTATCTGTTACTGGAAAGAAAGTAACGGCAGCTTAAGAAATATTTAGATTCAAGGAACAGACTCCTGATATGAAACGTCAGACTTTAACAGGCCTTTTAGCGGTATCCCTTCTGTTTGGATGTGCAAGCAAAGAAGAAATCGTTCCTGATGTGCCGCCTTCGGAACTGTATGCAGACGCACAGATTTCTCTTCAAAGTGGTAATTGGCTTTCTGCAATTGAGAAACTGGAAGCATTAGACTCACGTTACCCATTCGGTGCCTACTCAGAACAGGTGCAGCTTGACCTAATCTATGCGTACTACAAAAACGACGACCTTGCTTTGGGCTTGGCAACCATTTCTCGATTTATGCGTTTAAACCCAACCCATGAAAAAATGGACTGGGTACTGTATATGCGCGGCCTAAGCCATATGGCGCAAGATCGTAACTTTATGCATGATCTGTTCAGCGTAGATCGAAGCGATCGCGATCCTGAGCCAGTAAAAAAAGCGTTTGATGACTTCAAAAAACTGCTTCAACGCTACCCGAACAGCCCATACGCAGAAGATTCACAAAAACGCATGGTTGCGCTGAAAAACCGCCTAGCGAACTATGACTTAGCGACGGCTGACTTCTACCTCCGCCGTGAAGCCTGGGTAGCTGCAATTAATCGCAGTCAAGAGCTACAAAAAGCATTCCCAGACACAGAAGCGGCACGTAAGTCACTGACTATCCAGCTAGAGGCCTACAAGCAACTTGGTTTGGAAGACGCCGTAGCAAGAACTGAAAAGCTTATCGAGCTCAACCCTGTGAAGTAACTGAGCAGCTTCAAACTAAACCGCCATACCGTGGCGGTTTTTTATTACCCGCAATAGCGTCTTCTGCCCTTGCTTGATGATCTACGGGGCTCTACATATGCTTAAAGTTCCCCTCCCCTTTATAAAAGGATGTGAACGTGACGATACCTAAGCTATGCGCAGTTATGCTGCTCTTATTGTCTGCTTCCGTTTGCGCACTGCAAATATCACCACTCAAGCAACCTCCTTACACTGGGGACCTCGACGTTATTAAAGAGAAGAATGTTTTACGTGTCCTCGTTTCTGCTGATCTAGGCTTCTATTACATTGAGGGCGGTACACCAAAAGGAATAGGTGCAGAACTGCTGGCGCATTTCGAAAAAGACCTTCGTAAGCTCAAACCGAAACTTAACGTACAAATTATTCCTCTAGCCCGTGACCAACTTCTGCCAGCCTTAGAAAATGGCTCCGGTGATCTAGTCGTCGCCAATCTGACCATTACCAGCACACGTAAACAGAAAGTCGATTTTAGTTCACCCATTCTTACTGGTATTGACGAGTGGATAGTCACGAACAAAAGCACACCAGCCATGACTAACATTGAGCAACTGAGCGGCAAAGAGGTTTGGGTACGTGCCAGTTCTAGCTACTTTGAGAGTATTCAAGCACTAAATAAGAAGCTAAATAAAAAAGGCTTGCCACCCGTTGTCGTACATTTTATTGAAGAAACACTGCAAGACTACGAACTGGTTGGGATGCTCAATAACGGCTACGTCAAAGCCATTGTTCTCGATAGCCATAAAGCCAAACTTTGGCTGAAAGTGATGGATGATATTCGAGCTCACCCAGAAATTCCTATTCGTGAAAATGGTAAAATCGCTTGGGCAATGCGGGAAAACAGCCCAAGTTTGAAAGCCGTCGTGAACAAGTTTATTCAGAAATCTCGTTCTGGGACACTGCTCGGTAATGTCATTTACGGAAAATACATCGATAACACAGGTTGGCTAAACAAAGCCCTTAACCCCAACAAAATTGCTCAACTAGAAAAGCTTGCTACGTTGTTTTCACGCTATGGTGAGAAGTACGATATCGACTATCTACTGATCGCAGCCGTCGCTTATAAAGAGTCCGGCTTTAATAACGACCTCGTTGGAAGTCGAGGTGCAGTCGGCATAATGCAAGTTCTACCCAGCACGGCTCGAGACCCTAATATCAATATCAAAAACGTTCGGCAGCTAGAAAACAATATTCATGCTGGCGTGAAGTATTTAGCATTTTTGCGTAAGCAGTACTTCAGTGATCCTGCTATTACGGCGGAAAATAAACTCTACTTTACCTTAGCGGCTTACAATGCTGGCCCCGGGAATGTAGAGCGAATTCGTAAACGTGCAGCCCAGCAAGGCTACGATCCTAATGTTTGGTTCAATAACGTGGAAGTCGTTATGCGGAAAAGTTTAAGCTCAACGGTTGGGTACGTTACCAGTATTAATCGCTATTACGTTATATACAAACAGCTAGAAAGTTTGGACCAAGTCAAAAGTCTAGAGCGGGTATCACTGGCTCCAAAGGATCCCGTCTTCATGATACCGCTACGAAAAGTCAGTCAAACGCCAGACACAAAAAAGCCGCTTGTACAATAAGCGGCTTTGTAAATAAACTCGTCTGAGAGACTCAGTGACTGTCATCACACTTTACGTATAGTTAAATTTTAACCACCTCTAATATTAGGCCGTAAAACTTCCCTAAAAACGAAGACGTTTTCAGCTGAGTACTCTATCCAATCTACGGATTTACTAACCGATAACAAGCAATTTCACGATAAATCTCAGCAGATCTTGAGTGAGATCACATTCATTTTTCATCATAAAAAACCCGAACAAAATAATGATCTGAGTCACATTTTTTTATACTTAAAGCGGTAATCTGAACTCAACCCATGAGGGATGCAACAGAGGAAAAACACTTATGACAATGAATATCACTGGCAAAAACATCGAAATCACCTCTGCAATCCGAGCTCATATTGAGAGCAAGTTTAAAAAACTGGAGAAATGGCAAGTAGACCTAATTGGTTGCCAAGCAACTTTCAGTGAGGAACCAAACAAACAGAAGAAATTCGAAGCGGTTATTAAAGTTCCTAAAGGCCAGCTCATTGCCTCAGCAACTCACGAAGATCTTTACGCAGCTATCAACGAAGTGGAGCAAAAACTAGAACGACAATTGAACAAGCTGACCCACAAACCTGAAGCTCGACGTGCAAATAAGCCTGAGCTAGTGGAAGAAGAAGAGTAAACTGACCAGATTGAGGAAATAGCGCCGAAAGGCGCTATTTTTTTGCTTGACGCTCTCCCCTGCCTTGCTTATTGTGTTTAAACACTCATAAATTAAGCACTATTTATGCATTTAACCTCACTGTTTATTTTTGACTTCTTTTTCCTCCCATAGTCGGAGGGGCGAACTCGTTTGTGAAAGAAAAGTCAAAAACAAACAGAAAGCCTCCCAAATCGGGAGGCTTTTTTATAAGGAAAGAATTGATGACTGACCAACCTATTTCCCTCGAAAAAATTCGTTTGCGCTTGAATGAGCTGGATGACCAACTTCTCAGCTTATTGTCTGAGCGCCGTAAACTCAGCATTGAAGTAGCCAAAAGCAAAGTACAAACCTCAAAACCCGTTCGTGATGCCGTTCGAGAACAACAACTATTAGTTAAGCTGATTTCTAATGGCCGAGATAAATACGAGCTCGACGCGCAGTACATCACTAAACTTTTCCATACCATCATTGAAGACTCTGTGCTTCTTCAGCAAAGTTACCTGCAAAACCTCGTTAACCCGCAACAAAGTCGTAAGCCACTTGCTCGCGTCGCTTTCTTAGGAGCCAAAGGCTCTTACTCACACTTGGCAAGCCGCGAATACTTCAGCCGTAAAAATACAGAACTTATCGAGCTCAACTGCGAACACTTCAAAGAAGTGACTCAAACAGTAGAATCGGGCCATGCTGATTATGGTGTTCTGCCAATCGAAAACACCAGTTCAGGCTCTATTAATGAAGTGTACGACCTACTACAACACACGACTCTGTACATCGTTGGAGAGCTAACTCAACCAATCGAGCACTGCTTAGTTGCGAAAAAAGACATTCGTCTGGAAAACATTAAAACGCTGTATTCACATCCTCAGCCACACCAACAGTGCAGTGAGTTTTTAAGCCGTATGAAAGGTGTAAAACTGGAGTCTTGCGCCAGCACAGCAGATGCAATGCAAAAAGTCCAAGAGATGGATCGTGATGATGTTGCTGCAATTGGTAATGCATCAAGCGGTAAGCTATACGGCTTGCAAGCAATTCAAGGCAACATCGCAAACCAAACTGAGAACCATACTCGTTTTATCGTGGTTGCTCGCAAACCAGTTGAGGTTTCAACTCAGATTCCAGCAAAAACCACCTTGATTATGTCGACCTCCCAAGAGGCTGGCTCATTGGTTGAAACACTATTAGTGCTGCAACGTTACGGCATCAATATGACCAAGCTAGAATCACGTCCAATTATGGGGAACCCATGGGAAGAAATGTTCTACGTAGACTTGGAATCTCATCTTGCTTCGACAGAAATGCAACAGGCACTAGAAGAGCTAACAAAAATAACTAAACACTTGAAAGTATTAGGCTGTTACCCTAGTGAGAACGTAAAGCCTACCCAAGTAAAATTGAGTTAATAGACACAAGTGAGTAAAAAGATCATGGCAACCCAAAAAGTCGTAATCGCATCGCTAAACCCAGCTAAAATTAATGCCGTTCAAAGTGCATTTAACAGTGCATTTCCGCACCAAGAGTTCAACTTCGTTGGCGTCAGTGTACCGAGTGAGGTCGCAGATCAACCTATGACTGATAAAGAAACTCATCGCGGTGCACTAAACCGCGTTAAAAACGCAAAAGTAGAGATGCCAAACGCGGATTACTATGTCGGACTTGAAGCGGGAATTGAAACAAACGTGACGTTTGCGTGGATGGTGATTGAGTCGAATACTCGCCGTGGTGAATCTCGCTCTGCGAGCTTAATGCTGCCGCCTAAAGTATTGGACAAACTCAAGCATGCGAATGAGCTGGGAGATGTCATGGATGAGGTGTTTGGTACCGAGAACATCAAACAGAAAGGTGGTGCCATCAGCCTGCTCACCCAAAACCAGCTGACTCGAAGTTCGGTTTACCATCAAGCCTTGATTCTGGCTCTAATTCCATTCACAAACCCTGAGCACTTCCCTTCAAATTTATAACGCTCACCCCATTCGCTAGGTACGAAAAAGGGCGGATATTTCCGCCCTTTTTAACACGTTATCTTAACCACTTGTGATACCAATACCTAAAGGCGAATTGGAATCACTGGCTACTTAGATACCGCAACTTGCTCTAACAAAACCTTGAGTTTGTCTTTCTCTTCATCAGATTTAGACTTTAACTCGTTAGAGCCACGAGTAATAGTGGCAATACCTACGCCAAGCATCTGGCTGATCTGGCGTTGAGATAATTCTCCTTTAAGAAGCTCGTTAATAATATTAACGCGTGATATTAATGATTCTCTCTCATCACGTGACATCAGCATGGTTAACAGCATGTCATCTTGCTCACTGTCCATGCTAGTTCGAATTAGCTCAATAATCTGTTGCCAGTCTTTGTACTCGGGTTCGTGCGACATCAAGTTACCTCACTCAATACTTGGTATTGATCTCATGTTGATTCAAGAACGCGCCATCGATACCCAAAAGATCACGGTAATATGTTTCAAACATCAGGATGTTTTGTACATAACCGCGTGTCTCTCTAAATGGAATTGCCTCAATAAAGGCATAAGCATCCACTTTTCCTTGGGTACGCTCTCGCCACGTTTTTACTCTGTTAGGACCTGCATTATAAGCAGCAAGAGCAAAAATACGATTATTATCGTAATCCTCTAATAAGCCTTGCAAATAATGGCTACCAATTTCGATATTTTTGCCCACATTGTAGAGATCCTGCGTACCTTGATAACTCAACTTATATTTACGTGCTGTGTACTTTGCTGTTGCGGGCATGATCTGCATAAGACCACGAGCACCAACTGGAGAACGGGCTTCGACATCCAACGCACTTTCCTGTCGAGCTAGGGACATCATCGTCACGGGATCTATGTTGTGTTTTTTTGCATAAAAGTTAAACCACCAGCGATGCGCAATCGGGAACCTCAGTTCGATATTATCCCACATCTGCGCTTGAATACTCGCGGTCACCGTTAGGTTATGCCAACGCTTAGAAGACGCATAAGCCGCCAGCATCGCCTTTTCATCTTTCCCTACGCGGCGCAATAAATGTGCCCATTCACTTTTCGCTGCTGCAATTTTATCCGTCGCGATCAACTCTTCAATACGAACTAACGAGTCTTGATAGGGTTGAACCACTCGCTTATCAAACTTAACCGTATGCGTAGGGTATTTGATTGATTGTCCAATCGCATTAGCGGCTGCCACACTATAAAAGTTTCGCTGCCCGACCAAAGTCGCTAAACGCTGTTTCCCTGCGATGTCATCACCTAACGCAATTTCACTTCGTCCAAGCCAGTATTGCCAGCGAAGCGACGCTTGCTCTTCTTTATTGAGAACGGCAATCCACTCTTGTACGCCCTTCCAATCCGCGTTCTGAATCGCTAAGCGAATGCGAGTTTCAATGAGCGGTAAGTACTGGCTGGTTTTCGTTTTATCATCGCGCCACTTAGCTAGTGACTCAGACTCAGTACGGGTCAATCGAAATGCGATATAGTCAGCCAGGGATTGCGCCTTTTCTGGAGAAAACTTCTGCCCTTTAATGACGGCATCATACGCACTCTGCGCTTGACTGGTATTCATGCGAGCTAGCTTTTCCAGCGCATATTCGCTTTGCGCTCGATTAAAATCATTAGCCGGTTTTTTCTTCGCGAACTCCGCAACGCTTGCAGGGTTATCAAACAACGCCTTCATTTCTTTCGCTTGTTGCCTTGCCTGCGAGGATTTAGGCAGTTTAAGTAAGTAACTCATCAAACTGCCATTACGAGCATCAAACGCCAGTAGCATACGCTGGAGAATTAATTCATCAGTACGTTCACCTGCCTTGTCCCATGCTGCGAATAATGGATCGCACTCATCGGCAATACTTCTGCCACGCAACCACATATGTTCAGCCCCTTTAAACGCGGCGACTTTCTTACCTTGCTCTAACTGAGCCACGTAGAAAATACATTGGTAACGCTCGCCACTTGGAATGACTTTTTGAAACTCAGTAATGGTTTTCCAATCTTTTTGCTTATAAAGATGGTTGAGGTATGGAGCGCGAACACGACGAGAAAAAGGAAACGACTCGTGCTCCGAAATAAATTCGTTCACCTGCTGTGGCGATTTTTCCGGTAACTGTCTAATAAATGTTCGGTAGTCCACATAAGGCGTCAGTGGATAGTCAGAAATTTTAGGACGGATCGAAAGGTATCCGTCGATGTCATTTTTATCTAATAAATCTTGAGCTTGCTCATAAACTTCACGCTGCTTTTCCAAGCTTAGCGCGGCATTAGCACTCAAACTCATCGCACACAGCGCGGCTGCACAGCATACGTTTTTAGCCAATTCAGATACGTTGAATCTCATTTGTGTCATTTTCCCCAGACATATACTGCCCCAAAGCCTCGTTTTGTTAGCGTTCATGTGATGTTAAGGCAATTTTCACACATGCATCTATTTACACAGAATGCAGATGTCCATGTAAAGCAACTTAGTGTATTAAAAATTGTACTCGTGAAACTTTTAAGACGATGGAGACAAGGAGTTCCTAACTTGTGCAGAAAGCACTTCGTCATTTATAACGAATAACAAAAGTGTATACCCTAACCGTGTAAGTTTCCGGTCAGCTCAAAATAAGAAATCCATTCGAAAGGGAAATTCTTGCAATGCGGTAACAAAAACAAAGCACTTGGTATAAAATGATGGGTTTGAATGACAGTTAATTTAGGAACGATCGGCAATGGCTGAATACGTATATACCATGTCGCGGGTGAGCAAGATTGTGCCACCTAAGCGTCAAATTCTTAAAGACATCTCTCTGAGCTTCTTCCCTGGTGCGAAAATCGGTGTTTTAGGTCTGAACGGTGCAGGTAAATCCACACTGCTACGTATCATGGCAGGTATCGACACGGATATCGACGGTGAAGCGCGTCCACAACCTGGTCTAAACGTAGGCTACCTACCCCAGGAGCCTGTATTAGACGAATCAAAAACCGTTCGTGAAGTTGTTGAAGAAGCGGTTGCTGACGTTGCTGACGCACTGAAACGTTTGGATGCGGTCTATGCGGCTTACGCAGAACCAGATGCAGACTTCGACGCACTTGCAAAAGAGCAAGGCGAACTTGAAGCTCTAATCCAAGCGAAGGATGGTCACAACCTAGAAAACGCACTTGAGCGAGCAGCAAACGCACTTCGTTTACCTGAATGGGACCAAAAAATTGCGCACCTATCAGGTGGTGAACGCCGCCGTGTCGCTATTTGTCGCCTGCTACTTTCTAAGCCAGACATGCTGCTGCTTGATGAGCCTACCAACCACCTAGATGCAGAATCTGTTGCTTGGCTAGAGCGCTTCTTAGTGGATTACACAGGTACTGTAGTCGCTATCACCCACGACCGTTACTTCCTAGATAACGCCGCGGGTTGGATCTTAGAGCTTGACCGTGGTGAAGGTATCCCATGGGAAGGTAACTACACCTCATGGTTGGAGCAAAAAGACGCTCGTCTACAACAAGAAGCATCTCAAGAAAGTGCTCGTCAAAAAACCATCGAGAAAGAACTTGAGTGGGTACGTAAAAACCCTAAAGGTCGTCAAGCGAAATCAAAAGCACGTATGGCACGCTTTGAAGAACTGCAAAGCTCTGATCACCAAAAACGTAACGAAACCAATGAACTGTTTATCCCGCCAGGTGAGCGCCTAGGTGATAAAGTTATTGAAGTGAAGAACCTAACGAAGTCATTTGACGGCCGTGTTCTAATTGATGACCTATCATTCAGCATCCCTAAAGGTGCGATTGTTGGTATCATCGGTGCGAACGGCGCAGGTAAATCGACCCTATTCAAGATGTTAAGTGGTACTGAACAACCAGATTCAGGCACAATTGAAATGGGCGACACTGTGAAACTTGCATCGGTCGATCAGTTCCGTGACAGCATGGACGATTCTAAAACCGTATTCCAAGAGATTTCTGAAGGCGCAGATATCATTAAGATCAACAACTTCGAAATCCCTGCTCGCGCGTACTGTTCACGCTTTAACTTTAAAGGCAGCGACCAACAAAAAATCATTGGTGAGCTATCAGGTGGTGAGCGTAACCGTGTCCACCTTGCGAAACTGCTTAAAGCGGGCGGTAACGTATTACTACTCGACGAACCGACCAACGACCTTGACGTGGAAACACTGCGTGCTCTAGAAGAAGCACTACTAGAGTTCCCTGGTTGTGCAATGGTTATCTCGCACGACCGTTGGTTCCTTGACCGTATCGCGACCCACATCATTGACTACCGTGACGAAGGCCAAGTTAACTTCTACGAAGGTAACTACACCGAGTACATGGACTGGTTGAAGAAAACGTTGGGCCCTGAAGCCGCAGAACCACACCGCATCAAATACAAGCGTATTGCGAAGTAATCGCAACCCGCAAAGTTTGATTGTAATTTGTACAAAGGCCGCTATCATAGCGGCCTTTGTTTTCTTTGTTATAAAAAAGAGCTCATTAGCCCGTCTCGTTCGTTAAGAACATGACATTGCACTTACGTCACTCTGTAGCGACCTCGACACTTTTCAAACAACAATCGAACATTTTTTGTTCGCATTGATATACTATTCAATTCTGTTTGAAGACATGACGAGAAAATGCACATGCCAGAGAGACGACGCTTTTCACGCATTCTCCATCAAGCGCCAGCGAAGGTAGAACAACGTGACTTGGCAATTGAAGCTAGGATTCAAGATCTTTCCTTACATGGTTTACTCATGAAAGTGGAAGAGACTGAGGCTTTGGATCCAGCCCTTCCAGCCCATGTTACTTTTTCATTTGATCAATCCGAACAAGTGATTACGTTAAAAGCGCAAATTGTGAATGTTTCTAAGTGTGAGATTAGGTTAAAGATCATCAAGATAGACATCGAGAGCATTAGCCAACTAAAACGATTTATAGAATTGAATGTAGGCAATAACGACCTTCTGAACCGAGAGTTAGAACATCTCTCTGATTTAGGAGAAAAATAAATGAACGCCTATTTAAGTAACAATAACTATGTCTAAAAAAATCATCATGCAGATCCCGACGAAAGACGGCGATCAGCAGTTCTATTTGGGCCGCAGTTCGGTCCTAGCAGTATTTGCTTCGGTATTGGCATTACCCGCCGTCGTTGGTGGCGCGTGGTATCTCAATCAACAGCAGATACACAATAAAGACGAACTAACACAAACCATCGCCAAACTAGAAAGTGAAAAGGCCGAAATCACCGCGCTTTATGAAGAGCAGCTTGATACCAACCACTCGCTTTCTCAGTCATTGACCGATAAAAACAATCAAATTCAGCTATTAGGAAAACGGGTATTCGACGTCGAATCGGTTCTAGGTCTCGCTGACGAAGAGCTGATGATCGATGAAAACAACATGGCGTTAGAAGAGCGAATTGATGCAGCAGCTATCGATTCCGCGGTTCGAGCAACCATGTTTCGTTTGATTCCAAATGATAGCCCAGTGACATACCAACGTATTTCTTCTTCCTACGGCAGTCGCATTAATCCGATTTCAGGTAAACGACACGTTCATACTGGTATCGATCTTACCTGTAAACGAGGAGAAGAAATCCTCGCACCTGCAGACGGAGTGGTGGAAACCGTTCGCCCGAGTAATCGTGGCTATGGCAACTATGTCACTATTCGTCACTCATTTGGCTTTATGAGCTCCTTTGCTCACTTACAACGTTTTAAAGTGAAAAGCGGCCAATTTGTCAGTAAAGGCGATGTGATTGCTCAATGTGGTAGTTCAGGTAATTCCACTGGCCCGCACCTGCATTATGAGGTGCGCTTTCTCGGGCGAGCACTCAACCCTCAATACTTGATGGAGTGGACACCTGAAAACTTCAATTATGTATTTGAAAAAGAGAAAAAAGTGAAATGGGGCCCTTTAGTTCAATTGATTGATAATGTCGTGCGTCTGCAAGTCAATTTAACCAACTCCCCCTATCGCGACACCAGTATCAATACAGTATCAAGTGAAGATACCAGCAATACCGCGACTAACTGATTTATCTCTCGACACAAAAAAGAGCAGCGTCAGCTGCTCTTTTCGTTTCGGGCTCCGCACGGATAGATAACTCGCGATTAGCCGCGATGAATATTATCATTCGCCTGTTTGAGTAAGTTTTGGCTCTCATTCATAAATTGTTGAGAATAAGTACCAAACCAATCACTCACCTGCTTAAAGCTTTCGATGAATCGCGCTTTGTCTCTGCTATCCAGAATCGCTACCGCATCACCTAAACGCTGATGGAATCGCTTGATCATATCGATATTCTCTTGAGAAGAGAAAATGATATCACCGTACAAGTTCGGATCCTGACCAAACAGTCGTCCCACCATCGCCAATTCAAGGCGGTAGATTGGCGAGCTTAACTTCAACAACTGATCGATGTTCGGATTCTCTTTGCTAAGGTGCATACCGTAAGCAAACGAAGTGAAGTGGCGCAGCGCCTGAATCAACGTCATGCCATGATCGTGCTCTTGTGCATCGATTTGGCACAAGCTTGCGCCCCAAATCCCAAACTGTTGCAATAGCCATTGGTAATGCTCGTGACCACGGCCATCACAGTACACAATAACCTGCTTGGCAAGGCTCGGAACATCTGGGCCAAACATTGGGTGCAAACCAACCACAGGACCTTGATGCACATTCAACATTGCTTGCAGAGGCTTCGATTTGATAGAAGTCAGGTCACACAGAATACAGTCTTGCGGCAAGTTCCCCAGTTTTTCGATCACCCCTTCCGTTAGATGGATCGGCACCGTGACCACGACTAAACCCGCGTTGTCTAGAATCTCATCCGCACGATCCCAGTCTTTACTGCCGAGAACTTTGACCTGGTAGCCCGACAATTTGAACATACGCCCAAACAGGCCACCCAATTGACCATTACCACCAATAATAACAACTGAGCGTAAATCAGGGTTCAAACACTTAAAACCGGAATCTTTCTCGCTGGCATAAGACTCACGCATTGTTCGACGCAGAATATCTTCAATAAGCTGTGGAGGAATTCCCATTTTTTCAGCTTCAGCGCGACGAGAAGCTAACATCGCCGCTTCACGATCAGGGGCATAAATAGGCAAACCATGTTCGCTTTTTACTTCCCCAACTTTCTCTACGAGCGCCAAACGCTGAGCTAATAGCTCCAACATTTGCTTGTCGACTGCATCAATCTGATCGCGTAATGCGTTAAGTTCAACTGCCATTGATGTTCCTTAAATCCTGTATTAATTAGCCTTTAGACGATTTTCTAAGAAAGGCACTAGCTCTTCATGTGCATGACGTAATAGTGCCTCAGTTGAATCCCAATTGATACATGCGTCAGTGATAGATACACCGTATTTCATCTCTTCAAGAGCTAAGTCAGAAGATTGATTTCCTTCATTGATATGGCTTTCAATCATAAGGCCGATAATGGACTTATTACCTTCACGGATTTGATGAATTACATCCTCTGCGACCAATGGCTGGCGACGGTAATCTTTACGTGAGTTGGCGTGACTACAATCCACCATTAGTGATGCATCAAGACCAGACTTCGCCATTTCTTGCTCACACTCAGTAACTGACACTGAGTCGTAGTTAGTTTGCTTGCCACCACGTAAGATCACGTGTCCATTAGCATTACCCTGAGTGGTCAATAGCGCTACTTGTCCCTCACGGTTGATCCCCATAAAACGGTGGCTAGAAGACGCAGCTTGCATCGCATTGATTGCGGTTGCCAAACTACCATCCGTGCCATTTTTAAAACCAATTGGCATAGACAGGCCACTTGCCATTTCACGGTGAGTTTGTGACTCCGTAGTACGTGCGCCGATCGCAGCCCAACTAAAAGTATCCGCCAAGTATTGTGGGCTAATTGGGTCCAGAGCTTCAGTCGCGAGCGGGATTTCCATCTCGGCCAATTCCACTAGCAGTTCGCGTCCAACATGCAGACCATGTTCAATATCGAAGCTGCCATCGAGGTGCGGATCGTTAATCAGCCCTTTCCAGCCGACCGTGGTGCGTGGTTTTTCAAAGTAAACACGCATAACAATATACAGTTGGTCACTTAGTTGTTCAGAGAGCGCTTTAAGACGTTTTGCGTAATCCTTCGCCGCTTCCACGTCGTGGATAGAACATGGACCACATACAACCAGCAGGCGATGATCCTTTTTATGAATAATATTAGCGATAGTTTGGCGAGACTCTTGAATAAAGCGGCGCGCTTTTTCACTCAAAGGAAGCTTGGTTTTTAGCTCCTCTGGGGTAATAAGAACCTGCTCTTCGCTAATATTAATATTGCTCAACTCACTTTTCTGCATAACTCTAACCTGTACATTTATTTTTACACCCAACCAAATCCTTGGTGAGACAACTAAGATTTAACGACAAGATAGCAGGCTAAAAAAGAAAAACAAGCGTACACAATAAAAAACATTTAGTGTAAATTATTGTTTACAGACAAATAAAAAGCCAAAGTATAATTAACTTTGGCTTCTAATCGGTGTTTTGAATCGTTTACAAGAGGTTTAGCTGGTCAAGCGTTTCATCGCTTCACTCGCCGCTTTCCACTCTTGAGATAACTTGAGATCGCTTAGAGAAAACGACTGTTTTTTCAGTAACGCATCCGCCAGTGGCACTGTTGATACTGGCAAGTTATCCAACACCTCAATGTGTGCTTCACGCTTATTACACATCAATAGCATATCGCAACCGGCTTTCAAGGCTTGAGCCCCACGCTCGGCAGGGCTACCCATGATTGCAGCGCCTTCCATCGTCAGATCATCGGAGAAAACCAAGCCTTTAAAACCGAGTTGCTGTCGCAAAACTTGTTTCAACCAGTATTCTGAACCACTCGCTGGCTGAGAGTCGTAGTTCGGAAAAATCACGTGAGCAGGCATCATGGCATCTAAAATACCGGCATCAA
This sequence comes from Vibrio sp. RM-41-2B, assembly GCF_024744415.1. NCBI lineage: Bacteria > Pseudomonadati > Pseudomonadota > Gammaproteobacteria > Vibrionales > Vibrionaceae > Vibrio > Vibrio sp. RM-41-2B. The sequence continues at coordinate 520,952 of NZ_JAMQWD010000006.1, read as the reverse complement.
TTTGCGCTTTGAAGATCGCCATATCTTGTTCAAAAATATCACTGCGCTCGTCGTATGGTGTTTCTAGATGTGAGTCTGCAATCACACCACCGTGACCCGGGAAGTGTTTGCCTGTTGTTGCCATTCCAACGCTCTTCATACCCTGCATGTAAGCGGTGCTAAATCGAAGAATGGTATCGGCATCTTCGCCAAATGCTCGGTTACCGATCGCTTTACATTGATGACCTTTATCGAGCACGGGTGCAAAGCTTAAATCAATGTCGTGTGCTATCAACTCCGCTGCCATTAGCCAACCACCCATACGTGCTAACTCTTCACCATTTTGATGTTTGGCGTATTCTTCGGCTGCAGGAATTAATGAGAAACCTTCACGAAAGCGCTGCACTCGACCGCCTTCTTGATCCACACCGATCAAAATCGGGCGCTTGGCTGCCTTGCGGATTGATTGAGTAAGTGCTTGAAGCTGTTCACTATCATGATAGTTGCGAGCAAATAGAATTAAGCCACCAACCGTAGGATGTTCCAGAATTTCTTTGTCTTCAGCGGTCAGTTCATAACCCGCGACGTCAACCCATAACGGTCCCATGTTTTCTCCTCAAAATCGGCTGAATATCTCGTATTCGATGAGGTTATTCGCTTCAGATTTGCTTTACAATAAGTGAATGAAGAATTGACGAGATCGGCTATGAAATTTAACGAACTGTACATTGGTGTGATGTCAGGAACGAGTATGGACGGCGTTGATACCGCTCTGGTTGAAATAAGTGATGAGCACGTTCGTCTGGTTGCGCACGACGATTACCCAATGCCCACTGCACTGAAAGAAATGCTGTTATCTGTTTGTACCGGTCAAGCCACAAATTTAAAAGCCATAGGTGAATTGGATCACCAACTTGGCCACCTCTTCGCTGACGCCGTTTTACAACTGCTCAATAAGTCTGGCTACGTCGCGGAACAAATTCGTGCGATTGGTAATCACGGTCAAACAGTGTTCCATCAGCCTACCGGAAACTTGCCGTTTACCACTCAATTGGGCGATGCCAACATTATCGCGGTCAAGACAGGCATTGATACGGTAGCGGATTTTCGTCGTAAAGACATGGCGCTAGGTGGACAAGGTGCACCGCTGGTTCCCGCTTTTCATAAAAGTATCTTTGCCATGCAAGATTCCACCACCGTCGTGCTGAACATCGGTGGCATTGCCAACATCTCTGTACTGCATCCCGAGCAACCAGTCATTGGCTATGACACAGGTCCGGGCAACATGTTGATGGACGCGTGGTGTGCTCTGCACACTGGGCAAAGCTTCGACAAAGATGCACAATTTGCACTGAAAGGAACGGTAAACGCTACTTTGTTGACTCAATTACTTAAAGAAGCTTACCTCGCCATGCCAGCCCCTAAAAGTACCGGGCGAGAACTGTTCAATATTGACTGGCTGCATCAGCAACTGGCTCATTACAATTTACCAACCGAAGACGTACAGCGTACACTCTGCGAATATTCTGCGATTACCATTGCCAACGAAGTCGACAAGTTTTCTCATGGCAGCACGCCTCAACTATTGGTCTGTGGCGGTGGAGCAAGAAACCCACTTTTAATGCAGCGATTGACTAAGTTATTGCCACAATGGCACGTTGCGACAACGGCAGAAAAAGGCGTTGATGGTGACTACATGGAAGCCATGGCATTTGCTTGGCTTGCGCAGCGCTATATTCATAGCCTCCCTAGCAATTTACCGGAAGTCACAGGGGCAAGTCGTCTCGCTTCACTTGGCGTACTCTACTCAAAAAATTAATCACGAAGGCTTAAATTACTATGACAAATGACGCGCTTATTGCGGCTCTTTCTCACCTCGTCTCTGAAGGTCGAAATCCTGAAACAATGGATATCGATCTTCTTCCTTCATTCGATATTGTGCAGCGTTTAAACCAACAAGATAAACTCGTCCCAATTGCGGTCGAGAAAGTGCTACCAGAGATCGCTCAAGCCGTTGATAAGATCACGGAAGCATTTAAGGTCGGAGGTCGGCTGTTTTACATCGGTGCAGGCACCAGTGGTCGGCTCGGCGTCTTGGACGCTTCAGAATGCCCGCCGACTTTTGGCACGGATCCTGAGATGGTCGTTGGTATTATTGCGGGTGGAAAAGAGGCAATGTTCCGTGCAAAAGAAGGGGCGGAGGACGATCCAGCATTGGGTGAGCAAGATCTTAAAGAGAATACGCTAACACAACGCGATGTCGTCGTTGGTATTGCGGCAAGTGGACGAACACCTTACGTGATTGGTGGCTTAGAGTATGCGAACGAGCTTGGTGCCACCACTGTAGCACTATCTTGTAACCCTGACTCTCCGATTGCAGATATTGCTGATATTGCGATTAGCCCCGTTGTTGGACCTGAAGCGTTAACGGGATCCACTCGCTTAAAATCAGGGACGGCACAAAAACTCGTACTAAACATGCTCACTACCGCAAGCATGATTCGCCTGGGCAAAAGTTATCAGAACTTAATGGTAGATGTGAAAGCGACGAATGCAAAGCTAGTTGCAAGAGCGACTCGTATTGTTATGCAAGCAACAGATTGTACTAACCAAGAGGCTAAAACGGCGCTCAAAGAAACGGACTACGACGCCAAGTTAGCGATTTTGATGATTTTAACCGGGCTGGATAAAGAAAGCGCGACTGAGCAACTGAACGCCAAGCAAGGATATTTAAGAAAAGTCGTGATCGCGCAAACTAATCAATCTTAATCAATAAAGCGCCTCACTTATTTAAAAGTCAGGCGCCTTTTATGGCTTAATTTAGTAGTTCAATCGTTCAATGTGAGTAATACCGACTTTACCTTCAAGGTCACTGAACATATGAACCATTGCTGGGTATGGTTGTGCTCCAGGGTAGACAACTTCTGCATTACAGAAAAACGCATAGTTTTGTCCGGCTACGACTTGAGTAGCCACAACCAAAGGGGAGTATTTGACACCGACAAACCCCTCGATACCTTTAGCAAATACTTCTTTATTCTCTGCTGTGAGTTCATGAAATGGACTCCAGCCACCAGCCATTTGCGTTGACATAATGTGATTCCTTTTTTTCTGTGCTCACTATCAAGCAATATGAACATAGTTTAATAAGGAAAATTTTGCCACATTTATGTGATGCAGACAGTGTAACAACGGCTTTATTGACTATTAATTTGAGTATTCATTCCAACCACGTTGCCATTCCATGCGGAATTTTTGCGCTTGCTCAGTACCTTCACAAACCCCTTCGTAATACTGACCAGATAACCCCATTTGATACGCAAAAGCAGGATTACAGTACTCACGTAAACCTTCTAAATAACCTTGGTCGTAGTCACTTTGCTTAACACTACCCAACTCACGAAGCTCGCTCATCGTGCGCGATGTGTGTCCGGTTATGCCATCTTGATATCCGATCTGATGCCAATCTCCCGACTTGGCAAGATCTGCTGTCGTTGCTGTGCATCCTACAAGTAAAGCCAGTGCCAGACCTACCGTTACCTTTTTCATGGTTCTTCCTTAAGTAATTGTTTTCAAAAATAAGCTTACCACTAATTATTGGCGCTTGCCGCTGAGCTTGCAGATTTAACCACTGATGACTCAAATCAGCCGCTCAAGACTGTCATCAACCTTTCGCCATTTTTAAAAACCGCTCAAGCAGCATATCGACCACTCAGTGCTCTATTCGACCACTCATCTACTAACCGAATGCATTTAACACAAGTGACGCATAACATGCATCCTGAGATTAAAAAATTACCCTACCCAACTAAGACCAAGGACAATTGCTATGATGTGGTTTCTAACCTGTGTCGCAGCCCTAATCGGCGGATACTTCATCTACGGCGCTTTCGTCGAGAAGATTTTCGGCATCAATGAAAAACGCCAAACGCCAGCTCACACCAAATCGGACGGTGTTGACTTCGTTCCAATGTCAACAAAGAAAGTTTACCTAGTTCAACTACTTAACATCGCAGGTGTTGGTCCAATTTTTGGCCCGATCATGGGGGCACTATACGGTCCTGCGGCGATGCTTTGGATTGTAGTCGGTTGTATTTTTGCTGGTGCAGTACACGATTACTTCTCAGGCATGCTTTCAGTGCGTAACGGCGGTGCATCTGTACCTACCATTACAGGTCGCTACCTAGGTAATGGCGCAAAACACTTTATGAATATTTTTGCCATTGTCCTATTGCTTCTAGTTGGCGTAGTGTTCGTTTCAGCCCCTGCTGGCATGATTACTAACCTCATCAATGATCAAACAAGCTTGAGCGTAAGCATGACTACAATGGTTATTGCTATTTTTGCTTACTACATCATTGCGACGATTGTTCCTGTCGATAAAATCATTGGTCGTTTCTACCCACTGTTTGGCGCCCTACTTATCTTTATGTCTGTTGGCCTAATGACAGCCGTTGCTTTCTCTAGCGAACACACAGTAATGGGTGACTTCCAAGTTTCGGACATGTTCTCTAACCTCAACCCAAATGACATGCCGTTATGGCCTGCATTGTTCATCACTATCGCATGTGGCGCTATCTCTGGCTTCCACGCAACTCAGTCTCCACTGATGGCGCGTTGTATGGAAAATGAGAAAAACGGTCGCTTCGTATTCTACGGTGCAATGATTGGTGAAGGTGTTATCGCGCTAATTTGGTGTGCTATCGCTCTGTCTTTCTTCGGCTCTCTAGACGCTCTATCAGAAGCTGTGAAAAACGGTGGCCCTGGTAACGTGGTATACAGCGCATCATTTGGTCTGCTAGGTGTGTTCGGTGGTATCCTTGCGTTCCTGGGTGTGGTTATCCTACCAATTACGTCTGGCGATACAGCGTTCCGTTCAAGCCGCTTGATCCTTGCTGAATACTTCAACATGGAACAAAAAACGCTACGTAACCGTCTACTGATGGCACTTCCACTGTTCGTTATCGGCGGTATCTTAACTCAAGTAGACTTCGGCATTATCTGGCGCTACTTCGGTTTTGCAAACCAAACAACAGCGGTAATGATGCTTTGGACTGCGTCCGCTTACCTACTGCGTCACAACAAGCTGCACTGGATTACCACTATCCCAGCTATCTTCATGACCACGGTATGTGTCACGTTCATCTTAAACAACAGCTCGCTAGGTTTTGGTCTGCCAATGCAACTATCAACTATCGTAGGTATTGTGTTTGCCCTAGCTGTGACAGGTTACGTTATCAAAACCTCTAAGGGTAAAGGTGAAACTGAACTGGCTGACGAAGAGAAACCACAAGCCGTATCAGAAACAGCGTAATACTCGTCACATCTGAGTGACTAAGATAGGAGCCTGCCAATTGCAGGCTCTTTTTGTTTTATACCCAAGTCACTTTAAGACTCAGAAAGCACAGCGCAGCATCATTTACTTAGCTGTTCTTATCTATCTGAGCCAAGCATCTTGAGGTTACTTAGGTATACAATAACAACATTGATTCTAGGTTAGGTTCACTATGGAACTGGTCATCTCCCTTTTACAACAGATGTGTGTGTACTTAGTTTTGGCTTACATGCTAAGTAAAACGCCAATCATCTTACCTTTGCTGAGTATTTCTTCGCGCTTAAGCCACCGCCTAATTTGTTACGTACTCTTCTCTGGCTTTTGTATTCTCGGCACCTATTTCGGTCTGCACATCAACGATGCTATTGCCAATACTCGTGCGATCGGCGCAGTTATGGGCGGGCTGTTTGGTGGACCTGTTGTAGGTTTCGCCGTCGGATTTACTGGTGGCATCCATCGATACTCTCTTGGTGGCTTTACTGACCTAGCCTGCGCAATTTCAACCACCGCCGAGGGCGTAATTGGTGGCTTGCTCCACGTTTACCTTATCAAGCGAAATAAAGGCGCATTGCTGTTTAATCCAAGCGTCGTATTCAGCGTCACGTTTGTTGCAGAAGTGGTGCAAATGATTTTGCTGCTCGCCGTCGCGAAACCTTTTGATCAAGCCTATGAACTGGTGTCCGCTATTGCAGCGCCTATGATCATCGCGAACTCATTTGGTGCAGCGTTGTTCATGAGTATCCTGCAAGACAGAAAAGCAATCTTTGAAAAGTTTTCTGCGACGTTTTCGCGTCGAGCGCTCACCATTGCTGATCGCTCAGTGGGAATTCTAAGCAACGGCTTCAACACCGAAAACGCAGAGAAAATCGCACGTATTATTTACGAAGAAACCAAAGTGGGCGCTGTCGCGATTACTGACCAAGAAAAGATCTTGGCGTTTGTGGGCATTGGCGATGATCACCATAAACCGAACACGCCGATTTCATCGCAAAGCACATTAGACTCCATGGAGAAAAACGACATCATTTATCTTGATGGTGCGGAGCGTCCATACCAATGCTCCATTGCAAAAGATTGCAAGCTCGGATCTGCGCTGATCATCCCACTGCGTGCAGGGAAAGAGGTCATTGGTACCATAAAGCTGTATGAACCGAAGCGTAAATTGTTCTCGACGGCCAACATGTCGATGGCGGAAGGAATAGCCCAGCTTCTATCTAGCCAAATCCTTTATGGCGATTACCAACAACAACAAGCCTTACTCGCCCAAGCAGAAATAAAATTGCTTCACGCTCAGGTGAATCCACACTTTTTGTTTAATGCACTCAATACTATTAGTGCGATTACTCGTCGTGACCCTGACAAAGCGCGCGAGCTAATCCAAAATTTATCGCACTTCTTCCGCAGCAATTTAAAGCAGAACATTAATACCGTGACGCTAAAGGAAGAGCTTGCACATGTGAACTCGTACTTGAGCATCGAAAAAGCGCGTTTTACGGACCGCTTAGAGGTTGAAATCGATATTCAACCTGAATTGCTGGACATCAAATTACCAAGCTTTACACTCCAGCCTTTGGTTGAGAACGCCATTAAGCATGGCATTTCAAACATGCTTGAAGGTGGTAAAGTTCATATATACAGCGAAGCACACCCACAAGGTCACTTGATTACCGTCGAAGACAACGCAGGCAGTTTTGAACCGCCAAAAGAAAACCACTCAGGGCTAGGTTTAGAAATTGTCGACAAACGTCTCACTAATCAATTTGGACGTGATGCAGCGCTAAAAATTACGTGCGAGCCACATCAATTTACTAAAATGAGCTTTATCATTCCCCCAAAATCATAAAAGCACGCTGAAGCAATAAAGGTAATGTTGGATGTTAACCGCACTCGTCATTGATGATGAACAGTTTGCTCGTGAAGAGCTAGCAGAGTTACTGGATGAAACAGGCCAAGTTGAGGTCGTGGGCGATGCCTCAAACGCAATCCTTGGCCTAAAAAAAATCAATGAACTTAAGCCTGATGTGGTGTTTCTCGATATCCAAATGCCTCAAGTCACGGGGATTGAACTACTTGGGATGCTTGATCCAGAAACCATGCCTTATGTGGTTTTTGTCACGGCTTATGATCAGTATGCGATTCAAGCATTTGAAGACAATGCCTTTGATTACTTGCTCAAACCTGTCGACCCATGCCGGTTAACTAAAACGGTCAAACGACTAAACAAAGTCATTAGCCAATCCGCCCTAACGCAACAACTGTCTGCTATTACGCCTGACACTTTAGATCAGATACCGTGCATCGGACACAACCGCATCGTTATCATGGCCACCGACACGGTGGAATGTGCTTACAGTGATATCAGCGGCGTGCATGTACGCTCCACCAGCCAAACCGCGAGCACCCAACTGACATTAAAAACGTTGGAAGAGAAAACCCCTCTAGTCCGCTGCCATCGTCAATACTTAGTCAGTATTAAAGCGATTAGCGAAATCAAGTTACTGGAAAATGGGTTAGCGGAAATCATCACCAAAACAGGCTTTGAGATACCAGTAAGCCGCCGCTACTTAAAGGTGCTCAAAGAGATGCTCGGCATTAGCCACTAACACAAAAACTTCACACATCATCGCTGAGTTTCCGCTAGCGTATAAATAGGACGCTCTGAAAAGACGAGGCGATGATGTATAAAGTTTTATTCATATGTAAGCACAACGCTGGACGAAGCGTCCTCGCGGAGTCAATCGCAACCAATATCCTGCCAGCAGATTTTAGTGTCACCAGTGGAGGCTCACATCCCACAGGCAAGGTGCACCCAGTGGTGCAAAAATATTTAGATGACCACCAACTCCCCATTCCGCATATCCACACGCATTCATGGGAGGAGCGAACTCAGTTTCTTCCCGACATCGTTATTATTCTCTGTGATTCTTTACATCAAGAAACCGCTCCTCAGTGGCTTGCAGGTGGTGTTCGAGTAAACTGGCAAGTTGATGCTTTTCCGACCGATGGTTCTGATGAAGACATGTACGCACATTGCGAAAAGGTTGCTCAATCGCTTGAGCGAAGAATCACGAAGGTGTCTGATATGATTATCGATGGTTTAGGAAAAGACCAAATTCGTGATTACCTAAATGAGTTAAGAGAGATGTAAAAAAGGCGACCCCACAGGTCGCCTTTTGAATATTCGATAAATGGAGACTAATCCACTTGCTTGATTTGCAGTTCTTTAGGTACTTCAAAGAACATATTCTCTTCACGGCCAAGTACTTCATCAACCGCTTCGGCACCAACGAGTTCTTTGATTCGCTCTAGAATCTGATTAACGAGCTCTTCCGGAGCAGATGCTCCCGCAGTCACGCCGACCTTTGTTTTACCTTCGAACCACTCAGGTTTGATATCTTCCGGACAGTCGGTTAAGTAGCCAGGTGTCCCTAGCTTTTCAGCTAGCTCTTTAAGACGTGTAGAGTTTGATGAGTTTTTAGAACCCACCACAACCATCACATCTACGTCACCAGCTAATTCACGTACGGCATCTTGGCGGTTTTGTGTCGCATAACAGATATCGTCTTTACGTGGACCTTGGATATCTGGGAACACGCGGCGTAGCTCTTCGATAACATCGGCAGTTTCATCGACAGAAAGCGTCGTTTGGCTTACGTAATGAAGATCGGATGGATCTTTCACAATCGCCTTCAGTTTCTCAACATCGGCTGGAGTTTCAACCAAGTACATACCACCGGTTTCACTGGCGTATTGCCCCATCGTACCTTCGACTTCAGGGTGACCTGCGTGACCAATCAGAACCACTTCCATATTACGACGGCTCGCACGCGCCACTTCCATATGCACTTTGGTTACTAGGGGACACGTTGCGTCAAATACGGTCAAATCACGCAGCTTGGCTTCCTGACGAACTGCCTGCGATACACCATGAGCAGAAAAAATCACAATGTTGTTGTCTGGCACTTCATGCAGCTCTTCAACGAAGACAGCGCCACGTTGTTTTAGCCCTTCAACCACAAAACGGTTATGCACCACCTCATGACGAACATAAATCGGTGGCTGATACATCTCTAGCGCACGCTCTACGATGCTAATCGCACGGTCTACACCAGCACAAAAGCCGCGTGGGTTAGCTAATAGGATTTTCATTTCATTGCTCATGGAAATTATCTTTATTGGGTTCGCTATTCTACTGACAAAATTTCAACTTCGAAAGTCACGTCTTGTCCCGCTAGAGGATGGTTGAAGTCCACAGTGACTGAATCGCCAGCAATCTCTGTAATAATGCCCGGGATTTCCATGCCATCAGGACCACTGAACGCCATGATTGTACCCACTTCTACTTCTGCATCACCTACAAACTTAGTGCGATCCATATGGTGTACATGGTCTGGGTTTGGCATGCCAAACGCGTCTTCTGCTTTTAACTCAATCGCTTTTTGTGCGCCTGTTTCGAGGCCTATCAAGCACTGCTCAAAGTTTTCACTCAAGCTGCCATCACCCATAACAAATTTCGCTGGTTTACCCATGTTATGAGTACTATCCGCAACCGATCCATCTTTCATTTTAATCGTAAAGTGAAGGGTTACTACAGATTCATTGGTTATTGTTGTCACGTTACTGCTTCCTTGTTCTTGGGTTATTACGCTGTCAGCTTGGTCTTTTTATACATTGATATGCTGATTGGCGCTCCAACATAATAAAAAGCGTCGCTCGAATCAACGGGCGACGCTTAGGGTTATTCAACTTTTCACAATATACACTGCCACTACTTAGGCTTTCGCCTCGTCTTTCTTTCGAAAGCCGTCAAGAATAATCATCGCGGCACCAATACAGATCGCCATGTCTGCAAGGTTGAACGCTGGCCAGTGATAATTACCCCAGAAAAAGTCCAAATAATCCACGACAAACCCATGTATTACTCGGTCGAATACGTTACCTACTGCGCCACCAATAATCATGGCATAAGCAATATTATTCCATTTCTCTTTCGCTGGTAGTTTACTCATCCAGTAAGTCAAAAGACCCGTAACGATAAAAGCAATACCTGTAAATAACCAACGTTGCCAGCCCGCTTGATCACTCAAAAAGCTAAAAGCAGCACCATAGTTATGCACGTACAAAAGATTAAAGAATGGCAAAATTTCTATGCGGTTTGCCCAGCCATATCCCATGTTGTTCATTACAACATACTTAATGCCAATATCAGCTAAAAAGATAACCACCGCTAACCATAACCAGCGAATACCAGATTGCTTTAAAGACAGTGCTTTTTCACTCATTACTTTACCTACAAACAGCCCCAGTAAATACTGGGGCTGTTAATTTTAAAAAAAGTTCAGTCGTTCTAGGCAATTACGCGAATTTACGTACTTCACCTTCGCCTTCTACGTTAGATACACAACGACCACAGATTTTCTCGTGACCTTCAATTGTGCCTACGTCTGGCGTGTGGTGCCAACAACGATCACACTTCTCGCCTTCAGCTGCTGCTACTTCAACAAACAAGCCTTCGATATCCGTGGCTTGTGCTGCATCAGTCTTCTCACCTAGAGGCTTAACTTTCGCCGCAGAGGTTAGTAGAACAAAGCGCAGTTCATCTTCAAGTTTGTTGATCTTCGCTGCTAAAGCGTCATCAGCAAATAGAGTCACTTCAGCTTGTAGTGCACCACCGATGGTTTTCTCTTTACGCGCATCTTCTAGAAGTTTGTTTACTGCACCACGAACCGCTTGGATCTCAGCCCAGAATTCATTGTTCAGCTCTTCACCTTCAGCAAGGCCGAATAGACCGTCGAACCACTCACCAGTGAATACGAACTTGTCGCGCTCGCCTGGCATTTCGTTCCAAATTTCATCTGCAGTGAACGACATGATAGGAGCCATCCAACGAACAAGCGCTTCAACAATGTAGTAAAGCGCAGTCTGACAGCTACGTTGAGCGTTGCCGCCACGTTTTGCTGTGTACTGACGGTCTTTAATTACGTCTAGGTAGAAAGAGCCCATTTCGATCGAACAGAATTGCATTAGACGCTGAGTCACACCGTGTGTGTTGTACTCTTCGTATGCTTTAACAATCTCTTCTTGTGCTGCTAGCGCACGACCAACTGCCCAGCGATCTAGCGCAACCATCTCTTCAACAGGAACGATGTCTGTTTCAGGGTTGAAGCCGCTTAGGTTAGCAAGGAAGAAACGCGCTGTGTTCCGGATACGACGGTAAGCATCTGCGCTACGTTTTAGGATTTCATCAGAAACCGCAACTTCACCAGTGTAGTCTGTTGAAGCAACCCATAGACGAAGAATATCAGCACCTAGCTTGTTAGTTACGTCTTTTGGCGCAACCACGTTACCGATAGATTTAGACATCTTACGACCCTGACCATCAACCACGAAACCGTGTGTCAGTACTTGTTTGTAAGGCGCTTCGTCTTTCATCGCGATAGATGAAATTAGAGAAGATTGGAACCAACCACGGTGTTGGTCAGAACCTTCTAGGTATAGGTCTGCACTGTTGCCGTTGTACTCTTCACGAGCATCAACAACGGAGAAGTGAGTGACACCTGAATCGAACCATACGTCTAGCGTATCTAGTACTTTTTCGTATTGGTCAGCGTCAGCACCTAGTAGTTCAGCGGCATCTACATCCCACCATGCTTGGATGCCTTTCTCTTCAACCAGCTTAGCGACTTTCTCGATCAGCTCTAGCGTGTTTGGATGAAGTTCTGCTGTTTCTTTATGAACAAACAGAGCAATTGGCACACCCCAAGTACGTTGACGAGAGATACACCACTCAGGGCGACCTTCGATCATACCTTCGATGCGGCTTTGACCCCACTCAGGCATCCACTCTACGTTCTTGATTGACTCTAATGCTTTAGCACGTAGGCCAGCTTGGTCCATAGAAACGAACCATTGAGGTGTAGCACGGAAGATGATTGGAGTCTTATGACGCCAACAGTGTGGGTAGCTGTGCTCGTAAGCGTGGTGGTGTAGTAGTGCACCTTTTTCTTTTAGTACTTCTACTACTGCATCGTTCGCTTTAAATACGTGCTGACCAGCAAATAGCTCAGTGTCTGGAAGGTAAACACCGTTTGAGCCAACTGGGTTCGCTACTTCTAGGTTGTACTTGTTACCAACCGCAAAGTCTTCTTGACCGTGACCAGGTGCAGTGTGAACAACGCCAGTACCTGAATCAGTCGTAACGTGATCACCCAGGATCGCCGGTACAGTGAAATCGTAGAATGGGTGTTGGAATTGAGAAAGCTCAAGCTCCGCACCTTTAGCAAAGCCAAGGTTGTGGAAGTGCTCGATACCCGCACGGTCCATAACGTCTTTCGCTAGTTCAGCTGCAACGATGATACGTTCAGGTTGCTCGCCTTCGACTTGGATAAGTACATACTCAAGGTCATCACGTAGACACACAGCACGGTTCGCGGGAAGCGTCCAAGGAGTTGTCGTCCAGATGACAATAGAGATATCGCCTTTACCTTCATGACCTTCAGTCAGCTCAAACTTAGACAACAGTGCCGCTTCGTCAGCCGCTTTAAAACGAACGTCGATAGATGGCGATACTTTATCTTTGTATTCTACTTCCGCTTCAGCAAGAGCAGAACCACAGTCTGTACACCAGTGAACAGGTTTGAAACCTTTTAGCAGGTGACCATTACTTGCGATCTTACCAAGAGCACGAATAATGTTCGCTTCAGTTGCGAAATCCATAGTGCGGTATGGCTTGTCCCACTCACCCATGATACCAAGGCGTTTGAAGCTCTCTTTCTGACCTTCAACCTGACCTGCAGCGTATTCGCGACATTTCTCGCGGAATTCTGCTGCCGTCACTTTTTGGCCTGGCTTGCCTACTTTTTTCTCTACCATTAATTCAATAGGTAGACCGTGGCAGTCCCAACCAGGAATGTAAGGTGCGTCAAAACCTGAAAGTGTTTTGGATTTAATAATAATGTCTTTAAGAATCTTGTTTAGTGCGTGACCAATATGAATGTCACCATTTGCGTAAGGAGGGCCATCGTGCAATACGAATGACTTTTTGCCTTTCTTAGCTTTACGGATTTCACCGTAAAGATCTTCTTTGTACCAACGCTTAAGCATTTCTGGCTCACGATTGGCCAGGTTGCCGCGCATTGGAAACCCTGTTTCAGGTAAGTTCAGGGTATCTTTATACTCACTCATCGATTCTTAATTCCGTTATATTGGGCGAAAATTAGACATTATGTTGAACGGTGGAATAAACCGCTCAACGCTTAAGCTGACGCAGCCACACCCTTGCTGCTTCAGCATCCAATTCGATTTGTTGTTTAAGTGCTTCAAACGACTCAAACTTTTGCTCATCTCGAAGTTTATGCAAAAGTTCCACTTCTAGTTGCTTGCCATATAAATTGGCATGAAAGTCGAATAAGTGTACTTCTAACTGCTGGCGAACGCCATTGACAGTCGGTCTTTGACCAATATTAGCGACACCGCCAATTGGCTTATTTCCTAAGCCAAGCGCTTGAACAACATAGACTCCGGAAACCGGAGAAACACAGCGTTTCAAAGGAATATTCGCAGTAGGAAAACCTATCGTTCTTCCCAGCTTTCTTCCGTGAGAAACACGACCGCTGATGCTGTAGTTTCTTCCCAGCATCTGTTGCGCGGAATGCAAATCGTCACGCGCCAGCGCTTGACGGATAGCCGTACTGCTGACACGTAATTGTTGTAAACAAAAGCTCTGGGTACTCACGACATCAAAACCGTACTTTTCCCCCGCTTCCTGCAGCATTGCAAAGTTACCTGTACGGCCTTTGCCAAAGCAGAAATCATCACCAACGACAAGAAACTTAACACCCAAACGCTCGACCAACAAGTCACGGATAAATTCTTCCGCGGTTAAACTTGCAAAATGACGATTGAAATTGACGCAGAGCAAGCGATCAATATCGAGCTTACTCAATTGCACGAACTTATCGCGTAATCGCGTCAACCGTGCAGGTGCCTTATCTTTGGCAAACAGCTCCATCGGCTGAGGTTCAAAGGTCATCACAACAGAAGACAATGATAGCCTGTCCGCTTGCTCAGACACTTGCTGCAATACTTGTTGATGGCCTTTATGGACACCATCGAAATTGCCAATAGTCAGCACGCAACCATGATGTCGCGGGGTGATATTGTGAATGCCTCTAATCAGTTCCATTGGATACTGCTTTCTGCCTCTGTTTTTACTTTACACTGTGTGAAACTGACGGATTATATACTAATCACCCTTAGTCTGTCCCAGCTTTTAGGTCTTTTAAGCGTGCACCCGTTAAAAATAGAACCACTAGGTAAACCACGGCTCCTAGACCGATCAACATTCCTAGTACACCGCTGCGGTGAGCAAAGCTCCAATCTAGCCACACTGACATGTCTTCCAATTGCCATAAGATCGCAGCCACCATCGCCGCACCTGCAATAACCAAACGTATAATAAAGAAGACGGTTCGTTTGGTGATTTGGTATACCCCTGCGATATGTAGACCACGATACAGCAATGCCATATTCACAAACGCCGAAAGTGCCGTCGCAATAGCCAAACCAACGTAACCATAAAAGTACGCAAAAATTGCGTTAAACACCATGTTGGTCACCATCGCAATGATGCCGTACTTTACTGGCGTTTTAGTATCTTGACGCGAGTAATAACCTGGCGCGAGCACCTTGATCAACATGAAGTTCAACAAACCTGAAGCGTAGGCAAAGAGCGACAATGATGCTTGATGTACGTCTTGAGGAGAAAATTCACCTCGCATAAACAGAACCATGAGCATAGGTTTTGCCAGTACCATCAGACCAAGCATTGCAGGAAGGCCAAGCAAGATCACCATGCGCACCCCCCAATCCATGGTTTGCGCGAAGCCTTCACTTTGTGCGTCAACGTGTTTACGTGAAAGCGCGGGTAAAATCACAGTCGCAATCGCAATACCAAACAGACCTAAAGGAAATTCCAATAAGCGGTCTGAGTAATATAGCCAGCTGATCGAACCGGTTTGCAAAAAACTGGCGATGAACGTATCAAACAACAGGTTAATCTGACTGACCGATACACCAAATAAAGCGGGGATCATCAAAGTACGGATTTTCACTACACCCGGATCGCGCCAGCCCCATTTTGGCTTAACCATGACGCCTGCTTTAATAAGGAAGGGAATTTGGAATAAGAACTGGACCAAACCACCTAAGAAAACACCAATGGAAAGCCCTATTTCTGGCATTTCCATTTGCGGCGAGATAAACCACGCCGCCAAAATAATCATCACATTGAGGAAAACAGGGGTAAAGGAGGAGACAGCAAATTTACCTAATGTATTGAGGATAGCGCCCGATAGAGCGACGAAGGTAATGAACCATAAATAGGGAAAGGTGATTTTGAGCATCACGCTAGCAAGCTCAAACTTTGCTGCAGCCGGGCCACCATGCATCCAGTCAAGGAACCAACCAAAACCAAACACTGCAGTGACCACGCCGGAGCCTAGGACACCTAAAATGGTAACAATAGAGACTATCACCCCTAACGTACCCGCCGCTCTAGCAATCAGTTCCCGAGTTTTATCCATGTCGCCTTGAGCATGGCTTTCCGTTAAAACAGGTACAAACGCTTGGGAAAAAGCCCCTTCAGCAAACAAACGTCGTAAAAAATTAGGAATTTTATTGGCGAAGAAAAAGACGTCTGCGCTTGCTCCTGCCCCCATTAAATTTGCCACTACAACATCACGAACTAGGCCAAGAACGCGGGAAATAAATGTCATAGCACTGACGATCATGCCAGACTTGAGTAGTCGTTTACTCACTGTAACCTCGGAATATCACCATAAGACAGCTAACCCTATACTGTTTCTCTGACAGGTGCTGTAAATAGACGTCAAAAATCTATCCGCGGGTTGTAAGGAATAAGTGTGCCTTTCGCGGATAATTATTAGCATTGGTATAAAAATGCTGTTAGAATCCCCGCCATCTTAACCGCGATAACCTCTCTTACCAAAATTTGTTTTGGCTTAGATCGGTTTTTGCACAAATCATTTGACATTTAAGCGCAAATGAGGGATATTCCTCGCCCTTAAATTGTCACAGAACTAAGTTTTTGGGAGTTAGACCCTTGGCAAATAGTAAATCTGCTAAGAAGCGCGCTATCCAAGCTGAGAAACGTCGTCAGCACAATGCTAGCCGTCGCTCAATGATGCGTACTTACATGAAGAAAACTGTTGCTGCTATCGAAGCAGGCGACAAAGAAGCTGCAACTGCTGCATTCGCTGTAGTTACACCTATCCTAGACCGCATGGCAACTAAAGGCCTTATTCACAAGAATAAAGCAGCTCGCCATAAGTCTCGTTTCGCTGCACAAATCAAAGCTCTTTAATAGAGTCCTGATTTTGCAGTGAAGAAAAAACCGACCTTGTGTCGGTTTTTTTATATCTACAAAATTTTCTTAATAAAAAAGCTGGCAATGCCAGCTTTTCTTTTTTCTGCACGCCTATTCAAAGGCATCAGCTTATTTACCTTATAAAGCTCAAACTGGAAAGCACTAATAAAACACTTGAGAACAAAGCAAATTGGTCGATGCGCAGTAACTCTACCATCAAAAGTTTAACGCCACTCTCAAATATTCCAACGAGTTAGATTCACAGCCTAAAATGAACGATATATTCGGTATATGTAATTAACGCTAAGCGCTTTCAGCACAATAAAGACTATGCAGTGTTTTTATTAACGCTTTCACTTCATCACTCTTTAATGTGTAGTACACGGTTTGTGCTTCTTTCCTTGTCGTGACTAGCTCATCACGGCGAAGCCAAGCAAGATGCTGAGATAATGCCGACTGGCTTAGCTCTAACTTTGCACACAGCTCTCCCACGGACAGCTCTTGGTTATGCAGCATACAAAGGATTTGTAGGCGTCTCTCGTTTGCCATCGCTTTGAGCAACACGACGGCTTTTGCGGAGTTCTGCTCCATTTCTTGTAGATTCATGTGTTGGACCTCTAGCTACAACTTACTTATTCCAACCCTGGCCAGCTTGTTGTGTTGCACTGATTTATATATCTAAGAAAATCAAGATACACTTCCAGAGTCTTCATTATTAGAACCTCTAATTTAGTTGTTAGTGATACACCAATATTATCCACCAAAGTGGAGAATTGATGCGCCATCAATAATTAATAGTTTTGCTCACTAAAACAAGTATCTTGAGTTACTTAGGTATTATTTAGAATTATATTTTTATTGATAGTAATCTATTTATTTGCGCAACGATACGGGTTTACTCAAACATTTGACTGAAATCAGCATCACAAACATTTTTTACCGCTGGGTGTTGGATCATTCGTTCCGCAAAAATCACGTAGTACTCTTCTTTTAACCCATCGACATGACCAATTAGCTGTAGATTTCGGTCGTCCTCAATCTCCGACATGTATACGGTCGGCGCTAAGAAAATCACATCATCGTGATACCGTGCGAAAGCCTTCATCAACGCAACATCATCAAATTCTCCCAACACATTAGGCTGAAGACCTTGACGATCAAACCACTGAATAACCTTACGCCCCATTGCTGTTCGGCTTGCAGGAATCAAAAGCTTTTTCTGTTCCAGAATCTCAGGGAAACGCACATTTTCAATTTCAGAAGAGGCGAAAAAGCTCATGCTGCTCTCACCTAGCTTTTTGCTATAAAGGCCAGGGCTTTGAGTTGAGTCAACGGGACAATCCGAGAGGATCATATCCAGCTTGTGCTGAGACAGTCGTTCAAGTAGCAATTCGTGGGTTGACTCATAACAGCGTAAATGAATACTGTTATCTTCCGGGACAGTCGTCATTAGTACTTTACTGACCAAGCGTTTAGATAACGCATCGGCTACGCCAACTTCAAACAGAATGTTCGAGTGCTGGCTGTAATTGACGATATCTAACATCTCATAACTCAAACCAAACATTCGGTCGGCGTACTTAAAAACAAGTTGCCCTAACTCAGTTGGCTCAACTGTACGACCATTTCGTTTGGTTAACTTTCCTTTCATGCGTTCTTCAAGCGCTTTAATCTGCCCTGTCACTGTTTGCGGTGTCAGGAAAAGCGCATCGGCCGCTTTAGTTACAGAGCCCTGTTTGCACACCATCCAGAAATAATATAGATGGTTGTAGTTTAGATGTGACATGATCAAGTCCCGAAAAGAAAGTGATGCTTTTTATACCAAATGTGACAGAGACAAACAATAAACTCGACAAAACCATACAATACATTACAAAAACATAAGTTTTACCGAATATATAAAATTAATACTGTCATAAAAGTTGAACTGAGGCGCATTTTATTTCTAAAGAAAACGCAATAACCACACAAAGCGAAAGCCAATTTTATTCATTAAATTCAAACAGTTAAAAACCTTCATTTTTCCCTACTCACACCACTATCAAAAAGAACAATAAAAATTACTCACAGCAAGAAATCTGTAATATTACTGAAATATTTGTTCTCTAACATCGCCCGCAGTTTCAACTACAGACCGAAAAATGAACTGAAAGGTCAACGGAGAAAATTATGATGAACCAAGCTACTTCAACAGTGGCGCCAATTTCGAGCACTGCTCGTTGGTTACGCTGGGCTAACTTGGCATTCATGTTGTATCTGCTTCTTCTAGCAGTATCTATGGTTGGTAGTGGCTTCAAATGGGCAACTGGCGATCAAGCTAAGGTGCTATTTGAGTTTGCCGCTCACCCTGTTGCAGGTCTAATGATCGGCTTGGTGGCAACAGCCTTAATTCAGTCCTCAAGCACTGTAACGTCTATTATTGTAGGTTTAGTTGCAGGTGGCTTACCAGTAGAAACCGCGATTCCAATGGTGATGGGTGCCAATATTGGTACCACAGTGACCAATACGCTTGTTTCTCTTGGTCACGTACGTTGTAAAGAAGAGTTCAAACGTGCATTTGCAAGCGCAACTATTCACGACTTCTTCAACTTACTTGCTGTTGCTATTTTCCTTCCGTTGGAAATGATGTTCGGCATTTTAGAGAAAGTTTCTCATTGGCTTGTTTCTCCACTACTTGCTACTGGCGATATGAGCATTAAAGGCTTCAACTTCATTAAGCCAATAACAAAACCAGTTGTGGGTGCAATCAAAGAGCCACTTTCAACATTCGGTGATACTGTTGGTGGCATCATGCTTATCGTTTTGGGCATTGCGACAATCTTCGTTGCAATTACGGTAATGGGTAAGCTAATGAAGAGCCTAATGGTTGGCCGCGCACGTGAAATTTTGAAAAACGCGATTGGTCGTGGCCCTATTCACGGTATTGTATCGGGTTCAATCGTGACTGTGTTGGTACAATCTTCATCAACAACAACTAGCTTGATGGTTCCACTTGTGGGTACAGGCGTTCTTAAAGTTCGTGATATTTACCCATTCACGCTAGGTGCAAACATTGGTACTTGTATTACGGCGCTACTAGCAGCAACAGCCGTATCGGGTGAGTTTGCGGTATTCGCGCTTCAAATCGCTCTGGTACACCTAGTATTTAATATCATGGCAACGCTGTTTATCTTTGGTATTCCGTTCCTACGTGAAATTCCAGTGAAAGGCGCTGAGATGATTTCTGAAATGGCTATCAAGAACAAAGCTGTTGTCGGTGGCTACCTAATGTCTGTATTCGTTATTTTACCAGGCGCGATCTTAGCCCTAACGACATAACAATAACTTACATACCATCGCTTATTGTTTAGGCTCCACATTGTGGGGCCTTTTTTGCGTTAATGACGCTGTTCAAATTCGTTGTCTGGTGATAATTTGAGCCATACCAGCATACTTATGCTGGGCTACCTCATTTGGAGTCGACAACATGACGCAGCTTAATGGCACTATTTCTGATCAGCTACTCGCAATAGACGAAAACCTAACTCAACTGGTTGCTGATATTGATATCCTCAGTAGCGTGAATCCTCTCAATTATGCTCAGGAAAGAGAGCGCTTTATTAAGAACAAATACTCTCAAGAGCCTAACTTCCAATACTCAACTACCAATCTAGATACTCACAGCGCAAAGCGACGTCTGTATGAACTGCCTTTAGAAAATATTCAAGACACCCAATTACAAAAGCTGTACGCGGATGTGATTCAGTCTTACGCAGATAAATTGGATCAAGTGAATACTATCGGTACACAAGAGTTTCTTTATAACTCCTTGCGCTATTACGGAGAGCCGAGCGCCAAAGATATTGCCAGCGCCCATTTCATTTTACACCTTCCCACGGAAGAAGAGAGCAAACCGCAGCATGATAGCCGTGCGATAGCACACTTCATGCAAAACTTTGCTCAACGTAATGGATATGAGTGTGAAATACAGGTGTTGGATGGGATGTTAGCAAACGCACTCGTTTCGGGGTCTCGAGTCAAAATTAACCACGCAGCATACATCACGACCGATGAGTTAGAGGCTCTCGCACATCATGAAATGGGTGTACACCTTCTTACTACGCTTAACGGTCGTCAACAACCGCTAAAGGTCCTGAGCTTAGGGTGCCCAGCTAATACAAACACCCAAGAAGGGCTGGCTATATTGTGTGAATATCTGTCAGGACATTTCAGTATCAAACGCCTAAGAACCTTAGCCTTACGAGTCCTGGCGGTAGAGTCGATGATCAAGGATCGCGATTTCCGCCATACGTTCATGCTATTAAAAGAACAGTATAAAACGTCTGACCTTCAAGCATTTACAACGACTGCTCGTGTGTATCGAGGAGGCGGTTTAACGAAGGATTACTTGTATCTAAGGGGGTTCCGAGAGGTGCTCAATGCCTACGATAAACTGGGCGATGACTTTTCATTGTTGCTATGTGGAAAAACAGAACTGAAGTATTTTGAGCTTATCCGCTCATTAGTGAGCAAGCAAATATTCACCCAACCCAAGTTTATTAGCCCGGCACTGTCTGCACCGATGCAGACCAACCCTATTCACCGCTATATTGTCAGTGCACTCAAGTAATACCTTCAAAGTACAAAAAGCAAAAAAGCTCCATTTGGAGCTTTTTTCATATCTTGAAGAACAACACTGGTTACACTGAGAATGGGTAACGAATAGGGTCGTGATGCTCGTATCCTTCAACCCAAAAGTCATCCAGTGTGACCCATGTTTCCAGATCTTCTAGAGATTTAATCTCTCGATTGATGTGGAACGTCGGCGCTTTTAATGGTTCACGTTTCAACTGAACATCACGCATCAGTTCAAGCTGATCTTCATAAATGTGCGCATTCACAATCTTATGAAATGCCTGACCAGGTTTCTTGCCCGTGATTTGCGCCATGATCGCCAAGAACACGTAAACTTGAACCATATTGAAGTTTAAGCCAAGCGGTACATCACACGAACGCTGAGTACTGTTTAGGTAAAGCGTATCATCCAGCAATGAAAAATGGTGGCTATACATACAAGGACGCAAGCACCCCATGTGGAATTCACCCGGGTTGTAGAAGTTCAAGATTTCACCGCGATCATCAACACCACGCGTTAAGTCATCCACTATCTTGCGTAATTGGTCAACATGCCCGCCATCAGGCTTCGCCCATGCGCGCCCCTGGACACCGTAGACACGGCCCATGTCGTCTTCACCTTTACGGTATGGATTATTTAACCAAGCATCATTTAGGTTGGCATTGGCATCCCAGGTTTTCGTGCCCAGCTTACGAAAATCTTCCGCATTATCGTAACCACGAATGTACCCTAGTAGCTCTGCAACGGCCGCTTTCCAAAAACTTTTACGTGTGGTTACCAACGGAAATTGATTGTTCGCAACATCGTAGGTTAAATCCGCGTTGATTACGGTCAGGCAGCGCTTGCCTGTACGCTCATTTTCAACCCAAACACCTTGGTCAACGATGCGTTGACACAAATCTAAATACTGTTTCACACCAATACCTTACTTCGTCTTTTGTGGTAACTCGTCTTTGTAATGACCACGTTTGTATGCCCAAACCATCATTAGGACACCGATAACTACCATTGGCAGGGATAAAATCTGTCCCATGGAAATAAAGCCACCGAATAACCCCAAATGAGCGTCTGGTTCGCGCACGTATTCTACTAGGAAACGGAAGGTTCCGTAACCCGCAAGAAAGAGTCCTGAAACAGAACCTAGAGGACGAGATTTCTTGATGAACCAATTCAAGATGAAGAAAAGTACGATACCTTCAAGCGCCATTTCATAAAGCTGCGATGGATGACGTGGCAGTGGACCACCATTTGGAAAAACGATCGCCCAAGGCACATCCGTTACTCGGCCCCATAGTTCGCTGTTCATGAAGTTACCCAAACGCCCCATACCTAAACCAAATGGCACAAGCGGCGCGATAAAGTCGGCAACGCCGAAGAACGTTCGCCCGTTTTTGTGTGCGTACCAGAACATCGCGGTAATCACACCCAGTAAGCCACCGTGGAAAGACATACCACCGGTCCACACTTTAAACAGATACAAAGGGTCAGCCAGGAAAAGCTCAAAATTGTAGAAAAGCACGTAGCCTACACGGCCACCAATCACCACGCCAAGGAAGCCTGCGAACAACAAATCAGAAACCTGTTCTCGTGTCCAACCACTTCCCGGCTTATCCGCACGTCGGTTCGCTAACCATAGGGCGAACATAAAGCCCACAAGGTACATCAAACCATACCAACGAACCGAAACAGGACCAATAGAGATTAAAACCGGATCAATATTGGGAAATTCAATATATCCCTGAGACATAAATCATTCTCTTCTTATCACAACAAAATAAATATACCCAAGTAACCTCTAGATGCTTGGTTCAGCGAGAATGACTTGGGTACAAACTTAGAGCAGCATGGTCGCTGCTACAAACATTAAGAACACCGCGAATATCTTTTTTAATACCGCAGTTGGAAGGTTAGTTGCCAGCTTTGCGCCCACTTTTGTTGTGAGCATCGAGGCCATGGCAATTGCTAATAAAGCGGGAAGATAAACATAGCCAATACTGTATGAAGGCAAGCCTTCTACTTTATAGCCATGTAAGATGAAACCGATCATACCAGAAATAGCAATCACGCAACCACAAACGGAAGATGAACCTACCGCTTTACGCATTTCTATCCCGTGTTTATTTAAAAATGGGACCGATAGTGAACCGCCACCAATACCAGCAAGGCTTGATACGACGCCAATCCCCGTGCCATACGCAACGGTCACCGGGCTGCTCGGCATAGGTTTACTGCTCGTAACTTTAATGGAACGGAACATTTGTACTGACAGGCAAAGTACAATCACACCAAATACTTTCGGCAAATAGTGCGTAGGGATCCACTCAGCAATATTGGCACCGACAAAACCACCTATAACCACACCTGGCATCAACCATTTTACGACGAACATATCGACATTGCCGAGCTTAAGGTGATTCATCGCCGATGAGCCTGACGTGACAATAATACTCGCTAACGAAGTGGCTAGGGCCATGTGCATACTCATTTCTGGAGAGATTCCAGCAAAAGGAAGCAAATACAACAAGGCAGGAACAACTATCAAACCACCACCGATACCGAGTAACCCCGCCATCACACCCACAAAAGCGCCTAGCGCCAACAATAACAAAAATAAAGAGACGGTCACGATTTCCTACTTTTTACCTGCACGGATAAAGCCCGCAAAACCCTGTTGGATGAAGAAGTCATGCATCATTTGATGAATGTCCTCCCCGTAGGACTTTGTCATTGCTTGCTCCGCTAATTTTTCTAATTCTTCTTGTTGGCTATGACGAATCAAATATTTCACCTTAGCCACGTTGGAGGTGTTCATACTCAAACTGGTATACCCTAACCCAAGTAAGAGAAGAGCGCCAAATGGGTCGCCAGCTAACTCACCACAAATACACACTGGCACCTGATACTTATCGCACACGTCATGGATTTGCTTAAGCGCTAACAGTACCGCAGGATGCATAGATTCATAGACATCCGCGACGCGCGAATTGTTCCTATCAACTGCTAATAAATACTGGGTTAAATCGTTTGTCCCGACAGAAACAAAATCAACACGGTGAGCAATCGTTGGCAATAAATACACCATTGATGGCACTTCGATCATGACCCCAACTTGTGGGAACTGAATTCTATCATCAAGCAACACGGCTTCGCTGTGGGCTTGATTAATCAAGCTAATGGCATCGTCTAGCTCTTTTACCCCAGACACCATTGGCAACAAAATACTTAAGTTACCGCTTTCTGCACTCGCCCTTAACATTGCACGCAGCTGGATCAAGAAAATATCTGGGTGATCTAATGTAAAACGAATGCCACGCCAGCCTAGAAACGGATTATCTTCTTCGATCGGCAAATATGGCAAAGGTTTGTCACCACCAATATCCAAAGTGCGCATCACCACTCGTTGATTCGGATAACTGTTGAGTATCGCTTGGTATTGATGATACTGCTCATCTTCTGACGGAAAGTGATGCTGAAGTAAAAATGCAATCTCAGTTCGGTACAACCCAACTCCATCAACACCTGTATTGATGGCAATATTACTGTCTGCACTGAGCCCCGCATTGAGCATAATTTCGATGTGGTGATTGTCTTGCGTAACCGCTGGTAGTGCTAGGTCCTTGTTTACCATTGCAAACAATTCTGACTCTTCACTCACTAAGCTGCGATACTCTCGCAATAATTGACGGTTTGGCTCTAGGAAGATCTCGCCCGTATAACCATCCACTATCCCGAGTTTGCCATTGACCATATCCGGGTTAATGTTGGCGCCCATGACAGCGGGAACTCCAAGTGCGCGAGACAAAATAGCCGCATGAGAGTTCGCGCCACCTTCTAGTGACACGACGGCTAACAAAAATTCTTTAGGTACAGATGCAAGCAAGGTGGCTGTGAGTTCATTCGCCACCAAAATAATGGGACGATCAATTGCAGAATTTTCTTGCTCACTGTTATGTAGAAAATAGAGCAGCCTTTGCCCTAACTCTCGGATGTCTTGCGCTCTCTCGCGCATGTAGACATCCGACATTCTGGCAAATCGATTCGAGTATGATTCTACCACTTGGCGTAACGCCCAGTCTGCCCTATCTCCTTTTTCAATCTGCTTCTTCAAATCACCGCGAAGCATCGGGTCATTGAGTAAGTGCGTAAACAGATCGAAGATCGCCAGCGCATCTTTGTTGATTTCACTGTCCAGCTTTTTCCGCATACGGCGAAAGTCATTTAACGCTCGCTCTATCGCCACCAGCAATGTCTCGTGCTCACGTTCTTTATCTAACGTGGACGAAGGGAAAACATCCGATAAACTCGGCTGGGTATTGTCGAACCAAAACTCTCCAATCGCGACACCAGTAGATGCAGGCAAACCTTTTAATACCGTGGGTTTAGATGCCAACTGCCAATGCCCAAGATTCTGCGCATGCGCAATAAGCACTGCTAGCTGAGCGGACAACGTGACAAGAAACGACTCTTCCATTTCACTGAACAAGCGCGGTGTTTTTTGCTGGATCACCAACACACCTAAAACTTGTTTTCGATGAATGATTGGAGTGGCTAAAAAGGAGTGGTAAATCTGTTCGCCGAGTTGAGGGAAGAATTTAAACTCGGGATGTTTTGAGGCTTCGGCAAGGTTGAGTGGCTCTGCGCTTCGTTTAACCAACCCAACCAAGCCTTCATTGAAGTTGATATGAATACTATCACCTTCAAAAATAAGGCCTTGAGTTGCCATTAACTCAAGGCGCTGCATTTCTTCATTAGCAAGATAGATAGTACAGCACTCAGTGCGAAGGGCAGCACAAGTCTCTTTCACCAATATATCGAGTGCCAGATGCACATCATCGACCCTGGAGACTTTCTCAACTATTTCCCTTAGCTGACTGAGCATGATTATCCTCTACGTTGCTTTTTTCTTTTCCCTTTCGCTGTTCTCTCTCGAAAAGGCATGGCTAAGGATGCAAACTCTTTCATCGCTCGTCGATAAACATCTCGCTTGAAAGAAACAACTTGCCTAACTGGATACCAGTAACTCACCCAGCGCCAACCATCAAATTCAGGGGATTTTCCGCGTTGCATATTAATACGAGATTCATCGCATTCTAATCTCAGCAGAAACCATTTCTGTTTTTGGCCGATACAAACAGGCTTGGAGTCCCAACGCACCAATCGCTTTGGTAGCTTATATCTTAACCAATGACGACTTGTTGCAATGATCTTAACGTCTTTTTTCGTTAAACCGACTTCTTCGTATAACTCCCTGAACATGGCTTGTTCAGGGGTTTCACCTTCGTCAATCCCACCTTGTGGAAATTGCCATGAGTGTTGCCCGTATCGTTTAGCCCAGAAGACCTGACCATGGTTATTACATATCACAATACCAACATTAAGTCGGTAACCATCGCCATCTATCACTGGCTAACCTCTATGAATAAATTTTTTATTACCGTGATTTTTCCACATATCCCCATTACTAGCAAACTTACTGATGTGATATGAGCAAGATTTATTACCTTTTCACCATATTTGGATATCTTTTAATCAAGCCATACCTTATCAACACAAGAGTGAGACATTGCCCACATTTATTCACCTTTTCTGTGAATAACTTTGTGAAGAATTCAATTCAAATGAGTAATTCTGTTCAACCCCATCACAAGCAAAACAAATAAAGAAACAGAAAAACAAACATAAAACATTGATAAAAAAGTCTTTATTTTAAAAAATAGCGATAAATCGATCTTCAGTTTCTTGATGATCTTTTCACCAAACTCAGATCGGTCAAAGATCCACCAATAGGCTATTTATCCACACTCACCTGCTATTCGTTTAGATGATTACAACAAAATCAACCCCAAAAATGCATTTTAACCCCTGTTTATTCATACAGACCCCGTCAGGATCTTATCAATACCTCCTCCACCTGTGGATAAGTTATGAATTGATCGTTCTTACACCGCCTCGGTGAAATCTTAAACAGTAGATTTGGCCGGAGTTTGATAAACTATATTTTTTGTAATACCACCTTGTGACTATGAAACCAGAACCACAAACAGAAGCAGAGCTATTGGAACGAGCGCATGATATGGCAGGACTCAGTTTTGCTGAGTTGGCCGCCGAGGCGAATATTATTGTTCCTGAAAACTTAAAACGTGATAAAGGTTGGGTGGGTCAATTACTCGAATGGCACTTGGGCGCCCCAGCTGGCAGTAAACCTCAACAAGATTTCGCTAAGCTAGGGATCGAGTTGAAAAGTATTCCGATCAGTTACTCTGGCAAACCTTTAGAAACAACCTTTGTTTCTGTGGCTCCCCTCACTGGTGTTCATGGTCTTACATGGGAAACAAGTCATGTTCGAAACAAGCTATCTCGTGTGCTTTGGGTACCAGTGGAAGGGGAACGAGAAATTCCACTTGCAGAAAGACGTGTTGGTAGCCCACTGATTTGGTCACCAGACGACGAAGAAGAGCGTATTTTACGAAACGACTGGGAAGAGCTAATGGAGATGATCGTCTTGGGGAAATTTGATCAAATTTCCGCCAGACACGGAGAAGCGCTGCATCTTCGCCCTAAAGCCGCGAATGCAAAAGCACTCACCGAAGCATACAGCTCAAATGGCAAGCCGATAAAAACTCTGCCCCGAGGTTTTTACCTCAGAACACAGTTTACTGAACAGATCTTACTCAAGCACTACATCAACACGCAATCTGAGTAATGTTGTTTCCGCCATTTAGTGCGTCACGAGCGATAACTCGATATCACAGTACGAGGCTGCCTCTTCAGTGCCACATTCGTCATACGCGTTGTGCAGCCTTAAGTACGCTTTATCTACCCCTAACCTCAGCAGCTCTTCTTTCACCAAATCTAGCGAACCGAAATGTATCGGATCTTCACCGTCTTTAATTGGCTCAAGTTGATGCTTGTACTCCACTGCTAGCAAATAGTCAGAGACATCAGAACACCCAATCACAAATACTTTGGGAGTTTTATAAGTATCTTTATGGGAACCATGTAACCACATGTCCAATTGATGCTTCTGCATAACGTACCTCCTTCACACGATCATTTAAGTGTAGTTAGGCAATGTATAGCTTTCGAGTTTGGTCTTCCTTTATACGTAAATCATTTGCGATAGCGGTTAAAAATCCCCTATATTGGAATCACTTATTTAGTCGGTAACTCTTCAAGGACGTGATATGCAATACACAAAACTACCGCACTCATCACTTGAGATCAGTAAAATCTGCCTCGGAACCATGACGTTTGGCGAGCAAAATACAGAAAAGGACGCCTTTGAACAGCTCGACTTTGCCCTTGATCATGGGGTGAATTTCATTGATACCGCAGAGATGTACCCTGTACCTCCCAAAGCGGAAACGCAAGGACTCACCGAGCAATACATCGGTAATTGGTTAGCAAAGAGCGGCAAACGTGAAAAAGTTGTGCTGGCAACAAAAGTGGCTGGCCCTCGTGGTGTCCCTCACATCCGAGACAACATGAGCCTTAATCGTCGCCACATCCATACAGCAATTGATGACAGCCTTAACCGCCTGCAAACGGATTATGTCGATTTATACCAATTACATTGGCCTCAACGTCAAACTAACTGCTTTGGTCAACTCAACTACCCTTACCCAGACAAACAAGAAGAAGTCACATTAATTGAAACCTTGGAAGCGCTGACTGAGCTAGTGAATGCAGGCAAAGTACGCTACATCGGTGTATCAAACGAAACGCCATGGGGTGTGATGTCATTACTGCGTTTAGCTGAAAAGCATGATTTGCCACGCATTGTCTCGATTCAAAACCCATATAACTTGTTGAACCGCAGCTTCGAAGTTGGCTTGTCTGAAATCAGCCACTATGAAGGTGTCCAGCTACTGGCCTACTCTCCACTGGCATTTGGCTGCCTAAGTGGCAAATACTTGAATGATGAGAGACCAGAGGGTGCTCGATGCACGAAGTGGGAGCGTTTTGCGCGCTACTTTACTCCTCAGGGGATAAAAGCGACCGAAGCTTACGTCAATTTAGCCCAAGAGCATGGTTTGGATCCTGCACAAATGGCACTCGCATTTGTCAATCAGCGCCCATTTGTAGCATCTAATATTATCGGCGCGACTAACCTCGACCAATTAAAAGCCAACATCGACAGTATCGACCTAAAACTAAGCGATGAGCTCCTTACTGAGATTCAAGCAATTGGTACAACCTACTCGAATCCATGCCCTTAACAGTAAAGCTCCCCTCAAACGAAAACAGCTGACCTTCAAGGTCAGCTGTTTATCAAATGAAGTATGACTTCATATCGCACGTTAAGCGTGTTGAATGACTTGATAGCAACTCAGTCAGTCCAACACGCTAACGATTACGTCATTATTCGCGACGTTAAAACTCGACGAAGGTGACGAACTCGACGTTCAACTTTTACTGCATCCGGAACATTGGCGCGTGTGGAACGACCATCGCTATCTAAACCAATATCCCTCAATAGATGAACATTCGTCCATGGAACATCATGAGCAGTGCGGCGTATGGTTCGCTGCCATTGCTTTTCTTCGCGTTTAAGGTCTGCTTTCAATAGCAAAGTTGCCAGTTGTAGGTAAATAGAGTGACGCATAATATTTTCTCCGATTATCGATGTATTCGACTGGGAAAAATAGTGCGTAAAATGAACAGAGGTGCTCTGTTGATACTAAGCCGCTACTTTTCCGCAGCCTAGTAATAAATAAGATAGGTTACGGATTAATTTTTATCTTGTGAGCCAGTGGTATTGGTATCATCCGACTTAAGAGTCATCGGAGCGATAGGCATACGATCAGCGCAAGCAGTGGTGTTAACAACGTAATGTTTCATCTTGCGCCTCCTAGCTAAAAATTAATCCGTTTATGAAAGGTATAACTCATTGAGTTACGGTTAAATTGTAAGCTTTGATGAATATATATCAAACATTTTTTGTCTTTTTGATTAAAAACAAATCAATACACCGCAATTCAGTTTCATATACTTTTCTATATAACATATTCACCTAGGGAATATATAAAATTACGGATTTTATAAATCAAACTGAATACAAAACAAAAAGAGCGGCTTTGTAGCCACTCCTTTACTGATATTCATTCACCAATTTAACTTCAGAAAGAACAAATTACATGGCTTGATCGGAAATCAAATTATGTTTGTTCAGTAGTCGATACATGGTCGCGCGTGAAACACCAAGCTCCTTCGCCGCATTCGAAACTTGACCAGAATGAGATTCCAAAACAACCAGTAACGCGTCACGCTCACTCTTCTCACGAATCGATTTCAAACTACGCTTTGAGTCATTACGCTGAGGCAAATCTAGGTGATGCTCTTCAATCATTACGCTGTCAGACATCAGAACCGCTCGTTTCACTTGGTTCATCAACTCACGTACGTTACCTGGCCAGAAATAACGTGTCAGTGCCTTGAATGCATCCTCAGAAAAGCTTTTTGCTTGCGAGTTATACTCTTTAGAAAACTCTTGTAAGTAGTAGCGCGCTAACAAAGAAATATCGCTCGCGCGCTCTTTTAAGCTCGGGACATTAATGCGTAATACGTTAATGTAGTGATAAAGCTCTTCATTAAAATCTCCGTCAATCAAGGCTTTTTCTACATCTGACGAGTTAGCCGCAAGGATGCGCACGTTGACCGCTTTTACACCATCTTTGGTATCAATGGTGCCTTCTTGCAAGAATCTCAGCAGATTCATTTGTTGCTCTTTTGAGATGGTAAGAATGTCATTAAACAGCACCGTACCGCCATCCGCTTGTTCGAGCATACATGCTTCCATATCTTCATCGGCGTTAATACCAAATACTTCAGCTTGGAAACGTTGCTCATTGAGTGCGCGACAGTTAATTGCCATAAACGGTTTATGAGAACGTGAAGAGACTTTGTGGATAGCGCGAGCAACCGCTTCTTTACCTGTACCACTTTCCCCAGAAATCAGAATACTGACGTCCGTCGGACCGATTCGCTTTACTTGATCGCGTAAACGCTTCATCGGGATAGATTCACCGATCAGCCCCATGTCTAAGCTGCTACCAAAACTAGGCCAAACTTTTTTCTCCAACTTGAGCATACCAAGCTGGTGACCAATCGTGCTTAAAAGCTGGGCATCCGGGATTGGCGCAGTGAAAAAGTCGATACAAAAGTTAACAATGAACTGGCATATGGTGTCAGTGCCAAGCTGAGATTCACGAATAAACGCTAACCAACGCACGTGTTTGTGAGAACTGACTAAGTTCGCCAAACCGTTCAAGCTGAATTCGTCATGGCTGAGATCGACAATACCGATACATGGACCAATATCCTCTAACAACGTATTAGCTTTGCGTAAGTCACCCACTTGGTGACACTTCCAGCCCACTTGCTCAAGTACTGATAACCAAGGCTCATAAGTACCGCCAACTACCACAAGCGATCCCGGGATGGAATCCATCTTAAACTGCCCAGCCATTCTCTAACCCTTTTTCATTGTTAATAGAAATTTTGCGCCACAAACCTATCTTTGCGAGCGGGTAACATTATCGAGACTCCGCGCCCCCACGTCTGTCTCAGTATTAAGACTATGCAATAGATTGAGATTTGGCGAATGTTTATTTGCATATCCTATTAAAAAGCAAATGCAACAACTTGAACTTATTTAACTAAAAGGCATAAAAAAACCACCCGAAGGTGGTTTTTTTTGATCATCCTGCCAAATTACGCTTGTGGGCGCATTGCTGGGAATAGGATCACGTCACGGATAGTGTGCGTGTTAGTCAGTAGCATAACCAGACGGTCGATACCGATACCTTGGCCTGCCGTTGGTGGTAGGCCGTGCTCTAGTGCAGTGATGTAATCTGCATCGTAGAACATAGCTTCGTCATCACCAGACTCTTTAGCTTCAACCTGTGCTTTAAAGCGCGCGTCTTGATCTTCTGCATCGTTAAGCTCTGAGAAGCCATTCGCTACTTCACGACCGCCGATGAAAAATTCAAAGCGGTCTGTAAAGAACGGGTTGTCATCGCTACGGCGAGCCAGTGGAGAGATGTCCGCTGGGTAGCCAGTGATGAACGTTGGCTGCATTAGCTTAGGTTCTGCTGTTTCACCGAAGATTTCTTCTAGAAGCTGACCACATGTCCAGAAGTCTTCTACTTCAACATGTACTGATTTCGCGATAGAAACCATCAGTTCACGGTTTTGTAGATCTTCTTCGGTTAGCGCTTGGATTTGCGCGTGATCTGGGTTGTACTGCTTGATTGCTTCAAACATGCTCATACGAGTGTAAGTGCCACCAAATTCAACCGTTTCATCACCGTAAGGCATTGATGTTGAACCTAGAACTTCTTGCGCTACCGAGCTTAGTAGTTCTTCAGTAAAGTCCATCAGATCTTTGTAATCCGCGTACGCCATGTAGAATTCCATCATAGTGAATTCTGGGTTATGACGTGGAGAAAGACCTTCGTTACGGAAGTTACGGTTAATTTCGAATACGCGATCGAAGCCACCAACCACTAGACGCTTCAGGTATAGCTCAGGTGCAATACGTAGGTACATTGGCATGTCTAGCGCGTTGTGATGCGTAATGAATGGGCGTGCACTTGCACCACCAGGGATCACGTGCATCATCGGCGTTTCTACTTCCATGAACTGTTTTGAGATCATGAAGTTACGAATTGCAGACATCACTTTAGAACGTACAATAAATGCTTTACGTGAATCTTCGTTCACAATCAGATCAACGTAACGCTGACGGTAACGCATTTCTTGGTCAGTAAGACCGTGGAACTTCTCAGGAAGTGGACGAAGTGCTTTAGTTAGCAACTCGTATTCTTCCATGTTCACGTATAGGTCACCCTTACCAGATTTGTGCAGCGCACCTTTAACACCGATGATGTCACCGATATCAAGACCTTGGTATTTCTCTTTTAGCTCTTTTTGTACGTCTTTAGCAGCGTAAGCTTGGATACGGCCAGATGTTTCTTGAATTACTAGGAATGGACCACGCTTAGCCATAATACGGCCAGCAATTGCAACCACGTGGTTAAGCTCTTCTAGCTCTTCCTTCGTCTTTTCACCGAACTCTTTTTGAAGGTCGCCCGCTAGTGCGTCACGACGGAAGTCGTTTGGGTGGCCGTTTGCTTTGCAGCTCTTTCGGATTTCATCCAGTTTAGCGCGGCGTTCAGCAATCAGCTTATTTTCTTCTAGTACAGTTTCGTTTTGAACAGCATCAGTCATTTTCGATGTATCCTGTTTTTGTCGGTGAAAAGCTTTATAGGCCTGATTTCAGGCTAGCTTCAATAAATTTGTCCAGATCGCCATCAAGAACCGCTTGAGTATTACGGTTTTCAATGCCCGTACGGAGGTCCTTAATACGTGAGTCATCCAATACGTAAGAACGGATCTGGCTACCCCAGCCAATGTCAGACTTAGCGTCTTCATTAGCTTGTTTTTCCGCGTTTTGCTTTTGCAATTCAAGCTCAAATAGCTTCGCTCGAAGCTGTTTCATTGCCTGATCTTTGTTCTTATGTTGAGAACGGTCATTCTGACACTGAACCACTGTGTTCGTAGGTACGTGCGTAATACGTACCGCAGATTCTGTGGTGTTGACGTGCTGACCACCTGCGCCTGACGCACGGTAAACGTCGATGCGTAGGTCAGAAGGATTAATGTCGATGTCGATGTTTTCATCAATCTCTGGATAGATGAACGCAGACGCAAATGACGTATGGCGACGGCCGCCTGAATCGAACGGAGATTTACGAACAAGACGATGAACGCCCGTTTCAGTGCGCAACCAACCGTACGCATACTCACCAGAGATGCGAACTGTTGCCGACTTAAGACCCGCGACCTCACCTTCAGAGACTTCAATCACTTCAGCTTTGAAGCCCTTCGCCTCTGCCCAGCGTAGGTACATACGCAGCAGCATGTTGGTCCAGTCTTGTGCTTCCGTACCACCAGAGCCAGCTTGCAAATCGATGTAGCAATCTGAACTATCATGGTCACCCGAGAACATACGACGGAATTCAAGCTTTTCTAGCTTCTCTTCCAACTCAGCAAGTTCTGGTTCAATTTCGTCAAATGTTTCTTGATCTTCTTCTTCTACAGCCAGCTCAAGAAGACCTTCTACGTCTTCTACACCTTGCTCTAGTTGATCAATAGTTTCAACAACCGCTTCTAGCGATGCACGCTCTTTACCCAGTGCTTGTGCACGTTCAGGTTCGTTCCATACATCAGGTTGTTCAAGCTCTGCGTTGACTTCTTCTAGACGCTCTTTCTTCGCGTCATAGTCAAAGATACCCCCTCAGGACATTTGTGCGCTGAGACACGTCCTGCAGACGGTTTTTAATTGGATTGATTTCAAACATGTTTACTCAACATTTTAGAATAGAATTTAACCGAGAAATTCTACTGAAAAATGTGACCGAGATACAGGAAAATTTCGGATGAGAAATCAGATTGCGGTTAGAGAGAGCACGGTCATAAAATTTTACACCCTCTTAGGGGCAACCGTACTCTATAAGAAAGGTTAATCTAAATATTACTTAGCTTCGATATGATCGATCATCAATTGCAGTGATTGATTACCACGAAATTCATTCACATCCAATTTGTAAGCTAAACGTACCGTTTTAACTGATGCATCCGGCCAGCGACGCAAATCGATATTAAATGCAATGCCATCGATCATCACATTGGTAGGATGACCTTTGTAAAGCGGCTCTAACATCAATTTAAGATGCTTCTCACCCACCAGCTTTTGATGCAACACTTTAAACTCACCATCAAAGATTGGTTCAGGGAAGGCTTGTCCAAAAGGGCCACCAGACCGTAGCTGTTCAGCGACATGCATAGAGAATTCTTCAGGCTTAAGTTCACCATCTGACATGATCACGCCTTTTAGCGCCGCTTCATCGAGTTCCTTTTTTACCACTTCATCAAATAGACGGCTGAAACGTTCGAAATCCTGCTCTTTAATTGTTAAGCCTGCCGCCATCGCGTGACCACCAAATTTGATGATCAAACCTGGGTTTTGCGTGTCGATGAAATCCAACGCATCGCGCATGTGTAACCCCGGAATAGAACGACACGAGCCCTTAATTGTCCCTTCTCCGCCATCAGCAAATGCGATGACTGGACGGTGAAACTTCTCTTTGATGCGCGAGGCCAAAATACCAATCACACCTTGGTGCCAATCACGTTGGAACAAGGCTAATCCGTAAGGAAGCTCACTGCCTTCACCAAACTGGAGACGCTCGCAGAAAGCCATCGCTTCTTGCTTCATGCCTTCTTCAATCTCTTTACGAGTTTGGTTCAAACCATCCAGTTCACTTGCCATACGACGAGCGGCGTGAATGTTGTTACACATCAACAGTTCAACACCAAATGACATATCATCAAGGCGACCTGCAGCATTGATACGAGGACCTAAAGCAAAACCAAAATCGGACGCCACCAAACGACGCGCATCGCGCTTCGCGACCTCAATCAATGCTTGAA
The DNA here is from genome assembly GCF_024744415.1 of Vibrio sp. RM-41-2B. Taxonomy (NCBI): domain Bacteria; kingdom Pseudomonadati; phylum Pseudomonadota; class Gammaproteobacteria; order Vibrionales; family Vibrionaceae; genus Vibrio; species Vibrio sp. RM-41-2B. Next base: position 485,141 of record NZ_JAMQWD010000006.1, on the reverse strand, counting down.
TGCCAGGGCGCGCTTTGCCCGCACGAATACGCTGCAGGCCTTGGTGCACAAGAATGCGGTTGTTTTCATCCAGTGGGACAACGTCGGCAACTGTACCAAGTGCAACAAGGTCAATCAGTTCCATCAACTTAGGCTCTTGCATGCCCTGCTCAGCAAACCAATTGTGTTTTCGCATATGAACGCATAGTGCCATCATGAGATAAAACGCGACCCCGACACCAGCGAGCGCTTTAGACGGAAAATGACAGCTCTCAAGGTTTGGGTTCACCATTGCATCCACATCAGGCAACACTTGTCCCGGTAAGTGGTGGTCGGTAACGAGCACGGTAATGCCGTTTTCTTTTGCGTAACGCACGCCTTCGATTGATGACACACCGTTATCCACCGTCATGATCATCTCAGCACCAAGCTCTAATGCTTGGTCAACGACTTCTGGGCTTAACCCATAACCGTCTTCAAAACGATTCGGTACTAGGTAGTCCACATTGTGACTACCAAGCATACGCAGCGCGAGCACCGACAATGCAGAGCTCGTCGCACCATCAGCGTCAAAATCACCGACAACGATGATGCGTTTTTGTTCTTTTATTGCCTGAAACAAAAGCTCGACCGCTTGCTCAATCCCCCCGAGTTTTTGGTAAGAATGCAAACCACGAGCTGACGTTTCTAGTTGCGCAGGATCCGTAATCCCACGGTTGATGTAGATACGTTTGAGAATCGGAGGAATGGAATCAGGAAGAAGGGAAAGATCAGGTTCAGGACGTCGTTGAATTTCTATCATGCTTGAAAAGAGCCGGCGACTTTGCCGGCTCTGCTCCTAAAGGATTATTGTTGCTTTAAACGTTTCAATAGCTCTGCAGGTGGTAGGTAACCGCCAACCATTTCGCCATTCGGTAAGAAGATCGCTGGCGTACCAGAAATTCCCAATTGGCGACCTAGATTGTAATGTGATTGGATGGTTTCTTTACACTGTTTTAAGTCTTTCGCAGGGTTATCAAACGTACGATTCACTTTCGCGTTGTGCATTGCCGACTTTGGATCTTCAGCACACCAAATCGTCGCCATTTGCTCTGCCACTGGGCCAGTAGCACCTTGGCGAGGGTAAGCCATGTAACGCACTGTAATGCCTAGATCGTTATAGCCTTGCATTTGGCTGTGCAGACGCACACAGTAACCACAAGTGATATCAGTAAATACCGTCACAGCATATTTTTCATCGTCGGCTTTGTATTCAATCATGCTATCGGAGAACTGCGCGATTTTCTCCGCATTAAGCGGCGCTTGGCGCTCTGCAATGACATCTTTGTAACTACCATCGTCATTGATGGCATAAAGCGTACCGGCGATAAAATGGCTACCATCATTTGAAGCAAACAAGATCCCGCCATTAGTTTGGATTTCCAATAAACCAGCAACTTCTGATGGCTGAATATCAACGATAGATAAACCAAGCTTTGAGAACTTAGTTTTTAATGCTGCTTCATCAAAATTGCTTTGCGCAGCTGGCGCCACTTGCTGTGCAGGAGTGTCCGTTTTAGCCTGACTTTCTTCTGCACCACACGCGGTAACAAAAAATGGTAAAGTCAGCAGAGTTAGTCGGCGTAATACGCTCATGAAATTCACCTTAATATAAAATCGTTTTTCCAAGAAGACATGGATGAATCTAACCATTGTTATGCTCTTGGGTGGTGTTGACTGTGGATCTGCTTCAATCGTTCAGTCGCCACGTGAGTATAAATTTGCGTGGTCGATAAGTCACTATGTCCTAATAGCATCTGTACGACCCTGAGATCTGCGCCATAGTTCAATAAATGCGTGGCAAAGGCATGACGCAGTACGTGCGGCGACAGCTGTTCAGTGTCAATCCCTGCTATCAAAGCATAGTACTTAATACGGTGCCAAAACGTCTGACGAGTCATTTGCCTTGCGCGTTTGCTAGGAAAAACAATATCAGATGATGTATCACCAAGTAACGCAGGGCGCCCTTGTTGAATAAACGTCTCGATCCAATCTACCGCGTTCTCCCCCATTGGCACTAAGCGCTCTTTACCGCCTTTACCTGTGACACGCACAACACCTTGACGCAAACTTATGTTTTCCATAGTTAAACTGACCAATTCCGTCACACGCAAACCAGTCGCATACAGCAGTTCCAGCATCGCTTTATCCCGCAATTCCACAGGATCATTCGGGTCTGGCGCTTCGAGCAAGGCGTCCACTTGCTCTTCACTAATATCTTTGGGCAAGCGTTGTGGCAGTTTAGGACTGACCAAGAGCGCACTCGGATCATCAGCACGTACTTTCTCACGATGCAGATATTGGAATAAACGGCGAATTGCCGACAACATACGCGCACGGGACGTCTGCTTGTAATCCAAGTCTACAAGGTAGCTTTGGTATTCTTGCAAGCCAGACAAACTAATGAAATCAAGACGGTAGCGATGTTTCTCCATCCACGTGAGCAGCTTCATCAAATCATTTCGATAGGAAGTCAGCGTGTTCTCTGATAGCCCACGCTCCATCCACATCGCATCTAAGAATTGCTCAACAAGCGAAAAATCTTGTTGATTGACAGGCTGTTGTGCCGTCATGAACGCTTCCTTATCTGTTTATATTTACAGTATTTAGATTAAGGCACCTGCCGATCCAATACCATAAAAAAATCATCCCGCTTAGGATATTCGCTGCAATCTTCCTCAATTTATGGTTAGAATCTTCCACAACAGCAACACAAATAACGATGAATATAATGAAAATCGGACTCTTTTACGGCTCAACGACCTGCTACACCGAAATGGCAGCAGAGAAAATTCGTACCATTATTGGTGAAGACCTTGTCGACATTCACAATGTGAAAGAGACACCGTTATCACTAATGGCAGACTACGACTTACTACTCCTTGGCATCTCAACTTGGGACTTTGGTGAAATTCAAGAAGATTGGAATGCGATTTGGCAAGACATCGCGACAACACCATTAAAAGGTAAAGTTGTCGCGCTGTTTGGTCTGGGTGACCAAGAAGGCTACGGTGAGTGGTATTTGGACGCGATGGGCTTACTTCACGATGAATTACAAGCGACTGGCGCAACCTTTATCGGTTACTGGCCAAATGAAGGCTACGAATTTGAAGCATCGAAAGCACTGATTGAAGATGGCAGTAAGTTTGTTGGACTAGCGTTAGATGAAGACTCGCAGTACGAACTGAGTGATGAGCGCATCGAAAAATGGTGTGAACAAGTTCTTGTGGAGTTCCACGACACACTTTAATAGTGTGAACGCTTCAAAGATAAAAAATAAAAAGCCCGATGAAGTAATTCATCGGGCTTTTTAATATCTTGATAGTGCGAAGTTATTACGCTGTTTCTTGTGCTAGCTCTGGACGAGGTTTCGCGATGAAGAACATGCACACGATAGCCGCAAATGTTGGAAGCACCCAACCCATGCCCACTTCGAATAGTGGCAACATGTTAAACGCAGAAACATCAACACCCGATACTTTTGCCGCGTCAACCAACGCAAACAACAGAGATACAAGCAGTACCGCGCGGTAAGCAAAACGTGGATTTGGCAGTTTGCTGCGTACAAATGTTAGTGCAACCAACGCAATCGCCACAGGGTACAGCGCAAACAATACTGGCACTGACAGAGAAATCAGTTGTGCAAGGCCGACATTCGCAACCAACGCACAAACAGAACCGTTAATCAGTACCCATTGCTTGTATGACAGTGGCGTTTTCGAGCTGAAGAAGTCTGAACACGCAGAAATCAAGCCAATAGCCGTTGTCAAACACGCTAGTAATACAATGACAGACAGAACGATTTGACCGTATGGACCAAACAGCGCTTGAACGTATTGGCTAAGTACCAGACCACCGTTATCTGCACCAGCAGCAACAGTTGCACTCGTCGCGCCCAAGTAGAATAGTGAGATGTAAACAAACGCAAGACCGGCAGCGGCAATACAACCTGCATAGATCAGATATTTAGTCGTTGCAGAACGCTCAGTAATGCCTTTACCGCGCAGTGCATCAACCATCAGCATGCCAAACATCAATGACGCGAACGTATCCATTGTGTTGTAGCCTTCTAGGAAGCCTTTGGTCAGTGGTTGCGTTAAGTACTCACCGTGCGCGCCCAGCATGTCACCTTGAGGATCAATAAATACCGCCACTGCAAGAATGATCAAACCCACGAACAATGCCGGCGTCAGTACTTTACCGATAAGATCAATCAAACGGCCTTGGAACCATGAGAACATCATCGCCGCAATAAAGAAGATCACTGAAAATGCAGTGAGATGCGTTTGTGACGCTTCAAGGAAGAAAGGTTTCACCGCCATCTCGTAAGCCACTAGGCCAGTACGAGGCGCAGCAAACGCAGGACCGATGATGATGAAGATCAACGCAGCCATAATAACCGCTGCTTTTTTCGGAAGGTCTTGCGTTAAGTGATCCCAAGAACCACCAGCTACAGCAATAGCAACGATAGTAATAAGAGGTAGACCTACCGCTGTTAGCAAGAAACCAAACATCGCTGGCATTAAGTTTTCACCGGCTAGCTGACCCGCTAGAGGTGGAAAGATGATATTGCCCGCACCCAAAAAGAACGCAAATAGCATAAAGCCTACTGCGATAATATCTGTTAGTTTTAACGTCTGCTTCACAGATAACCCTTGTCTTTTAATTAATGAATGTTGTGTATGCTTAGACCACTTTTTGTATACCTAAAGTCAATAAGTACACGTGGTTCAATCTATAAAATTTTCGCCGCATAATGACGAAAGACTCATCATTTGGCAACCTTTAAGAAAAAAACACCATATTAATTTAGTTTTCAAACTTAAAAGCAGTGGATATAACCAGATCTAAATAACAGACCAGTTCTTTATCTCGATCAATTAACAATACAATTTAATAACCAACAAAACAACAATCTATACAATTAATAAACAATAGAGAAATTCACTTAATTATTGAGCAAACATAAAACAATCATGAAGAGCAAAAAACTGAAAACTAAAGGCTTCAATTTTAAGCAATTTTGTATTGAGGGCGGTGAGAGTGGTATGCCCGTCAGCACTGATGGGGTCATGCTTGGTGCTTGGATTCAAAGCCCGAACAACGCTCAAATTCTCGATATTGGCACTGGCACCGGGTTGCTTGCCCTGATGTGTGCCCAACGCTTTACAGAAGCTCAAGTAACCGCGGTCGATATTGAATTAACAGCCATTGAAGCTGCGCAAAAAAATGTGGTTCAGTCGCCTTGGTCAGATCGTGTGAGTGTGCACCATTCCGACATACTAGACTTTACGCCGACGCATCCATTCCAACGCATCATTTGTAATCCGCCCTACTTCAACAGCGGCGAGCAATCGAAACACAGTCAACGTGCAACCGCGAGGCACACTGATACGCTACGCCACAACGCATTGCTACAACGTTGCTATCAGTTGCTTGATGAACAAGGGAAAGCTAATTTTGTGTTACCAATCACCGAAGGCGAACGGTTTATTGAACTAGCATTACACCAAGGTTGGCATCTATCGCGAGTCTGTCGTGTACAGCCATCAGAAAAGAAACCGGTACATCGACTGTTATTTGAACTGGCGAAGCAGCCTTGCGATACTCAAGAATCACATTTAATAATTCATTCGCATGACGGTTACAGTGACGATTTCGTCCAATTAACCCGCGAGTTTTATCTTAAGATGTGAAATAACATGTGATCCTTATCACCAATCACTTTATAATGTGCGACCTTTTTGTATTCTATGCTGTTGTGGCGAACCATTAACCAAGCTTTGCTTGTGGAGAACTCATTGTGATCAGAACCTTTGCTGAACTTGATCTAGACCAAAACCTACTTGAAGCCATTGAAGAGATGGGTTACGAACGCCCAACAAAAATTCAGGCAGAAGCGATTCCACAAGCGTTGGATGGTCGTGACATTCTAGCGTCAGCGCCAACAGGTACTGGTAAAACGGCAGCCTTCGTTCTGCCAGCATTGCAATACTTGCAAGACTTCCCTCGTCGCAAGCCTGGACCTGCGCGTATTTTGATCCTAACGCCGACGCGCGAATTGGCGATGCAAATCGCTGATCAAGCACGAGCTTTGGCAAAAAACACTAAACTGAACATTTTCACCATCACAGGTGGTGTTCAATACCAAGAGCACGCCGATATCCTTGCGACAACACAAGACATTGTGGTTGCAACGCCTGGCCGTTTAAAAGAATACATTGATGCAGAGCGTTTTGATTGCCGTGCGATTGAATGGTTAATTCTGGATGAAGCAGACCGTATGCTAGACATGGGTTTTGCTCCTACTGTCGATCGTCTATCTAACGAGTGCCGCTGGCGTAAACAAACCCTTCTGTTCTCAGCAACTTTAGAAGGTAAAGGCGTAGAGGGCTTTACCGCTGATCTGTTGAATGACCCAGCAGAGATCGATGCAAAATCGCCACTGCGTGAGCGTAAGAAGATTGCTCAGTGGTACCACCGTGCTGATGATGCAGAACACAAGCTTGAATTACTAAAACACATTATTACTCAGCAAGCAGAACGCACCATTGTCTTCTTGAAGACACGTGAGCGTTTGGCAGAGCTACGAGCGCAGCTTGAGAGCGCACAGATTCCATGTTCTTGGATTCAAGGTGAAATGCCTCAAGATCGTCGTAATAACGCGATTACACGTTTCCGTGATGGCACAGTTAACGTGCTACTAGCGACAGACGTAGCGGCGCGTGGTATCGATCTTCCGGATGTGTCACACGTTATTAACTACGACATGCCACGTACGGCTGATGTCTACCTTCACCGTATTGGCCGTACGGCTCGTGCGGGTAAGAAAGGTAATGCTATCTCAATCGTAGAAGCACACGACCAACCAATGATGGATCGCGTTGCACGTTACGTGAAAGAAGACATCAAAGAGCGTTTCGTAAAAGAGATGCGTCCAAAACACAAAAAACCTGTGTTTAAGAAGAAAAAGAAAAAAGAAGACAAGAAGAAACCAGCGAAAAAGAAAACCGCTAAGAAGAAGTAATCTTGTTGGGGCGAAATAGCCCAAGCTAAAACATAACAAAGGGTTGGCACTGCCAACCCTTTTTCGTTTGTACTGATAGAGATTAACGTAGACTACGTCTCAATCAGTTTTAGTTTTGCTCTTCGCGTTTAAATACTAACTCTGTTGGTGTCGATTCATCTTCAACAAAGTAGTAACCCGCCGTATCAAACTTAGTCAGGTCTGCCACGCTCTCAATACGGTTTTCGATGATGTAACGCGCCATCATGCCGCGCGCTTTCTTCGCGTAGAAACTGATGACCTTGTATTGGCCATTCTTACAATCTTTGAATACTGGCGTGATCACTTGCGCATCTAAGTGCTTTGGCTTCACCGCTTTAAAGTATTCATTTGATGCAAGGTTGATAAGCACATTATCACCTTGAGCAGAAATCGCTTCGTTAAGCTTATCCGTAATCACATTGCCCCAAAACTGGTACAAGTTTGTGCCCTTGTCGTTTGCAAGCTTGGTACCCATTTCAAGACGGTATGGCTGCATCAAATCGAGTGGTTTTAGTAAACCATAGAGGCCAGACAACATGCGCAAATGATCTTGGGCATACTCGAAGTCCGCCTCAGATAAGGTTTCGGCGTCTAGTCCTGTGTAAACATCACCTTTAAACGCTAGGATCGCTTGTCGTGAGTTTTCTGTGGTAAACGTTTCACTCCACTCTTGAAATCGCCCGACATTCAAATCGGCAATCTTGTCGCTCACTTTCATTAAAGAGGCAACATCAGCAGGAGTCAGTTTGCGGCAAACATCGATAAGCTCTTTTGAGTATTCGACCAACTCAGGTTGAGTAAATTTTTCTGTCGCTAACGGAGACTCGTAATCAAGAGTCTTCGCTGGAGAAACTACGATAAGCATGACTTTCCCTTCTCTAATTTTGTTTTTTAATAGGGTACAAAAAAAGCCATGCATTGTCTGCATGGCTTTTTACATCGTACTAATAGCTTTCAACTATGAGTGATAGCTCACTTAGTCTTTTTTATCGTTGTACCAAATGCCTTCTTCAAGCTGAGATTTCAGCTCAGGGAAATCATTCGCATCAAACGTTGGTACTTTACCTTCACCAAGTTGGCGGTTGTAATCTTTTGCTAGCTTAATCACGATGCCAGATAGCAAGATGATTGCCACCAAGTTGACTATCGCCATCAGCCCCATCGAAACATCAGCAAGTGACCATACGACTGGGAGCGAAGCAAGTGCACCAAACATCACCATACCAAGAACAACAACACGGAAAATGCTTAGGCCCGCCTTATGGTTGTGCTCTAGGAAGATTAGGTTCGTTTCAGCGTACGAGTAGTTCGCGATGATTGATGTAAATGCAAAGAAGAAGATTGCCACGGCAACAAAGATGCCACCCCAATCACCAACTTGCGAGCTCAATGCACGCTGAGTTAGCTCGATACCCGTCACTTCTGTTGCTTGACCGACATACTCACCTGACATCAGGATGATAGCCACTGTCGCTGAACAGATAACGATCGTATCCATAAATACACCTAGCATCTGAACATAACCTTGAGATGCAGGGTGTGGTGGGTAAGGCGTTGCTGAAGCCGCCGCGTTTGGCGCAGAACCCATACCCGCTTCGTTCGAGAATAGACCGCGTTTAATACCGTTAATCATTGCCTGTGCAATCGCGTAGCCAAGACCACCTGCCGCCGCTTCTTGCAGACCAAATGCACTCTTAAAGATAAGCATTAATACATCAGGTAGCTTTTCTAGATTAGAGAACATGATGAACAGTGCTAGAGCCAAGTAAAGCAGCGCCATGATCGGAACGATCATCTCTGCGACTTTTGCGATACGCTTGATACCACCGAAAATTACAATCGCAGACAGTACTACAACCGCGATACCAACGTACAGGTCACTCCAACCAAATGCGGTGCTCATTGCATTTGCAATTGAGTTAGCTTGTACGGCGTTGAATACCAAACCAAAAGCGATGATTAGGAAAACTGAGAACAATACGCCCATCCAACGCATGCCCAGGCCTTTTTCCATGTAGTAGGCAGGACCACCACGGTAGTTGCCATCATCATCTTTGGTTTTGTATAGCTGCGCCAGAGTACTCTCTGCAAACGACGTTGCCATACCAAGCATTGCGATCAGCCACATCCAGAAGATCGCGCCAGGACCACCTGCAGTCAATGCAACTGCAACGCCCGCCATGTTACCTGTACCAACACGTGCAGCAAGACTAGTACAAAGCGCTTGGAAAGAAGAAATACCAGCTTTGTCTGCTTTACGACTGTTCTTAAGAACAGAGAACATGTGGCCGAAATGGCGGAACTGAATGAACCCTAATCGAACGGTGAAGTAAATACCAACACCAACAAGAAGATAAACCAGAATCGAACCCCAAAGGAGATCGTTCATCAAATTGATTAAGTCTGTCATGTGTACCTCAAAGTGAGTTGCGCCGGTCTATGCGTCCAAGCCATCCACCAAATTGCCTGCTAAGTGTCAAAGTGTGCTTAGCTTTTTAAGTAATGTTTATGGGCAATCTAGAATCGTAAACGTCGCTTCATGCATCCATTTTACGTACCAGCGTATTTTTTGACGGGCGGATAATGCAACCTAGGAGCGCAAAAATCAATATGCAATCACAATCATAACATTGTTATTTTTCACTATAAAGTCACCAAAAAATAACATAAATGGAAGACTTAACACCCATAAGCCGCAACATTTCAATTACCAAATGCCAACATAAATAATTATCGCCCACCAAACAGAACGGAGACCCATATAATTAAGACCAAGCTAGTATTCACAAGGTGTTACATAAATTTGCTCTAGTGCCTTACCATCTAATTGAACACTATTTCATCAAACTGGTTTTATGCAACTTTGACCTTTGCACTGTCCCCCCACTCGCCAAATCGAATTAACATTGAAAATCTCTCTATTTAATCGTTTTCTTGAGATCGTTTGTGCATTTTTTAGCCACCACATTGCCATGAAAAGTGTGATTTTGAGAATATTTTTGCACGAAAATGTCATGCTACCGACACAAATGCGAAATATATCATGGTTATTCTCACGGCTATTGTGGTACTTAAAAAACTCCACAAGGACTGGTTACAACAGTTTAGCTTAAGAAAGGTAAAGGTGGCTTATGGAAGGCTTTCAACTAGATGACATTTTTAATCTGGATACTACCTCAACAACCAAATCTCGTGCCAAACCAGTAAAGCGAAAGTGGCGTGAAATAGAAGAGATGAACGACAGGCGCAATTTGCTTAAAGAGCTACGCGAACTTGATGCCTGTACCGACTACAACTTGGAAGACATTAAACTCTAATTCAAACAAAAGGCACCTTAAGGGTGCCTTTTGTTTTTGTTTACAGTAACGGGTAAACGACTTGAGTTTAAGCGCCAGGATTTGAGTATGAGTACCGTTATTACTCAATAAGAATTTTCCTGTCTTTGGGTCGAGAAGCGCAAACGATAAATTTACGTCCAATTCTCAATAAATAAGAAATGCAGCTAACAAACCCGAGTGATACTTTCGCTCGCTCAGGTTTTATCGCACACACTTAAACATACTCAGCATCACTTTGACGCACACGTTCAGCTAACTGTTTATAACGATCGGCGATGGTGTCACCAAAAACTGGGTCATCTTCACTGACGCTCCATAAGCTTTCAACATGCTGCCAATCCTCGGTAGTGAACAGCTCCTCAATGAGAGGCAGGATTTTTCGCTCCTCTAACTCCAAGTGGCGTCTTTGTGATTCAATGAAGTCCTCTAGGTGGGCCACAAACATGTCTTGAGGCACAACAGCATCCTGCAGGATCATCTCTATCAAGGAAGCAAACTCTTTGGTTTTACTTGCTAGCTCTTGGTGTTCTTTCTCTAAGTTTTCCATGGTCTGTTGCTTACCATAGTGCTCAAGAAAGTGGTGATAGAGAATATCTTCTTTCGGATGGTGAACTTTTTCTGAATGATTAGAGAGGTAATCAACTATCTCGCTTACTAATGCGTAGTTGATCGCACGTTCTTCTTTTATCTCATTAAGTTTATGGCGCAGTATCGCCAACAGACGAACCATATAGCCGTGTTCGCGTCGAATTCTTTCGATCATCATAGCGTCTCTCCTTAACACCTACTTTTAATAAGTGTACATGAGAAATTTGCCATCAGCCTCGAGCGTGCTCAAAAAAACAGCGATAATGGCAGCATTATCGCTGTCTCTTCTTTTATAAAGTTAATGGCAAATGCCAGTTGATTGGTGCTTTTCCTTGCGAGGCAAGTAACTGGTTTGCTTGAGAGAAATGCTTACAACCAAAAAAACCTCGGTGTGCTGAGAGTGGTGATGGATGTGGTGCGGCTAACACATGATGTTTATTGCGATCAATAAAGCGCCCTTTCTTCTGAGCGTGAGAGCCCCACAATAAAAACACCACGCCTTCCTGATGCTGGTTTATCGCTTCAATCACTCGGTCAGTGAACGTTTCCCACCCCGTTTTTGAATGTGAATGCGCTTTACCTTGCTCAACCGTCAATACTGTATTGAGCAACAATACACCTTGCTCTGCCCAGCTTTGTAAGAATCCATGCTGAGGGATCTGGAATCCTTCAATATCTTGAGCCAGCTCTTTATACATATTAACGAGTGACGGTGGCGTTTTGATTCCAGGAAGCACGGAAAAGCACAAACCATGCGCCTGATTTGGACCATGGTATGGGTCTTGTCCCAGAATCACTACTTTAACATCGTTAAACTCGGTAAAACGAAACGCATTAAAGACATCTTTCGCTGGCGGGAAAATCGCTTTGCCTGCGGCGCGTTCTGCTTCTACAAAATTCAAAGTGTCTACAAAGTAGCTCTGTTTTTTCTCTTCGCCGATCACATCGTGCCAAGTGGGTGACTGATTCATGGAAAGTTCCTGTCCTAAATTTTGCTTCTATTCTAACGAGCGAAACCCAAACAAACAAAAACTTACCACGAACTTGAGAACAGTAATAAAGACTAATGCTTCTGTGGCGTTCGAAAATGCCCCTGTCCGGTAATGTGACGATTAGGCATCGGCAAACGAAGCACGCGGCGGCTATATGCGTAAGAAGCAAAAGAGAGTGGTCGAGACATAGTGGCATCCTTCTTTCTTAATTCAAATTGACTTAAGTGGCTAAGAAAGAAAGGTGCCAACTCTGTGATCACATCATTGGTTATCTATCGCCGCTAGATGAAACTGACGCAGTGCGTTGATTTCTTGCTGCCAGATGTCCGGATCAATTGTTTCTAAAATCAGAGGGATACCATCAAATCGAGGGTCTTTCGCGATGTACTCAAAGCAATCCCACCCGATCTCTCCTTTGCCTAATGAGTGGTGGCGATCCACTTTGCTGGCAAACTCAACTTTTGAATCATTTAGATGCATTGCTCTTAAATAGTGCATCCCAACAATACGGTCGAATTCCGCAAAGGTATGCTCACAATCCTCTTTAGTACGTAGATCGTAACCGGCAGTAAACGTGTGGCAAGTATCGAGACATACACCAACACGTTCTTTGTCTTCCACTTGATCGATGATTTCAGCAAGATGCTCAAACTTCCAACCTAGGTTTGTACCCTGACCAGCCGTATTCTCGATTACCGCGATCACATTCGGCACCGCTTTGTGCGCAAGATTGATAGACTCAGCGATCGTCGCTAAGCACTCCTGTTCCGAGACTTTCTTTAAGTGGCTCCCAGGGTGAAAGTTCAGCAACGTTAAACCCAATTGATTACAACGCTCCATCTCATCGATGAATGCAGCGCGTGACTTATCCAACTTATCCGCTTCCGGTGCACCTAAGTTAATTAGATAAGAGTCATGGGGAAGAATATGTTCTGCGCCGAAACCCAGCATTTTACAGTTCGCTTTAAACGCACTGATGGTTTTTGCTTCTAAAGGCTTCGCCACCCACTGGCGTTGGTTTTTTGTAAATAGTGCGAACGCATTCGCGCCAATTTCGCGAGCTCTCAACGGCGCTTGATCGACCCCACCAGCAGCAGAGACATGTGCACCAATGAGTTTATTCCCAAGCTTGTTTTTCATGTTTGTCATTTAATCACTTTAGACTTTCAGTATTGATACCTAAATACAGATAGTTGCGTTAATTAGTTTAAACTTTAAGCTCAATTTGTAGTAAATTTACAACAAAATGAGTTATTAAATATTTTTTATATTATCAAATAAATTGTAATTAGTTTGTTTTCAAAGGTTTTATTGATTTAACTCAACAAAATCACCTTAATAAAAATAATGTTTTTGGTTGTTTTTTGACTTAAATCAATATTAAAATAGTGGATATTAGCTATATAATACTCAGCTCAACGAAAATTCGAAAATTAACACCAATAATCACCACGTAAGTGGTCTAGGAGATAGTGATGATCCAAGGTATCCAAATTACAAAAGCGGCAAACGACGACCTACTAAACTCTATCTGGCTATTAGATAGCGAAAAAAATGAAGCTCGTTGTGTTGCTGCAACTGCTGGCTACGAAGCAGACCAAGTTATCGCAATCAGCGATCTAGGTGAATACGAAAGCCGTGAAGTAGCAATCGAAACAGCTCCTCGCATCGAAGGCGGTCAACACCTAAACGTGAACGTGCTTAAACGCGAAACACTAGAAGATGCAGTTGCACACCCAGAGAAATACCCACAGCTAACAATCCGTGTTTCTGGTTACGCAGTACGTTTCAACTCGCTAACTCCAGAGCAACAACGTGATGTCATCGCTCGTACTTTTACTGAGACGCTATAATCTCAATAAAATCGACTTACTCACATTTAAAAAGCTTGGTCTCAATGGCCAAGCTTTTTTTGTTTTTCCATGCATCTAACCGTTCTGTTCCTTTACGGAGCATTTCTCTGTGACGGTTCCTTCTTAAACACTTCAGCCAATGAGGTTGGGTCAAGCCTTTCTCTTTGCAACGACGCTCCTTCTGCCCACCAAATCAATTGATGTATGGTGCGATTCATATAGCTGTCCCACTGCGTCTGCTGCAGTTCATCCGCAACGACACCCTGTTCGTCAAACACTTCTTGCGCTTTCGGAATGTGAATCATCGCCGAGACAGGTAAACATCCAAGTTCAGATAAGAAGGTACGCATCGACACTGCAGCTCGAACACCACCCCATTGTCCAGCAGAATAGGTCACGATAGCACTTGGCTTATAAGAAAACAGCGAACTACCAAAATGGTTAAGCATATTAGCCAAGGCAGGACTCATCGAATGGTTATATTCCGGACTGACCATCACGTACCCATCGGCACTTTTAATTTTGTCTGCCAGTTCTCTCAAGTGGGCTGGTACTTTAGCGCGATGGTAAGCAAACTCAGGCTTAAACACGTCGTCAAAGTCGTAGTTCAATGGGTCAATGATTTCGACGGTATGTTGCGAATACTGATTCTTAAACAACGTTTCACAAGCTCTACTCACTCGCATGCCCAAGCGGGCTGGTCGTGGCGGTGTGCTGTCCCTTACTGAGCCTAGAAAAATCAAAAAATGCATGCTTCTATTTCCATCTTTAAGTTCGTTTCTCAATCATAAAGAGAATCGAGACTTACCGACAATAAAAAAGGCGAATGATTGCTCATTCACCTTTCGTCGTTCATCATTTTAATAATTACTGTACGCGGCGCAGCACTTGTTTCAATGCATCAAAGTCTGCGTCTAGCTCTTCCGATAGCAGTTCCATCGCCGCGTGCTTCGCTAGCGGTGCAGGAAGCTCGATGTCTGATTCTAGAATATCATCCACCACTTCTTTGAACTTCGCAGGGTGAGCAGTACATAGGAACAGACCGGTTTCACCTTCTTGCAGTTGCTCTTCAAGAACGCGGTAAGCAATCGCACCGTGCGGTTCACATAGGTAGCCCAATGAGTACAAGTCTTTCACAGATTGTGCGCTTTGCTCATCTGAAACCGCGCCTTTACCTAGTGTCTCTAGGCCCCACTCTTTCACTCGGCAGAGCTCTTCAATACGCGGCCAGTTGTTCGGTTGACTTACATCCATTGCGTTCGATGTCGTTGCAACCGTTGGTTTTGGCTCCCACTTACCTGTTTCTAGGTAGCGTGGCACGGTGTCATTGGCGTTGGTTGCAGCAATGAAGCGTTTGATCGGCAGACCCAGCGCTTTTGCCAGTAGACCAGCAGTTAGGTTACCAAAGTTACCACTTGGTACAGACACAACTAGGTTTTCACGCTCTTGTTTGCTCATTTGCGCAGCTGCTTCAAAGTAGTAACATATTTGCGCCATCAAACGGCTGATGTTGATTGAGTTTGCAGAATTCAGGCCGATCTCTTCACGCAGTGCGGAATCATCGAAAGCTTGCTTAACCAGAGCCTGGCACGAATCGAAGTCGCCATCGATCGCGACAGTGTGAATGTTCTTGCCTAGCGTACAGAATAGCTTCTCTTGCAGTGGGCTAATCTTGCCTTTCGGGTAAAGAATCACAACGTTGATGTCTTCCATACCATAGAAAGCGTGCGCAACGGCTGCGCCAGTATCGCCAGAAGTCGCAGTCAGAATGGTGATCTTGCCACCGTCCGATACCGCCGCAAGAGATTGCGCCATAAAGCGACCGCCAAAATCTTTAAATGCCAGCGTTGGACCATGGAAAAGCTCTAACGCGTAAACACCGTCTTTGACTTGATTGATTGGCGCCGGGAATTGGAACGCTGCGTCCACAAGCGCGTTAACTTGCTCTTCCGCCAGCTCATCACCGATAAACGCTGATAAAATCTTAGTGCTACGAGAAACAAAGTCTTCTGCCAGTAGCGCATCAACGTCTTCAAACTTTGGTAATTCCGATGGGAAAAATAGACCTTGGTTACGGCCTAACCCTTGGCGAACGGCTTGGCCAAAGGAAACTTGTTCATCATTTTCTTTTATATTGTAAAGCTTCATAGCTCACTTCCTGTTACTTTCGAACCCTGCTTATCTAGACGACAAACGTGGACGAATCCTTCTTCGTTTTGTACGTAGTTCTGTTCTAACCAGCGAGCAACTCGCTCAGCGACATCTTTCTCTTTGCAAATACTGAACAGTGTTGGACCACTGCCAGAAATACCGGTTGCTAACGCACCTGCTGATGCAGCGTATTGACGTGCATTCGCAAAGCCCGGAAGCAGTTTCTCACGATACGGTTCTGCGATCACGTCTTTGATCATTTTTGCAGCTAGCTCTGGCTGACCAGAATGACACGCATGAATAAAGCCCGCAAGGTGACGACCATGAGCGATGATATCTTGTCGGCGGTATTGAGATGGTAGGATCTCACGCGCTTCTGCTGTTGATACTTTGATTCCCGGATACGCCATAACCCAGTACCAATCATCAAAACAAGGCACTTCTTGACTGATGATACCAAGCTCTTCAAGCATCAACTGGACACCACCAAGGTAACACGGCGCGACGTTATCGTAGTGAATACCACCAGAGATTTTGCCTTCCATTTCCCCCATCAGTGCTAGCAGCTCAGTCTCATTCAGCGGTTGACCATGGAATCGGTTTAAGGCATCCAGCGCCGCCACGATAGAACATGCACTTGAGCCTAAACCTGAGCCTATTGGCATGTTCTTTTCTAGCGTCATTTCAAGTGGTTTTAGCTCAACACCTTTTTTATCTAGCTCGCGAGAAAACACCAGCCAACAATCGTAAACGATGTTTTCTTTTGGCTCTGTAGGCAACTTAGAGACAAAATTACCCGCAGTTTTCAGACTGAACGGCTCAGTCCCTGCCTTAACTTGCACTCTGTCACCTAGCAAGGTCCCATCCACTGGGGACACCGCCGCCCCCAACACATCAAAACCAACACTTACATTACCAATTGATGCTGGGGCATAAACCACTACATCCATATCACTTGAACTCATTCTTGTTATACCCCTAGTTTCCAACCTAAAGTACGCATCACGTCAGAGAATACACCCGCAGCAGTTACCTCAGTACCTGCGCCATAGCCACGCAACACAAGTGGGATTGGCTGGTAGTAACGGCTGTAAAATGCCAGTGCGTTTTCACCGTCTTTGATTTTATACATCGGATCGTTTTCATCCACCGCAGCAATGCTTACTGTGCACTTGCCCTCGTTAATTTCACCAACGTAACGCAGTACTTTGCCTTCTTTTGCTGCTTTAGCTGATAACTCTTTGAAGTAGGCGTCCGCTTCTGGGAGACGCGCCATAAACTCATCAACACTGCCTGAATCATCAAAACCTGGCGGTAGCGCTTGGTCAACAACAACATCTTCAAGCTCTAGTGACATGCCCGCTTCACGAGCTAGGATCAACAACTTACGCGCGACATCCATACCAGACAGATCATCACGAGGATCTGGTTCAGTAAAGCCATTTTCTTTTGCGATATTCGTCGCTTCACTTAAGCTCATTCCTTCATCTAACTTACCGAAAATATAAGAAAGAGAACCGGAAAGAATACCGCTGAAACGCTCCAGTTCATCGCCTGCAGAAATTAGGTTTTGCAGGTTTTCAATAACCGGTAGGCCTGCACCTACGGTTGTTTCATACATCAATTTACGACGGGAGCTACGAGCCACATCGCGAAGCTGATGGTAGTACGCCATGCTTGCTGTGTTTGCTTTTTTGTTTGGTGTTACAACATGAAAACCTGCCGCTAGGAAGTCGGCGTATTGTTTAGCAATGTCTTCACTGGAAGTACAATCAACCAATACAGGGTTGATAATATGATTGCGTTGTACCAAAGAAATCAGACGCGCTAGGCTGAATTCTTCTGTGGCTGCTGACATACGATCACGCCAGTGCTCGAGCGGTAAGCCTTCGCTATCAAGCAACAGACCTTTGCTGTTTGCTAAGCCACAAACTCGAATCACAATGCCTTTCTCAGCCAGTTTGACTTGTTGGCGCTCGATCTGATCCACCAGCTCGCCACCCACACCACCAACACCAACAACGAACACATCGAGGAAGTGTTTCGAGTTGAATAGGTTTTCGTGACACGCTTTGATCGCCTCAGAAATTTTGTCTTCTGGAATAACGGCAGAAATCGCACGTTCTGATGAGCCTTGTGCTATCGCCACGATGTTCACGTTCACTTCAGCAAGAGAAGAGAAGAAGCGAGAAGCCACACCGCGCGATGTGCGCATACCATCACCAACAAGCGTAATGATTGAAACATTATCAATAAACTCAACCGGTTCTAGTAAGCCATCTTTGAGTTCTAGCTCGAACGCATCTGCCAGCACTTGCTGCGCTTTCGCTTTATCTTCAGCCTCAATACAGAAGCTGATGCTGTATTCAGAAGAAGACTGAGTGATCAGAACAATAGATACACCAGCAGACGACATCGCACCGAATACACGGCTCGCCATGCCTACCATGCCTTTCATACCAGGGCCTGATACGTTAACCATGGTTAGGTCGTTAAGTGTTGTAATACCTTTGATCGCAAGATTATCTTCACCAGTATCTTGGCCGATAAGAGTACCTGCACCTTGAGGGTTAAAGCTGTTTTTGATCAGACATGGAATGTGGAATTGAGCAATAGGGGCGATGGTTTTCGGGTGCAGAACGGAAGCACCAAAATAAGAAAGCTCCATCGCTTCTTGGTAGCTTAGTGATTTAAGTAGGCGAGCATCTTCGACTAAACGTGGGTCACAGTTGTATACACCATCAACGTCGGTCCAGATTTCACAGCAGTCTGCGCGTAAACAAGCTGCAAGAACCGCTGCCGAGTAGTCAGAGCCATTACGACCCAGCGTGACAAGCTCTCCTTTTTCGTTGCCAGCTGTAAAGCCCGGCATAATGTTCACGTGGCCCTGAGGAAGGGGGTTTTGACGGAAGTTTTGCGTTGAAATATCCACATCAACCATAGCTTCAAGATGATCACCTTGGGCATACAGATACTCGACAGGATCGATCAAGCTCGCTTGTTGTCCCTTCGCCTCCAAGACGGCTTTCATCAACTGAATGGAAACACGCTCACCTTTACTGATAATGCGTGCATTTACGTTGTTTGGGCACATACCTAATAGATTGATGCCGTGAACAAATTGACGTAATTGAGATAGCGAGGTTTTCACTTGGTTATCGAAAGCTGAACCATCAATATTGGGTAGTACTGCTTGGATTTGAGTGAATAGCGTTTTAAACGATTCATCCAACTCTTTGATTTGCAGCTCTGCTTCACCATTGCGCAACGCGCCTTCAATGACCGCAACCAACTTATTTGTTGTTTTACCTGGGGCTGAAAGAACAACCGCCACTTCTTCTTGTTGAGCGTTATTGGCAATGATGTCTGCCGCTCTTAAAAAGCGATCTGCATCAGCTAGTGATGAACCGCCAAACTTCAATACTCGCATCCCTTCCTCCGGTATATCTTCTCAAACTTGTCTAAATTCTGGATAAAAAAGCATAAAAAAAGGCCTGTATCTTGTTGGATACAGGCCTTTTTTGTGAATTTCTTTCGCTCAGCAGCCTGCCCCAACATGTGTCGTGTCGGTAATAATAATGGTCGTGGTCATTACTACTAGGCTGTTAGATGGCATAAATAAATATTCAACGTTAATTGTGTTTGCTTAACTCTACGTTTACCGAGTTTCCGATTCATAGTCAACAAAAAATTGTTTGTTTTTCAGTCTTACAGCGATTTCTGCTAAGCAATCTTATTGATATTTAACGCTAATTGGATGTTATTGCTCGTTAGGAAATCTGTCGCTTATTTTTGTAGGGGGCTCATCCCATCGTCATCAGTCTCACTTTTTACTCCATAACTAGTCTGATCTTCGTCATAAAGCGTAAGATCAAATTATGAAAGGGAGTTGTTGACACTTAACAACAACTTAACTGTGACCTATGTTCACAGGATCGAATTATTTAGAAAATAGGTGAGCTAGCTTTCATATTCTATGCTTTAATAGTGAGAAGCTTTGGGCACATACTAATAAAAAAGTTGACACAAGGAGTGGTGAGCATGAAAAGAGGGCTTTTTCTGTTGCTGTTTTTTGTGCCTGGCGTTTGTCTAGCGAACGAGCTTCCGCCTCTTCCAGGCAAAACATCCCCTTCTCCTCATAAACTATTTATTTCCAGCGACAGCTATCAATCTGACAGTTTCGATGTTTGGAATATCGACACGGGTTATGCGTACGAACTCTTTGACTCCGTAGACGTTTACGTCGGTGCACGAGTCAACAACTCTCCAACCCAAAACCAAAGCGGTTTTTTGAGTGGGATCAGCTATCACTTCAATGATCGTGTCACACTAAAAAGTACGGTTCGCTCTTACAAGAATGAGACTGCGGAAGGTATTCGACAAGAAGACAGCAGCCTCGCAGCTGAAGTCTCAAGTCGCGTAAAAATCACCGATAAACTGGATTTTCACGCGACTCTTGATTACCAAGATTGGCAACAAGGTATTGAGGTAGGTTTAGGCTTTCGTTTTTAGAAATCTAATTTTTGCTTTGAAATCAACACACCATTCCAATCAGCGTACACATAATGCTTCGGCTGCACGATTTGGTTTTGCATCGTTAAGGTCACATTGACCTCTCCCATACCTCGCTTCTCTGTCTTAAACGGATTGGTACCAAGTGCTTGCACGCCAATGTCCATCTGAGATATTTGTGCTACGTCGCGTATTGCACCATAGACAATAATGCCTTCCCACCCATTTTCTATTCCGAGTATTGCTAATTGATCGCCAAGCAATGCTTTCTGACACGAACCATGTCCGTCAACAATCAATACTTTCCCCGTTCCATCTTCGCCCAGTACTTCACGTACTTTTGAGTTGTCGTGATAGCAACGCACTGTGACAATTTCTCCGTAAAAAGCGGTGCGTTGACCAAAGTTCTGCAGTGGCAAAGTAAGCAGGGTAACTTGGTCTTCAAATTGGTCACAAATATCGGGTGTAATGTCTCTCATATTTCCTCCGTGAATTTTCTCACCCAAGCAGTGCTTCGGTGAGCAGTATCCTTTCCTATACGAGTCGAGGCTTAAGGGAGCCTAACTTATGCAACACTTTCGGTCGTGAGCACGCAATAAGGTAAAGTTGATCATCAATGACGTAGTAAATCGCGTTTTGTTGAAAGTCATTCGCCAATGCGACCGCCGCCTCTGGTGATAACTCGACGGCAAAGCTTTCCTCATACCATGTAAAAGAGCTGTCACCTACTGTGATAGGCGCGTAATTAACGTGCTGTAGCAGTGTTTCTAATGCTTGATTGCTTATGCAGTTCTCTTCTTTGGACCGCAAATTACTGTATGGGTTCCAAGCGGTTATCACAGCGTAGTTTGAAACGTACCACTCGGCCTCGAATCTGAAAAAAGATTCTGAATAAGCATTCCATAACGATGCGTCTATGTTCGTATTACTTTTTTCTATCATAAGTCTTAAACGATTAATAACAGTTACATTTCATCAATTGATATAAATCAACAAACTGAATGGAATTAACATTTGAGCATTGTTAGCATGCTGTTAACAATATAAAATCCGCTCCATATCTTAGGGTGTTTACGTTTCAGGCCCCACAGAAAGCAGGAAATGAAAGGTAAACAAGCCCTTTAGAATAAACGTCGCCATTGGATACTGGTGAGTTGGCAAAATTCCATGGAGGGCGGATAACTGAAAGAAGTGTTTTTTTGATCAACTTGATTTATTATCAAAATCACATTACCTGTATGTTATATTTTTGCCTAGAATTTATTCTATTAGCACAATTTTGTCACAAATTTAGGTACCGCCAATGCAAACCCCGCAGATTCTTATCGTTGAAGATGAGCAAGTAACTCGTAACACTCTTAAGAGTATTTTTGAAGCAGAGGGATACGCTGTTTTTGAAGCCAGTGACGGTGAAGAGATGCACCAAGTGTTGTCTGACAACTCAGTCAACTTGGTTATTATGGACATTAATCTTCCAGGCAAGAATGGCCTTCTGTTAGCGCGTGAACTACGCGAACAAGCGAACATTGCTTTAATGTTCCTGACAGGCCGTGACAATGAAGTGGACAAGATCCTAGGTCTTGAGATTGGTGCAGATGACTACATCACTAAACCATTCAACCCACGTGAACTGACTATTCGTGCTCGTAACCTACTTAGCCGTTCAATGAGCTCTAACGCGGTGCAAGAAGAGAAACGCTCAGTAGAAAAGTATGAATTCAATGGTTGGGTACTGGACATCAACAGCCGCTCTCTAGTAAGCCCTGCTGGTGATAGCTACAAGCTCCCTCGCTCTGAGTTCCGAGCTCTACTGCACTTCTGTGAGAACCCAGGTAAGATTCAAACTCGTGCCGATCTTCTTAAGAAGATGACTGGCCGTGAACTTAAGCCGCATGACCGTACTGTAGACGTAACGATTCGTCGTATTCGTAAACACTTTGAGTCTGTTTCAGGTACTCCTGAAATCATCGCGACTATCCACGGCGAAGGTTACCGCTTCTGTGGCGATCTAGAAGACTAATTGAATCGCTAATACGCAAAGGGCTTGCTCATTGAGCAAGCCCTTTTATTTTGGGTTTAGCAATTAGCGGACAATCACTGAATCTAATAAACCTTGTTAATCTTCACGTATTTTTCCACTAACCAGCGCTGTTTACCTGCGTCGTCTAAAAGTACCGCGATATCAACCGATTTTTCTGTGTCCGCGTCTACCTGAGACGTGAAGGCAACTTCCCATTGGCTCTCACTATGAGTTCGAGTTTCTAAAGAGTCTTCATCCACCCACCACTCTTTTTCCCCTTGCTTGATGATAAGCGCTTCGGCAGTCAGGTTGGCTGGGAGTAACTGGTCTCCTTCAAGGTAAAGTGATCCTTGAATGCTTTGCTCTTGTACTTCCCCAACAGTCGGCATCAGGTTCACCCATAAGTTACTTTTGAGCTCGACATTCACCTGGTTAATCGTAATCTGACTGTTTTGTTGCCAGTTCACACTTGGAACGGAACTGCAACCTGCCATCAATGCTATAACCAACGCCAACGGTGCGATTTTTTTCATGTTATTTCCTTTGTTCCAACCAACTTTTGAGGACTTGAATATCGTTTTGGTATTCATTTTTGATCTCTTCAACCCAGTCTGAAATGTTTTCCCACCATGCTGGCATATCGGGAGATTGCGCTTTCTGCGCCACACTTTGGATACGTTTGAGGCCAATCGAACCTGCAGCGCCTTTAATTTTATGCGCTTCAGAAACAATCCCATCTTGATCTTTTGCCGTCATGTTTGAGTCTAAAACATCAATATAGTCTGGCATCATGTCTTCAAACATTTTTATGCTGTCGTAGACCGGCTTGGCACCAACAATGTCGACGTAAGACTCTAACATATCCATATCGAGCAAGTGTGTCTCAATCACAGGAGAAGGGGTCGGCTCTTCCACTGTTTCTGGAACGCACTCAGGTTGCTCTTGCTGCTCTACCTGATGCGCGAAGAACTTATCAATTACAGACTGAATAGCGTTCACAGCAAGCGGTTTACTAATGGCATCATCCATACCGTTATCTAAATATTCACGACGATCTTTCATTACATTAGCTGTTAGGGCGACCAATGGAGGCAGATTGTTATAATGCTCGCGATAATAATTTGCGACATCAAACCCCGTCATATCAGGCAGCTGAATATCCAACAACGCCAAGTCATATTTTTCTGGCACAAAGTTCACGAGCGCTTCTTGTCCCGTCATCGCCACGGTAACGGAGTGCCCTAAGCTCTCAAGCAACGATTTGGCAACAGTGACGTTAAGCTCAATGTCTTCGACCATAAAGATGTTGAGATGCACATTATCGCGTTTTGCATCAATGACAGGTTCTTCGAGTTCCACAATAGGAACGTGAATCGATACGGTAAAAGTACTACCAAAACCCTCTTCACTGGCGACAGTGATGTCACCATCCATCATATTGATCAGTTGCTTAGATACCGCCAAACCAATGCCTGTACCGACCGCATGTAGGTTGTCTTTGCCCGACTTCACTTGGTAATACATGGCAAAGATTTTATCGAGCTCGTCTTCTGGTATGCCAATACCTGTGTCTTCCACTTCCATAATAATGGTGGCAAAATCGTCTTCTACATCCGCGCTCACCGTCATCACAACGCCACCTTCTTTGGTAAACTTCATTGCGTTGCTGACCAAGTTCCAAATTACCTGACGTAAACGGGTCGCATCCACTTCAATTGCTTTTGGTAAATCACTCAAACGTTCTAAGTCAAAACGCAGCCCTTTTTGCTCCGCCATCAAAGCTGAGATGCTTTCAATCTCAGCGACGAAGTCTTCGAAGTTAAGTGGCGCAGGTAATAGTTCTAGCTTGCGGCGATCAAACTTATCCATATCGATAATATCGTTGAATATGTTACCTAGCGTAATCGCACTCACATTGATTGTCTGCATGTGTTTGCGCTGCTCTTCTGTCAACGGACTATCGAGAAGCATGCGACTTAAACCCACAATGCCATTTAGTGGCGTTCGCAGTTCATGACTGATAGTTGAGATGAAAGTAGTCTTATCACGGCTTGCTTTCTCTAACGACTCTTCATGACGTTTACGTTCAGTGATATCACGGCCAAAACCTACCAAGCCAAGGTGACGACCATCTTTGCTGTAAAACGGCACTTTACGCAGTTCAAAGTAATGTTTGCGTCCATCAGGATACTCTAGCCACTGCTCGTAAGTGATGGCTTGATTATCGGCGAAGACCTTTTGGTCAGTATCAACGATGTGCTCAGCGATTTCTTTGCTATACACATCCCAAGGGCTTAATCCGACTAACTGGTGCTCTTTCTTGCCCGTTAGCTCTTCCATTGCCCGGTTACAACCGGAGAACACACCATCGGCATTGCGGTAGTAAATTAAGTCTGGCGAGGCATCAATAAATGAACGCAGTAGTGCAGTGCGTTCCGCAAGCTCTAACTGAGTACGCTCTCGTTGGAACACCTCGTTTTCGAGATCTTGCATCGCCTCTTCTCGAGCTTCTTCTGCTTTAATGCGCTCTTCAATTTCTTGGTTGAGCTTTTCGATGTTTTGTTGCAGTTGATAATTCAGTTCTTGGTCTCGCGAGCGCATGTCTTTCAGTTTGGACACCAACTTGGTTAAACGCTGGCGAGACTCTTCTAGCTGATCAACAACAACAGAAAGAAAATAAACCGCCCAAGGTGTAATCAAGAGACCAAAAAACACCGAACGGACAATGTCGATATCGTCGACTCGCCCCTTGAGAGCTAAAGTAATCCCCACCTGCACCACAACGGCTAATGCCACCAGCGCAAGGGCCAGCAAAATCGAGAAACGAACAATCCCCAGTTTGACTAGCAAGTCGACATAATACTGGGCGAGATTTTTCATGGGTTTCATTAACTACTCCATGGTGCTGGCTAGATGTTGCCCTTCAATGATAAAAACGAGCAGACATATTCGGCCTAACGCAATTTAGGTCTGTGTGATTAGTGAAAAATACGTAGTGCGAACTGCGCTTGCTAAACAAGATAAAAAGATAAGTTAACCAACGAACGCACAGGCTTCGGTAAGTTTAACGTGTTTAATACGGCGATTTAAACAATCAGCTATCAACTAAGAGCAAGCGGTCACAAAGCGTTAGCAAGAACTGGGGTGAATACAGGTGCGATTACGTCCATCAGCTTTGGCTTGGTATAGCGCACTGTCAGCCATGGCAATACCCATTTCCGGTTCATCACCATGTTGAGGAATATAAGAGACAAGACCGATACTGACCGTGAGACGTTCCGAAGCTTCTGAGCTGTCGTGCTCCATATCGAGTTGTCGAATTTGTTCATGAATACGCTGCGCTACATTGCTCGCGCCTTCCGTTGTGGTATTCGGCAGGATAAAACCAAACTCCTCACCACCATAACGCGCAACACAATCCGAAGAGCGATTGATGACTTTTGTGAATACGGTAGCAACACTGACCAATGCTTCATCACCTTGCTGATGGCCGTAACAATCGTTGTAATCTTTGAAAAAGTCGATGTCACACAACATGATAGTGAGCGGCAGCTTTTCGCGGGCATGGTGGTACCATAGTACCTGCAGTTGTTCATCGAAGCGGCGTCGGTTCGATACCTGAGTTAAGCTATCCATAAAGCTCAACTTTTCTAACTCTAAATTGGCTCTCTCCAACTTTTGTTCGGCAAGGTAACGTTCAGAAATATCACGCGCCATGATCAGCACACCATTCGTTCCTGAAGCTTTATCTTTAAAAGGCGATTTCACCACATCAAACCACGTACTTTTGCCATCACTGCTAACGACTTTATCTATGTATCGGACAGGCTCTGACTGACGCAATGCATCCAAATCACTAGCGGCTAAGCGAGCGTACATCTCTTCAGGAATGACATCTTGAAGGCGCTTACCGATCAAATCAGACACGTCTGAAATACCTAATGCATTAACGAACGGTTTATTACACGCTTGATAGACCATATTCTCATTGAAGATACCGATAGAGTCAGGGCTAGCGTCAAGAATAGTTTGTAAGATAGTATCCCTTTGCGCCAACGCAACTTCTGTATCTTTACGCCGCTCCATTTCATCTCTCAGGTTTTGCTGCATTTTGTGCCACTCGGTCACATCATGACTAATGGATAATGTACCGATCAGCTCACCACTCGGTGACACAAGGGAGTTTTGATTCACTTCCAATAGGCAACTGCGACCTTGTGGATCCGTCGTCCACTTGCGCTCACTCTTTCTGGTAGCCTCACCCATGGAAGCCTTTGATGCGCAGGCTTCTGCCCTTCGCCCTTCCCAAAATTGATCAAATGCTCGGTTCGTCGTTAATAAATTCCCTTGGCGATCTTGGGTACAGATTAACTCAGAGAGTGAGTCTAGTGCCGAACGGGCAATCGTTAATTGCGCAAGCTCTTGTTGCTGCTCTTGATGAGTGGATTGATATGGCTGCGCGTAGATGATCCAAACACGGTGATTGCGCAGCAAACTCTTTCTTCCTGACAACTCCACCTTGATAGATTCGCTTTCAGATAAGCGCCAATCAAATACCTGCTGGCTAAAATGACGACTAGAGACACTGTCGAGAAACGACTCAAGCTCACGAATATCGAACAAAGCGGGATACAAATATCCCGTGCCTAGAGAGCGAATACCTAATAACTGCATCGCAGCTTGGTTAGATAACAAGATCTGAGCATGGCCAGTATCCAGCACTATGACTGGATAGGGTGAATCCGTTACGAGTTGCTTAAGTGATGTTTGAAAGTACAAATAGATCAGTGCTAACGCGCACACGCTAGCAATTAATAACAAGACGACATAGCCATAACCGCCTTGACCATCCCAAAGCCAATTGAGTAACTGATCCATCGTTTAAACCTTTAAAGAAAACTGGTTAAAATATATCAGTTATTTATTGAGCGATCTGCTATTAATTCCGGTTTAGTATAGATAAAAGCGTTTCCCGTTAGGCTTCCTTGAGCACCATGTTCACTGAGGGATCGACCAATTTCAGTCATCGCCAGCCAGCGATTTTCACACCACAGTGGCGATAATAAGGTAGGTCTACGAGCTGCTGATGAAACGCGATGGTAAATCACGTCCGGTGGCGTCATACGAATAATCTCACTGGCAATTGCGACATACTCTTCTAGCTCTGGCGCCTCTAATCGTCCTGCACGCCACGCTTTCGCCATGGTGCTGCCTTCCACAATATGCAAGCCATGTAACTTAATGCCATCCGTGCCCACGGCTAACACTTTTTGCAGCGTCTCAATATTATCGTCGCGGCTTTCTTTCGGTAATCCAACAATTAAATGAGTACAGACTTTAATACCTAGCGCACGCGCACGCTTGGTGATCTCGGCATAACATTCGAAATCATGACCGCGATTGATGCGCTTAAGGGTGTCGTTATTAGCGGTTTGAAGCCCTAACTCTAGCCAAATTTCATAACCTTGCTGTACATAGTCAGACAGCAAATCTAATACGGCATCAGGCACGCAATCTGGACGAGTCCCGACACACAATCCCACAATATCAGCCGCTTTTAGTGCTTCTTCATACATATTTTTCAGCACTTGCACTTCCGCATAAGTACTGGTGTAAGCCTGAAAATAAGCGAGATACTTCTTCGCTCGATGAATTTCGCCCGCACGATCTTTCAACTGATCGTGAATACTCTTTATCTGTACTTCTTCATCCGCAAACGAAGCCACATTACAAAAAGTACATCCTCCCCGACCAATCGTGCCATCTCGGTTAGGGCAACTAAATCCACCGTGCAACGTTAGTTTATGGACTTTTTCACCGTATCGACGCTGAAGATCTTGGCCGATTGTATTGACCAACTCATGTAACTGCATAAATTCTCACCAACAATGAACCGTAATCAATCTCACTACGATCTGTGTAAATAAATTACATCCCTGCAAGAAAAAACACACAATACTAGTCAATTCAAACAAACATCATACGGCTCAAAATCAATAAACCTGCATAAATACAGATAAAAAACGTTCATGTTGCGTAAATGTTAAACTAAAAATGCATAATTAAACGAAAAAATTGGGTCACAACGTCGACTTTTTCATTGCATTCTGAAGTGACAAAATTGTAGGATACTTACACAACCCCGTTATTTTTGTGACTTTTATTACAAAGTACACTGCGGGATTTGTCGGTGTTATCCCACTCCTACCTATATAAATCACTAAATAGTGGCAATAAATAAAGGGATACCACCAAGGATTGTTTTTCTCGCAAAACTTTTCCTGCGAGATACGGAAAGGAATCAAGATCGGTCAACCTAGATCGGTGGCGATAATAAATATAAAGGACAAGACGTAATCAATGGTCTAGGTGGCATTTGCCTGCCTGGTGCTTTTGCGTCGACATTGAACTGGAAGGATGTATCTATGGTAGATAGAGAGCAAAATCCACAGGGTCTATATACTCCTGAATTGGAGCATGACGCGTGTGGTATCGGTTTTGTTGCTCACCTTAAAAACCGTAAATCTCATGAAGTAGTGACTCAAGCATTGGATATGCTAGCTCGCATGGAGCACCGTGGTGGTCAAGGTTGTGATCCATGCAGCGGTGATGGTGCGGGTATCTTGCTACAAAAACCTCATGAATTCCTATTAGAAGAGGCCGTTAAGCTCGGCATTAAACTACCTTCATTTGAAAAGTATGGTGTGGGTGTCGTACTTTTCCCGAAAGACGAATACAAACGCGAGCAATGCCGTGACATTCTAGAACGCAACGCTCAGCGTCTAGACCTTGAAGTTATTGGCTACCGCGTATTGCCAACCGATAACTCAATGATCGGTGCCGACCCGCTAAGCACAGAACCTCAGTTTGAGCATGTGTTTATCTCTGGTGGTCCAGGTATTACACCTGAAGAGCTAGAGCGCAAACTGTACGTACTTCGTAACTACACTGTACGTGTTTGCCTAGAAAGCGTTTCGAACATTGGTGATGACTTCTATATTAACTCTATGTCTTACAAGACATTGGTGTACAAAGGTCAGTTAACGACCGAGCAAGTACCTCAGTACTTCCTTGATCTGCAAAACCCGACCATGGTGACCGCACTGGCACTGGTACACTCTCGCTTCTCTACCAACACCTTCCCGAAATGGCGTCTTGCACAGCCTTTCCGTTACATTGCCCACAACGGCGAAATCAACACCGTTCGCGGTAACTTGAACTGGATGAAAGCCCGTGAAGCGATCATTGAATCCGATCTATTTACCCAAGCTGAAATCGACATGCTGCTTCCTATTTGTCAGGAAGGCAGTTCGGATTCATCTAACTTTGACATGGCACTTGAGCTCCTAGTTCTTTCTGGTCGTAGCCTGCCGCACGCATTGATGATGATGATCCCGGAAGCATGGCAAGAAAACAAAAACATGGATCCTAAGCGTCGCGCGTTCTATCAGTACCACGCGAACATCATGGAACCATGGGATGGTCCGGCTTCAGTATGTTTTACTGATGGTGTTCAAGTTGGTGCGACACTCGACCGTAACGGTCTGCGCCCTTCTCGCTACACAGTGACCAAAGATAACTTCCTAGTAATGGCATCAGAATCTGGTGTTGTGGATATTGAGCCAGAGAACGTTGAGTTCCGCGGTCGTCTACAACCAGGTCGCATCTTCGTTGCAGACTTAGAGCAAGGTCGCATCATCTCTGATGAAGAAGTGAAAGACACCATCGCAACGGCACAGCCTTACGAAAAGTGGGTAGAAGAAAACCTACTAAGCTTGAAGAAGCTGCCAGATGCGAGCAACCAATTCAGCCAACCTAAGCCAGAACATCTTCTACACCGCCAACAAGCGTTTGGCGTAAGTACTGAAGAAGTGAACGAAATCATCGTTCCGATGGCGAATGACGCGAAAGAGCCATTATCAGCCATGGGTGCCGACTGGCCTCTTGCGGTTCTATCTCATCAGTCGCAACATCTTTCAAACTACTTCAAGCAGCTGTTTGCACAGGTAACTAACCCACCGATCGATCCGATCCGTGAGCGTATGGTGATGTCGCTGAACACTTACTTGGGTAAAGACCAAAACCTTCTGACTGAAACACCACTTCACTGTCAGAAAGTCGAATTGGAATCGCCTGTTCTGGCGAACTCTGAGCTTGAGAAACTGCGTGCTATTGACAACGAGCATCTTCAGGCGAAGACACTGGATATCGTATTCCAAGCCAGTGAAGACCAAGGCAAGCTTGAGCGCGCACTAAAACGCATCTGCCAATACGCAGAAGATGCGGTTATTGATGGTTACTCAATCATCCTGCTAACTGACCGTGCAGTGAACTCAAACCACGCGGCGATCCCAGCAATGCTGGCAGTTGGCGCAGTACATCACCACTTGATCCGCAAAGGTCTACGTGCGAAGTGTGATATCGTGGTTGAAACTGGTGACGCGCGTGAAACGCACCACTTTGCAACGCTAATTGGTTACGGTGCCAACGCCGTTAACCCATACCTAGTGATTGAAACCATCATTGAGCTTCAGCGTACGAAGAAGCTGGACCCAGAAGCGAACCCTCGCGATCTGTTCAACAACTACCGTAAAGCGATCAATGGCGGTCTTCTGAAGATCTTCTCGAAGATGGGTATCTCAACCCTGCAGTCGTACCACGGTGCGCAAATCTTCGAAGCCTTAGGTATTCATAAGTCAGTGGTAGATAAGTACTTCACAGGTACAGTTTCTCGTATCCAAGGTCTCACCCTTGACGATATCGCTAAAGAAGTGCTCGTTCGTCACCGCATCGGTTACCCACAACGCGAAATCCCAATTCAAATGCTGGATGTGGGTGGTGTTTACCAATGGAAACAGCGTGGTGAGAAGCACCTATTCAACCCAGAAACCATTTCTCTACTGCAAGAGTCTACGCGCAACAAGAACTACGATCAGTTCAAGCAGTACGCGACAGCAGTCGATAAACAAGGTGACAACGCGGTAACTCTGCGTAGCCAGCTTGAGTTTATTAAGAACCCAGCCGGCTCTATCTCTATCGACGAAGTCGAGCCAATTGAAAGCATCGTGAAACGCTTCGCTACGGGTGCTATGTCATTCGGTTCTATTTCTTACGAAGCACACTCCACACTGGCTGTTGCGATGAACCGCCTTGGCGCGAAATCGAACTCTGGTGAAGGTGGTGAAGACCCAATGCGTTTCGAACGCAAAGACAACGGCGATTGGGAACGCTCTGCAATCAAACAGGTAGCTTCGGGTCGTTTCGGCGTAACCTCTTACTACCTAACCAACGCTGATGAGCTACAAATCAAGATGGCTCAAGGTGCGAAACCAGGTGAAGGGGGTCAGCTACCAGGCGATAAAGTAGATGACTGGATCGGTGCTACACGTCACTCAACTCCGGGCGTCGGTCTTATCTCGCCACCACCACACCACGATATCTACTCAATCGAAGATTTGGCTCAGCTTATCTACGATTTGAAGAACGCGAACCGCGCGGGTCGTGTAAACGTGAAGCTGGTATCGGAAGCTGGCGTAGGTACGATCGCTTCCGGTGTAGCGAAAGCGAAAGCAGACGTTGTACTAATCGCAGGTTTCGACGGTGGTACTGGTGCATCCCCAATGTCTTCAATCCGTCATACTGGTCTTCCTTGGGAACTTGGTTTGGCAGAAACACACCAAACGCTACTAAAGAACGGTCTACGTAACCGTATCGTGGTTCAAGCGGACGGTCAGATGAAGACACCTCGCGACCTTGCAGTGGCAACACTACTAGGTGCAGAAGAATGGGGCGTAGCAACCGCAGCATTGGTGGTTGAAGGTTGTATCATGATGCGTAAGTGTCATAAGAACACCTGTCCTGTTGGTATCGCAACTCAGAACAAGACGCTTCGCGAGCGATTTGATGGTCGCGTAGAAGACGTCGTAACCTTCTTCCAATACATGGCACAAGGTCTACGTGAAATCATGGCTGAACTTGGCTTTCGCACTATTGATGAGATGGTCGGTCAAGGTCAGAAGCTGAAGATTCGCCAAGACGTTTCTCACTGGAAATACAAGAACCTAGATCTGTCTCCTGTTCTACACGTTGAACAACCACGTGAGTCAGACGGTATCCATAACCAAACGCAACAGAACCACAATCTGGAATCGGTACTAGACCGTAAGCTGATTCAAGCGGCGATTCCTGCTCTCGAGAAAGGCGAGGCGGTGAATGCCGAATTCCCTATCGTCAACACTGACCGTTCTGCGGGCACCATGCTGTCGAACGAAATCTCGAAAGTGTACAAAGATGCCGGCCTACCTCGACCAATGAACGTGAAGTTCAAAGGTTCAGCGGGTCAGTCATTCGGCGCATTCCTAGCTAAGGGCGTGAAGTTCGAAGTAGAAGGCGACGCGAACGACTACTGGGGTAAAGGCTTATCTGGCGGTACGTTAGTACTTTACCCAGATGCGAAATCAAGCATTGTCGCAGAAGATAACATCGTGGTTGGTAACGTGTGTTTCTACGGTGCCACTTCGGGTGAGTCTTTCATTCGCGGTATGGCTGGCGAACGTTTCTGTGTTCGTAACTCAGGCGCGAAAGTAGTAGTAGAAGGCGTCGGTGACCACGGTTGTGAATACATGACGGGCGGTGCAGCAATTATCCTTGGTTCAACAGGTCGTAACTTTGCCGCAGGTATGAGTGGCGGCGTGGCTTACGTATGGGATAAATCAGGCGACTTTGAGTCGAAACTGAACCCAGAGTTAGTAGACCTAGATCCAATCGAGCAAGAAGACAGAGATCTATTACTCGACATGCTAACTAAGCATGTTCAATTCACAGGAAGTGAAGTCGCTCAGTCTTTCCTAGACAACTTTGAAGCAAGCCTAGCCTCTATGGTTAAGGTAATGCCGCGTGACTATAAAGCGGTGCTTCAAAAGCGTAAAGCTGAAGCACAGTCTCAAGGAAACGAAACTCAAGTGGAGGCCGTATAATGGGTAAGCCTACTGGATTTTTAGAGCATGGTCGTGAACTACCACAGAAGATCGACCCAGCTGAACGCATCAAGAACAACAAAGAGTTCGTTCTGAACGAGGAGTTTGGTGACAAGATCAATACTCAAGCGTCTCGTTGTATGGATTGTGGTGTGCCGTTTTGTCATAACGGCTGCCCTATCGGTAACATCATCCCAGAGTTTAACGATGCGGTTTATCGTGATAGCTGGGAAGAAGCATGGAACATTCTAAGCTCAACCAATAACTTCCCAGAGTTTACTGGTCGTGTTTGCCCTGCTCCATGTGAAAGTGCTTGTGTACTTGGCATCAACCAAGACCCAATCACCATCTGTAACATCGAGAAAACCATCGTAGAAACGGCGTATCGTGAAGGGTACGCCAAGCCAAAAACGCCACGTTCTCGCACTGGTAAAACGATAGCGATCATTGGATCTGGACCAGCGGGTCTTGCGGCTGCTGAGCAGCTAAACAGCGCTGGTCATACTGTGACAGTATTCGAGCGAGACGAGAAGGTTGGTGGTCTGCTGCGTTTCGGTATTCCAGATTTTAAACTGAGCATGGAAGTCATTGATCGTAAGATCAATCTAATGGCAGAAGCTGGCGTTGAGTTTAAAGTAAACCAACACGTCGGTGTTGATGTAAATGCTCAGCAACTGCGTCAAGAGTTCGATGTGGTTCTACTGACGGGTGGCTCAACGGTTCCACGTGATTTGCCAGTTCCGGGTCGTGAGCTCAAAGGCGTTCACTTCGCAATGGAATTCCTAGGTCAAAACAACCGACGTGCAAATAACATGGACCTGAAAACGGAAGAGATTCACGCAAAAGGTAAACATGTGGTTGTCATTGGTGGTGGTGATACCGGTTCAGACTGTGTAGGTACGTCAAACCGTCACGGCGCAGCAAGCGTAACTCAAGTGGAAATCATGCCGATTCCACCAGAGAAGCGCCCAGCCAATATGCCTTGGCCTCAATACCCAATGATCCTACGTACTTCGACCTCTCATGAAGAAGGTGTCGATCGTCACTGGAACATCCTGACCAAAGAGTTCATCGGAAATGACAAAGGTGAAGTCACAGGCCTTCGTCTTGCTGATATCGTTTGGCAAGATGCAAAACCAGGCGAGCGCCCAAATTTCAAAGAAGTAGAAGGCAGCGAGCGAGTGATCCCATGTGATATGGCATTCCTAGCAATGGGCTTCTTACACCCAGAACCTACAGGCGTGCTTGCTCAACTGGATATCGCGCTAGATGATCGCGGTAACGTAGCAACTCAAGGTTTTGCTACTAACCAAGAAGGCGTATTTGCTGCTGGTGATATGCGAACAGGCCAATCTTTGGTGGTTCGTTGTATCAACGAAGGTCGCGAATGTGCTCGTGCTATCGATGACTACCTAATGGATGGCACAAACCTAGAAGCAAAAGCAGATTCACTGATGCTTTCTGCTTAACGGAAGTATTCACGCTTCCCTCTTTCAATGCCATAAATAGCCATCAGCGATATCGATGGCTATTAGCAAAGAAAGAAAACAATTCCTTCCAATCTTTCTATTTTGACCAGCATTTTATGCTGGTCTTTTTTATTTCCCACAGAATCAAATGTTACTTTTTTGTAACAATCAATTTTCTATCTATTTGAAATCATTAAACTATTTTAGCTTATTAAATGGTAAATCGCATATTCACGTGATTATCCACTAATAACTTGACCTTTTTTACAATAAGCTATAGCTTGTGAAGTTGATGAAAATAAAACACTCAAAAAATGTTAAATATTTCACAGCTTTTATTGAATAAATATACATAAAACCATAAAAGATGACGCATATTCAGTCATCACTATCAACGTAAGCAGTGTTGATATATCTGTCGGGATGACGGATAAGCAAAGGGAGAATTGCAATGGCTCTTTATGATCCAAGTCTTGAGAAAGACAACTGTGGATTTGGCTTGATCGCGCATATGGAAGGCGAACAAAGCCACAAGCTGGTTCGTACAGCAATTTCTGCACTTGACCGAATGACCCACCGTGGTGGTATTGCCGCCGATGGTAAAACCGGTGATGGTTGTGGTCTTCTATTACAAAAGCCCGATTCCTATTTACGTCTTATTGCCGAAGAAAATGGTTTCAACCTTGGCAAGCAATACGCCGTAGGGATGATTTTCTTCAACCAAGATCCGGTCAAAGCTCAACTCGCTAAAGACATCGTCAACAGAGAACTTGCGCAAGAGACGCTAACAGTGGCCGGTTGGCGTGAAGTACCAACTAATTCAGAAGTACTCGGTCCAATTGCGGCTAACTCGCTTCCAAATATTCAGCAAGTCTTTATCTCTGCACCGGCTGGTTGGCGAGAGCGTGACATTGAACGCCGTCTCTACATCGCACGCCGTCGCATCGAGAAACAAATCACCGAAGATCCTGATTTCTACATCTGTAGCTTGTCGACTCAAGTTTTGGTGTACAAAGGCCTGTGCATGCCTGCGGACTTGCCTCGCTTCTACCTTGATCTTGCTGATCTACGCATGGAATCCGCTATCTGTCTGTTCCACCAGCGTTTTTCTACCAATACTCAACCGCGTTGGCCATTGGCTCAGCCGTTCCGCTATCTTGCTCATAACGGTGAGATCAACACCATTGAAGGTAACCGCCAATGGGCGCGCGCGCGCGCTTACAAGTTCTCGTCACCACTGCTGCCCGATCTTCAAACTGCAGCACCATTTGTGAACGAGACAGGTTCAGACTCCTCTAGCTTAGATAATATGCTGGATCTCTTCTTAGCTGGCGGCATGGATATCTTCCGTGCCATGCGTATGCTTGTGCCGCCTGCATGGCAAAACCACCCAGACATGGATCCGGATCTGCGGGCGTTTTACGATTTCAACTCCAAGCACATGGAACCATGGGATGGCCCAGCAGGTATCGTACTGTCCGATGGTCGTTATGCTGCTTGTAACCTAGACCGAAACGGTCTGCGTCCTGCGCGTTATGTAATTACCAAAGACAAGTTGATCACTCTGGCATCTGAGGTAGGGATTTGGAATTACGCCCCAGATGAAGTTGCCGAAAAAGGGCGTGTAGGTCCGGGTGAATTGCTCGTCATCGACACTCGTAAAGGTAAGCTTTGGCAGTCTAGCGAGATCGATAATGATCTGAAATCTCGCCACCCTTATCGCGAATGGATGGAAAACAACGTTCGCAAACTAACACCATTTTCTCAGTTACCTGAGGATCAAGTAGGCGAGCGCAGCTTTGATGAAGACTTACTTAAGACTTATCAAAAGCAATTCGCGATGACGAACGAAGAAGTCGACCAAGTTCTGCGTGTACTCGGAGAAATGGGCCAAGAAGCCGTTGGTTCTATGGGTGACGATACTCCAATGGCAGTGCTCTCCTCAAAAGAGCGCTTGGTAACTGACTACTTCCGCCAGAAGTTCGCCCAGGTCACCAATCCACCGATCGATCCACTGCGTGAAAAACACGTGATGTCACTGGCGACCAGTATTGGTCAGGAGATGAACGTCTTCTGTGAAACCGATGGCCACGCCTACCGAGTGACCTTCGATTCGCCAGTGTTACTTTACTCAGACATGCAGCAATTGCTTGAGCTTGGTGACGATCACTACCGTAATACCATTCTCGACATCAACTACGACCCACAACAGAAAGATCTCAAACAAGCCATTGATGATCTGTGTGAACAAGCAGAACAGGTCGTACGTGAAGGCACGGTTCTAGTCGTGCTTTCAGATCGCGCTTTAGTCAAAGGCAAGCTGCCAATTCCTGCAGCAATGGCGGTCGGTGCGGTTCAAACTCGCTTGATCGATGCGAACTTACGTTGTGATGCCAACATTGTTGTTGAGACCGCAACAGCACGTGACCCACACCAATTTGCTGTCTTGCTTGGCTTTGGCGCCACTGCAGTTTACCCATACCTAGCTTATGAAGCGCTAGGCAAACTGATTGATGATAAAGCGCTAGAAAAAGACTACCGCGATGTGATGCAAAACTACCAATACGGCATCAACAAAGGTCTGTACAAGATCATGTCGAAAATGGGGATTTCTACCATCGCCTCTTACCGTTGCTCGCAATTGTTTGAAGCAGTTGGCCTGAGCCAAGAAGTGGTCGATTTGTGCTTTAAAGGCGTGACGACTCGTATTGAAGGCGCGAACTTCGACGACTTCCAACAAGATTTGTACAACCTTTCTCGTAAAGCTTGGGCGAAACGTAAAGCCATCGAGCATGGTGGTTTATTGAAATATGTCCACGGTGGTGAATATCACGCCTACAACCCAGACGTGGTTGGCACACTGCAAACTGCGGTTAAATCAGGCGAAAGCAACGATTATCAGAGCTTTGCTAAGCAGGTAAACCAACGTCCTGTTGCCATGCTGCGTGACTTAATGGCGCTGAAAAAATCAGACTCACCGCTACCTTTAGAGCAAATCGAACCAAGCACAGAACTCTTCAAACGCTTTGATTCTGCGGCAATGTCCATTGGCGCACTTAGCCCAGAAGCGCACGAAGCACTTGCAACAGCGATGAACCGCCTTGGTGGTTACTCTAACTCGGGTGAAGGCGGTGAAGATCCACGTCGCTTCGGTACAGAGCGTAACTCGCGTATCAAGCAGGTTGCTTCAGGTCGATTTGGTGTTACGCCTCACTACCTAACCAATGCAGACGTGCTGCAGATCAAGGTCGCACAGGGTGCGAAGCCGGGCGAAGGTGGTCAGTTACCGGGACACAAAGTCACTGCAGAAATCGCAAAACTGCGTTATTCGGTACAGGGGGTGACTCTGATCTCCCCTCCTCCACACCACGATATTTATTCGATTGAAGACTTGGCCCAGCTGATCTTCGACCTAAAACAAGTCAATCCAAACGCATTGGTTTCGGTGAAGTTAGTTTCTGAACCAGGCGTCGGCACCATCGCAACAGGTGTAGCAAAAGCCTACGCTGATCTCATTACCATTTCGGGTTACGACGGCGGTACTGCAGCAAGCCCATTAACTTCAGTGAAATACGCTGGTAGCCCATGGGAATTGGGACTGGCAGAGACACAACAAGCACTGGTTGCTAATGGTCTACGTCATAAGATTCGCCTGCAAGTAGATGGCGGTCTAAAAACTGGTCTAGACGTGGTGAAAGCGGCGATTCTAGGTGCTGAAAGCTTCGGTTTTGGTACTGCACCAATGGTGGCAATGGGTTGTAAGTTCTTACGCATTTGTCACCTCAACAACTGTGCGACTGGCGTTGCAACTCAAGACGAGACTCTACGCAAAGAGTACTTCAAAGGTCTTCCGGAAATGGTAATGAACTATTTCATTGGTCTGGCGGACGAAGTACGCGGATTGCTCGCTGAACTTGGCGTTGAAAAACTGACTGACTTGATTGGTCGCACCGATTTGTTGGAAACCGTTGAAGGTCTGACGGCGAAACAAACCAAGCTAGATCTGTCGAATATCCTTGAGGCACCAGTCTCTCCAGAAGGACACCCTCTCTACTGGACACAGCCAAATACACCATTTGATAAAGCAGAGCTAAACAACAAGATTATCGAAGACGCACTACAAGCGGTTGAAAAACGTCAATCTGCTAGCTTCTTCTACAACGTGATCAACACCGACCGCTCTGTGGGTGCTCGCCTATCCGGTGAAATCGCTCAGCGTTACGGCAACCAAGGCATGGCGGCAACGCCAATCAAACTGCACTTGGATGGCACTGCAGGCCAGTCATTCGGCGTTTGGAACGCGGGGGGCGTAGAGCTTTACCTCACAGGTGATGCGAATGACTACGTAGGGAAAGGGATGGCAGGCGGCAAGATCGCCATTAAACCTCACTTAGGTACAGCGTTCAAGTGTCATGAAGCCACCATTATTGGTAACACGTGTTTGTACGGCGCAACGGGCGGTAAACTGTTCGCGGCAGGTAAAGCGGGTGAGCGTTTTGGGGTACGTAACTCAGGTACGATTGCCGTCATTGAAGGTGCGGGAGATAACGCTTGTGAGTACATGACAGGCGGTATTGTTGCCATTCTAGGTGCAACAGGCGTGAACTTTGGTGCAGGTATGACCGGAGGCTTTGCCTATGTTCTGGATGAAAACCAAAGCTTTGAAGGTCGAGTCAATACTGAATCTGTCGAAGCCATTTCATTGTCCGATCTATACATCCACCAAGAGCATTTGCGCGGCCTGATTGCGGAACACCTTGAAGAAACAGGGTCGAGCCACGCAGAAAATATTTTGGCGAACTTTGATGAATGGATTCCAAAGTTCTATTTGGTGAAACCACAAGCGGCAGATCTTCGCACGCTACTTGGTCACCAGAGCCGCAGTGCCGCTGAGCTGCGCGTTCAAGCCCAGTAATCATGGAGGATGTTTGAATCATGAGTCAGAACGTTTATCAATTTATCGATGTTCAACGCGTAGATCCTGCGAAGAAGCCTATCAAAGTTCGTAAGATCGAGTTCGTTGAAATCTATGAACCGTTTACCAAACAACAAGCGACTGCGCAGGCGGATCGCTGCTTAGATTGCGGTAACCCATACTGTGAATGGAAGTGCCCAGTACACAACTACATCCCTCAATGGCTAAAACTGGCAAATGAGGGACGTATTCTTGAAGCGGTTGAACTATCGCATCAAACCAATAGCCTACCGGAGGTATGTGGGCGCGTTTGTCCTCAAGACCGTCTATGTGAAGGTTCATGCACGCTTAATGATGACTTTGGTGCCGTCACCATCGGTAACATAGAAAAGTACATTACCGACAAAGCGTTTGAAATGGGCTGGAAGCCAGATATGTCCAAGGTGGAGTGGACCGATAAAAAGGTCGCAATCATTGGAGCAGGCCCTGCTGGCTTGGCTGCCGCGGATATCCTAGTGCGCAATGGCGTTAAGCCAGTCGTGTTTGACCGCTACCCAGAAATCGGCGGACTACTGACCTTCGGCATCCCTTCATTCAAGCTTGAAAAAGGCGTGATGGAAAACCGCCGCCGTGTGTTCACTGAAATGGGCGTCGAGTTCCGCATGAACATGGAAGTAGGCAAAGATGTCCAAATGCAAGAGCTGCTTGATGAATACGATGCTGTTTTCTTGGGCGTTGGCACCTATAAATACATGCGTGCAGGTCTAGATAATGAAGATGCGCCGGGTGTGTATGACGCGCTGCCATTTTTAATTTCGAATACCTACAAAGTCATGGAGCTTGAGAACAACCAACCTTTTATCGACATGGCAGGAAAGAAAGTGGTCGTGCTTGGTGGTGGCGATACCGCAATGGACTGTGTACGAACCTCTATTCGCCAAGGAGCCTCCAATGTGATTTGTGCTTATCGTCGTGACGAAGCCAACATGCCAGGTTCACGTCGAGAAGTAAAAAACGCTAAAGAGGAAGGCGTGAAGTTTATGTTTAACCTGCAACCACTCGGTGTAGAGGTCGACGCCTCAGGTAACGTATCGGGCGTTAAAGTGGTAAAAACCGCTTTAGGTGAGCCCGATGATGCAGGTCGTCGCAGACCAGAACCAGTGGAAGGCAGCGAACATGTATTGCCTGCGGATGCCGTGATCATGGCATTTGGTTTCCAGCCACACAAAATGGACTGGTTAGAACCGTATGGTGTCGATTTAGACCAATGGGGACGTATCAAGGCACCTGTTGAGCAAGCGTTCATGTACCAAACCAGCAATGCGAAAATCTTCGCTGGCGGTGATGCGGTCCGTGGCTCAGACCTCGTCGTAACCGCCATTGATGAAGGGCGAAAAGCGGCAGAAGGCATTCTTGATTACCTAGAAGTCTAATCACAGCTAACATCACAAAAAGGATCCTATTATTGGATCCTTTTTCTTTTGTATCCATATAATTAGAAGCAAAACTATAAGAGTAAATACAATGAAAAAAGCCGCTCTCCTTTCCATCACTTTACTCAGCCTTACAGCCTGCAGCCAAGGAGTCACCAGTATGCCAGATCGTTCTCAATCACCTTGTGGTGACAAACCAAATTGCGTTTCAACTCAGGACTCAAGAGACAAGTTTCAATTAGCACCTTTTTTGCTCACTGAGTCCGCAACGTTAGATGCCATTGAGCAAGCCGCGCTTCAACTTCCTGGCGCCAAAACCGCGGTAAAAGAGGGTGATTACCTTCGGATAGAATGCACATCTAAAATCATGCGCTTCGTGGATGACCTCGAATTAAAAGTAGCAGGAGACAAACTGATTGTTCGCTCAGAGTCACGTGTGGGTTATTCTGACTTTGGCGTAAACAGAAAGCGCGCCGAACAATTACGAGAAAAGCTCACTCAAGCTAAGCTCATCAAATAGAAAACTGCTCACGGGGAGTGCTATACTCTCGGCCAACTAAAATATTTACCGAAAGAGAGTGTTATGAAAGTTGGTATCATCGGTGCGATGGAACAAGAAGTGACCATCCTGAAAGAAGCAATCACAAACTGCAAAACCGTAAATAAAGCAGGTTGTACGTTTTTCTCTGGTCAAATTAATGATGTAGAAGTAGTCGTACTACAATCAGGTATCGGTAAAGTTGCAGCTGCAGTAGGCACTACCATTCTTCTTGATGAATACCAGCCAGATGTTGTGATTAACACAGGCTCTGCTGGTGGCTTCGATTCAAGCCTAAATCTAGGTGATGTTGTTATCTCAACAGAAGTTCGTCATCACGATGCAGACGTGACCGCTTTTGGTTATGAAATTGGCCAAATGGCTGGCCAGCCTGCTGCATTCAAAGCGGATGAAAAGCTAATGGATTTAGCAGAAAAGGCACTAGCGCAAATGGAAAACACTCATGCAGTTCGCGGCCTGATCTGTACTGGTGATGCATTTGTTTGCACCGCTGAACGCCAAGAGTTTATTCGTAAGCACTTCCCATCCGTTATCGCGGTAGAAATGGAAGCATCTGCTATCGCTCAAACTTGTCACCAATTCAACACGCCGTTTGTTGTTGTGCGCGCAATCTCTGATGTCGCTGATAAAGAGTCACCAATGAGCTTTGATGAGTTCCTACCGCTAGCAGCAAAAAGCTCTTCTGAAATGGTATTCAAAATGCTGGAACTCATTAAGTAAACGACTCACTCATGGAAGAAGTTTTTCAGTCATTTTATGCCAACGGTGCGCTCCTTATTATGTGGGGCGCACTGCTCTTTCACCTTATTTTACCAATCCCCCGTTCATCGCATCCCATCACTTTATGGCGAAAGTTAGCTGAGAACCTCGCCAACAAAGTAAACAATAATCATAGTTACTCACAGAGCCTGACCTCCGGCAGTCTTGCATTGGGCTTGATGCTATTGCCTTGCTTGATCTTGCTGATTGCCGTGGAGCCATTCGTTTGGCAAGTGCCTTTATACGAACTAGTGCTATTGATCATTGCTTTGGACTGGCGCAACAGCGAAGCCTTAACGAAACAACTCGTCACAAGTATGTCGAGAGAAGACAAAGCTCAGTGCCGACAATTACTAAGACCATACCTTAATCGCGATACTGACAGCCTCTCGATCATCGGCATAGGTAAAGCAAGCTCAGAAGCTATGATTATGGGATACAGCCGCAACGTAATCGGTGTGTTATTTTGGTACGCACTAGCAGGTGGTATTGGTGCGTTAATGTATCGACTAGCCACAGAGTTAGCTCGAGTTTGGTCCCCTAGCCGACGCCAATATTTGCCCTTTGGTAAACCTGCCGTTCAGCTGGTTGCCGCTCTGGATATTATTCCACTTCGTCTCTTTGCCATACTTTTAGCTGTAGGAAAGAACGTAAGCAATGTGCTTTCTGGTGTACAGCAACAAGCGAAGTCTTGGCCACTACCCGGGCCCGCCTGGGTGTTGTGTACCATCGGACACAAACTACAACTCTCTTTATGCGGCCCTGCTATCTATCAAGGTATACGTGCGGAACGCGCAAAAATCGGTGGACGAATCGCCCCATCGGCTATTCACCTTTCACAAATACATACGCTGCTCGTTTGGCGAGTCTTCGTTTGGATAGCTATCCAAAGTCTGCTTTTAGGAATGATTTATCAAGGATTATGATGAATAAACTATGCTTCGCATTAACGCTGTTTGTTTCGACAGCGACCTTCGCTCAAACACCAGCGCAACGCATTGTAAGTTTAGCTCCGCATGCCACTGAAATTGCCTTTGCGGCAGGGCTAGGAGACAAGCTTGTTGCTGTCAGCGAAATGAGTGATTATCCAGAGCAGGCAAAGCAGCTGGAAAGAGTCTCTAATTACCAAGGAATTAAATTAGAGCGCATTATTGCTCTTCA
Source organism: Vibrio sp. RM-41-2B (assembly GCF_024744415.1). Classification (NCBI taxonomy): domain Bacteria; kingdom Pseudomonadati; phylum Pseudomonadota; class Gammaproteobacteria; order Vibrionales; family Vibrionaceae; genus Vibrio; species Vibrio sp. RM-41-2B. Next base: position 441,349 of record NZ_JAMQWD010000006.1, on the reverse strand, counting down.
ACCGGATTTAGTCATTGCTTGGCCGGCAGGAAACCCGGCAAAAGAGCTGGAGAAAATTAAACAGTTCGGCATTCCTATCTATTATTCCACTACAGGCTCACTGGAAGATATCGCCAATAATATCGAGCAGCTAAGCCAATACAGCGAAACCCCGCAAATAGGACAAAAGGCCGCTGAAGATTTTAGAACGCAACTGAATACACTAAAAGAGAAGTACAACACGCACGAGAAAGTTCGTTACTTTTATCAGTTGAGTGAAAAGCCTATCATCACTGTCGCCGGGAAGAACTGGCCAAGTGAAGTCTTTACTTTTTGCGGTGGTGAAAACATTTTCGCAGCATCCAGCGCGCCTTATCCTCAGGTCAGCATCGAGCAGGTCATCACTCGCCAACCAGAGGTTATTTTTACTTCTCGTCACGCAATGAGTAATGATGGTATGTGGGCAGAGTGGAGCAATGAGCTTCCCGCACTTAGAAATAAACACATCTGGTCTCTAAACTCAGATTGGATTAACCGCCCAACCCCACGCACACTAAATGCGATCACAGAAGTGTGTGAGCACTTTAAAAGCGTTCGTCAAAAACGCTAACGATTTCGTGGCAAATACCGTACAATTTCCGCCCATTTTTTCTCACACTATATAAAGGTACTAAGTAACATGGACTCCATGCTGCTTTATATGATCGATTTGTTCGGTACCGCAGTTTTCGCTATCTCTGGCGTGTTACTGGCGGGCCGTTTAAAAATGGACCCATTCGGCGTTATCGTTCTCGGCAGTGTGACTGCTATTGGTGGCGGAACAATCCGAGACATGGCGCTAGGTGCCACTCCTGTATTTTGGATAACAGATACGACGTACTTATGGGTGATATTTGTTACGTGTCTACTAACCATGCTTGTTATTCGAAGACCCAAGCGACTCTCATGGTGGGTATTACCCGTTTGTGATGCCATCGGCCTTGCTGTATTTGTAGGAATAGGTGTAGAGAAAGCCCTCGCTTACAACGCGTCTGGGATGGTCGCAGTGATCATGGGAGTCATTACTGGTTGTGGTGGTGGCATTATACGTGATGTACTGGCTCGCGAAGTTCCTATGGTATTAAGAAGTGAAGTCTACGCTACGGCATGTATTATTGGCGGCATCTTCCATACGATGTCGGTAAACATGGGTTATGACCACTCAACGGCTTTACTCGCTGGTGTAATCTCAACGCTCATTATACGTCTCGGTGCTATTCGTTGGCATCTATCCCTACCAACTTTCGCAATTAATCGTTAAAAACAAATTACATGATTCGGTCATGGAGTCGACTGAGTGTCGGCTCCTCTCATTTATACTCATTTGATTCGCCAACTCTTGTACAATTCGCTAAATTATTTCAACCATTCCTAACTTTCATTAATCATTATGTTGCTTGAAGGTATTGAGACGTTACTTGTCCTCAGTAAAGAAAAAACCATGAGCCGTACGGGCAGCCAACTCTATATTAGTCAATCTGCGGTGAGTAAGCGCATTTCGAATCTAGAGAAGAAGTTAGGAAAAAAATTGATTGAGCCAAGTGGTCGGCACATAAAGCTGACCTCCGATGGCCTTGCGCTCATCAACACGATCGAGCCAACGTTCAATGAGTTAAGAGGTCAGATCTATGATCAGCAAGAAATAGAAGATACTTCTTTGATCAAGATAGACTGCTCTGAAACCTTAGTCGCTGGATACCTTAGTGTGATCATGGCAGAACGCTTTGCCCACGACCAGTACATACGAATATCGACCAATCATACACCACGCATTATTGAGAACGTCAAATCAGGTAAAGCGACACTGGGATTCTGTGCTGGTTATTTACCGCCTCATCATGGATTAATGAGCTTTCACCTCACTGATGAACCTTTCTCAATCGTCAGTAGATACCCACTTTCGCAACTACCCAAAGCCATTTTGACCAATGACTTAACCAATCCTGCCAATACTTACCAACAAGCTATTTTGTCAAAATACGGAATTGAGCCTTTGATGGAAATGGATTCATACACTGCGGCAGCACAACTGGCTTTGGGCGGAATGGCTCCCGCTTTAATTCCTAAATCTATCCTGAAGACACTTAATATCACACCCAAATTCTGCTATGACTTTGAAGAACTAGGACAGTTAATTCGACCAATACATATCTGCATGCGCCACAGCACATATCGCAGCGAACGAGTTAAAGCACTGACAGAATCCATTGCTGATGTTGTTGCCAAAGAAGTTTCGTTGCCATAAGCATCGACATCACTATAACTAGAGGACGAATCCATTTTTGCCCTTTACTTACCACGACCTTCGCCCCTAACTGAGCACCAAGAAAACCGCCAACAGCCATGGTTAAGCCAAGCTTCCACACTGGCAACCCAGCTAAGATAAAAAAGATTAGTGCCGCTATGTTTGACGTGAAATTGAGGATTTTGGTCCTAGCTGTGGCTTCGACCAAAGAAAAGTGACCTAGTGCAACAAAACAAACAGTAAAAATAGATCCAGTCCCAGGGCCAAAAAAGCCATCATAGAAACCGATCCCGCCACCAATGCATAGCGCAAACATCGCTTCAGATAACTTTGGTTTTCCATCGATTTTTCGCGTACTTGGCGCGAGTAAAAAATAGAGGGAAATGGCTATCAAAAGAACAGGGATCAAACTGGGGAGTACGCTAGCATCAATAAACTGCACAGCCTCGGCACCGATCGCTGCACCAATAAAAGTACAGAGTATCGCGAAACGCATTTCCTTTAAGCTGACAATACCGTTACGCACGAAATACCAGCTAGCAGAGAAACTGCCAAACGAACTTTGTAACTTGTTGGTTGCTAGAGCTTGAGTCGGACTCAACCCCGCAGCCAAAAGCGCAGGGAGCGTAATGAGCCCTCCCCCACCAGCCATCGCATCAATAAAGCCTGCGGCAGTCGCAACCAAAAATAAGGCCAACAAAATCTCAACCGTGATTTCCACTACACTTCCTTTTTGAAGAGGTATCAAAGAGGAAGAAACGGTAGCACTTATTCACAAAACTACCAATGGAAAGTCAAGACACCAATCTATTCCTAATTTTCATCAATCAATGAATCTAGAAAATGATACATTAAAAATATCAATTACATCAAAATATAGAGCCTCACCTCAAGAGTATTTCATTTTTTTGATGGCCAAGAAAAACACTGGCTTAATCTGATAAATTCAACCTTATCAAGAGTGAAAATAATGGATGTTTTAAGGACTCGCCCCTCAATAAAAGAGCAACAGCTACGCTCTCGTATAGAACAAACCGTAAATCTAAAACAGCTCTTCAAAGTCATAGACTCTAGGCCTGAAACTTCGGGGGCAGGGGTTATTTATATCGCAGGTGATTCAACAATAATCTCTCTTCGAAAGTTCAACTCCAGTTGTCGCGTCAACCCTATCAGCATTATTTTAAAAGAGCCGACATCTCCTATGTCCGCCGATAGCTACGCCAAAGAACTTAAGTCTTCGAATAGAGAGTCTAAGTTAGCTTCTGAACTTATTGGAGCAGGCTTAAGCTGTGCTTCAGCAGCTTTAGGTTGGATGGTTGTTATTGGTAGTGTTGGGGCGATTCCAATTTCGGGAGGCACGAGTGCTGCCGTTACTTATTTGGGATACAGTGCGGCGGCTGCCTCTACAGTCCAATGTATGGTGGGCATAGGCAGGAGTGGAGCTGAGGGTTTTGCTCCTGATAAGCTAGATGAACTGGACTCGCAAGCTTGGTATCAAAATACGTCTAAAGCCCTCGATTACATATCTCTGGTAGGTGTTGGGGCATCAGGCACAGCCACAATAAAAGCCATAAGTAATCTACAGAAGAGCTCAGGAAAAAGCTTAAGTGAAGTTTTGAAGGGCTTAAATCGACACGAACGAGCAAGGCTCACTAAAGAAATTTCGAAACAAAACATCCCAAACTTATCTTCAAAAGCCTATAAACAACTAGTACGTTCAGGAAGCGTAAAACGAAGGTTCTCTTCACAAGACATCAGCAATGCCATCCAACTTCAACTAAAAGATGCCATTGGTGCAACTATCAGTTTCGTGGGTAGTGCAACCTCCGGCAACGTCGGTGCTATTGCAGTGGGTGTATACGAGGAGTTTTCCATTGAATAGTAGGGAAAAAGAAGTCTTCGTTCTGTCCGCTAAAAGCATCGCTACAGCTTTAAGTGCAATAATACTGTTAACAATGGGGGGAGGATTAAATATTTTCTTTCTGGATCAACTAATCGATATTTCAAACACTTACGGTCCATTCTACTTGTGGGTAGTAATGATGGGTATTGGTGCACTTTTGGTAACGATTCCATTTGGGATGATCATTATTCATGGTTTAAAGTTTCTAAATCCAATCAATATTTTCAATGCCACGATACAAATTTTCATTGCGATATGTTTTGGGGTTTCAGAAGCAAAATTAGGAGACCTATTCTGGTTGATAGCCCTTGCTCTCCCCATTATTGCTCTTTATTTGATGAATACTCCTTCCTACAAATGCTTCATAACCTTTTACTATGAACTAGCTCAGAGTCGTAGAGAGCATCGAAGACGAATGAAAAATATCAACAAGTAGAACAAGTTGCTTAATAAAACAAAAAAGCCCGCTCAAATGAGCGGGCAATGAGGTTGTCATGTAAGCCCTGATTAACGAGCTTACTGATTTTTATCTGTTACGCGTCTAGACTCGCTTTCACTTTAGCGTGTAACTCTTGAACCGAAGTTACTGACGCTTTTGCGTCTGCAGTGTGAGACATACATGTAGCGAACGCTGCGTTCAGTGTCGTTGTGTAGTTCACTTTCTCTGCCAGTGCGCCGCGACGTAGAACTTTCGAATCTTCAATCGCTTGACGACCAGCTGCCGTGTTTACAATGTAGGTGTATTCGTTGTTCTTGATGCGGTCAAGAATGTGTGGACGACCTTCGTGTACTTTGTTTACCAAACGTGGGTTAATACCCGCTTCGCCCAGAATTACAGCAGTACCGTGTGTCGCATCCAACTGGTAACCCAGTTTCACTAGCTTAGAAGCTAGGTCAACAACACGCTCTTTATCGCCTTCACGTACAGACAGTAGCGCACGACCACCTTCAGGGTAAACTGCACCACAACCTAGCTCTGCTTTCGCGTAAGCTTCTGCGAACGTTGCACCAACACCCATTACTTCACCTGTTGAGCGCATTTCTGGGCCCAATAGAGGGTCAACACCAGGGAATTTGTTGAACGGCAGAACCACTTCTTTCACTGAGTAGTAAGGAGGGATAATCTCTTTAGTAAATCCTTGTGACTCTAGAGATTGACCCGCCATTACACGTGCAGCGATTTTCGCTAGAGGTGCACCTGTCGCTTTCGATACGAATGGTACCGTACGAGCAGCACGAGGGTTCACTTCGATTAGGTAAACGTCGTTGCCTTTCACAGCAAACTGCGTGTTCATCAAACCGCGTACACCGAGTTCGAACGCCAGCTTCTCAACTTGCTCACGCATCTTGTCTTGAATTTCCTGACTTAGCGTGTATGCAGGCAGTGAACATGCAGAGTCACCAGAGTGAACACCCGCTTGTTCGATGTGTTCCATGATACCGCCGATAACGACGCGTTCACCGTCACAGATAGCATCAATATCAACTTCGGTTGCATCATCCAAGAAACGGTCTAGTAGAACTGGAGACTCGTTCGATACGCTTACTGCTTCGTTGAAGTAGCGACGCAGGTCTTGCTCGTCGTATACGATTTCCATCGCACGACCACCGAGTACATAAGATGGACGAACAACTAATGGGAAGCCAATTTCTTTCGATTTTTCAACCGCCTGTTCCATCGTTGTTACTGTCGCGTTTTCTGGCTGAAGTAGACCTAGACGGTCAACAGCTGCCTGGAAGCGTTCACGGTCTTCCGCACGGTCGATAGCATCTGGGCTAGTACCAATGATTGGAACACCAGCCGCTTCTAGAGCACGAGCCAGTTTAAGTGGCGTTTGACCACCGTACTGAACAATCACACCTTTTGGTTTTTCAACGCGAGCGATAGACAGTACATCTTCCAGAGTTACTGGTTCGAAGTACAGGCGATCAGACGTATCGTAGTCAGTAGATACCGTTTCTGGGTTACAGTTAACCATAATGGTTTCGTAACCGTCTTCACGCAGCGCAAGTGATGCATGAACACAACAGTAATCGAATTCGATACCTTGGCCGATACGGTTTGGACCGCCACCAAGAACCATGATCTTATCTTTGTCTGTTGGGTTTGCTTCACATTCTTCATCGTAAGATGAGTACATGTAAGCCGTGTCAGAAGAAAACTCTGCTGCACATGTATCCACACGTTTGTAAACCGGATGAATATCAAACTGCTCACGAGCACGGCGAATTTCACTTTCAGCGACACCAAGCAATTTAGACAAGCGAGCATCAGAGAAGCCTTTGCGTTTCATCTGACGAAGCACTTCTTTGGTCAAACCTGCGTAGCCGCCCGCCTTGACTTGTTCTTCGAGTTTTACAATTTCTTCGATTTGAACCAGGAACCAGCGGTCGATTTGAGTCAAGTTGAACACTCCGTCGACTGACATACCCGCTCGGAATGCATCGGCGATGTACCAGATACGCTCTGCACCTGCTTCTTTAAGTTCGTGACGAATCTTAGTCAGTGCATCTGGTGCTTCCAGATCGACCATCTCATCAAAACCAGTTGCGCCAACTTCTAGGCCACGCAGTGCTTTGTGAAGAGATTCTTGTTGGTTACGACCAATCGCCATTACCTCACCAACCGATTTCATCTGAGTTGTCAGACGGTCGTTTGCGCCAGCAAATTTCTCGAAGTTAAAGCGAGGGATCTTAGTTACGACGTAGTCGATAGTTGGTTCAAATGACGCGGGTGTTGCACCACCTGTGATGTCGTTTTGTAGTTCGTCTAGCGTAAAGCCAACAGCCAGTTTCGCGGCAATTTTCGCAATTGGGAAGCCTGTTGCTTTTGATGCTAGCGCAGAAGAGCGAGATACACGCGGGTTCATCTCGATGATGACCATACGACCATCTTTCGGGTTGATACCAAACTGTACGTTTGAACCACCTGTTTCAACACCGATTTCACGCAGAACAGCTAGCGATGCATTACGCATAAGCTGGTATTCTTTGTCAGTCAGTGTTTGTGCTGGAGCAACCGTGATTGAGTCGCCCGTATGGATGCCCATTGGGTCAAAGTTCTCGATTGAACATACGATGATACAGTTGTCCGCTTTGTCACGAACGACTTCCATTTCGTACTCTTTCCAACCGATTAGTGACTCATCGATAAGAAGTTCGTTAGTCGGAGATAAGTCCAGACCGCGACGACAGATTTCTTCGAACTCTTCTTTGTTGTACGCGATACCACCACCAGTGCCACCCATGGTGAACGATGGACGAATGATACAAGGGAAGCCAACCATATCTAAAACTTTGTAAGCTTCTTCCATGCTCTTCGCTGTATCTGCGCGAGGACACTCAAGGCCGATAGACTTCATCGCTTTATCAAAACGAGAACGGTCTTCCGCTTTGTCGATTGCATCAGCCGTTGCACCAATCATCTCTACGCCAAACTCTGCGAGAACGCCGTGCTTCTCTAAGTCTAACGCACAGTTAAGTGCAGTCTGGCCACCCATGGTTGGCAAAACTGCATCTGGACGTTCTTTCTCGATGATCTTACGTACCACTTCCCATTGGATTGGCTCGATGTAAGTTGCATCAGCCATCTCTGGGTCAGTCATGATCGTCGCAGGGTTCGAGTTAACCAGAATAACTCGGTAGCCTTCTTCACGAAGTGCTTTACACGCTTGTGCGCCAGAGTAGTCAAACTCACATGCCTGACCGATAACAATCGGACCAGCACCAAGAATTAGAATACTTTGAATGTCAGTACGTTTTGGCATTATCTACTACTCCGAATTAAGCGCTGTGTTTTTTGATTAGTTCGATAAAGTGGTCAAATAGCGGTGCCGCGTCATGTGGACCTGGGCTCGCTTCTGGGTGACCTTGGAAGCTAAATGCTGGCTTGTCTGTGCGGTGAATACCTTGCAAAGAGCCATCAAATAACGATACGTGAGTAGCACGTAATTTTTCCGGTAACGTTGCTTCATCTGCCGCAAAGCCGTGGTTTTGCGAAGTGATCATAACAACGTTACGCTCTAAATCTTTTACTGGGTGGTTTGCACCATGGTGACCAAACTTCATTTTCACGGTTTGTGCACCTGACGCTAACGCAAGGATTTGGTGACCTAAACAGATACCGAAGATAGGTAAGCCTTTTTCTAGGAACACTTTTGTCGCTTCAATCGCGTAAGTACATGGTTCTGGATCACCAGGGCCATTTGATAGGAAAACACCGTCCGGCTTCATCGCAAGCACTTCTTCCGCTGACGTTTCAGCAGGAACAACCGTTAAGCGGCAACCGCGGTCAACCAACATTCGCAGGATGTTGCGTTTTGCGCCGAAGTCGTAAGCAACGACGTGGTATGGCAGCTCGCTGTCATCTTTCGCCTCTGGAAGTCCACCTTCAAGCGTCCACGAACCTTGTTTCCATTGATACGCTTCTTTCGTTGTAACTTCTTTCGCAAGGTCCATTCCTTTTAAGCCTGGGAATTCTTTTGCTTTCGCTAGAGCCAAAGCTTCATCTAGGTTATTACCCGCAACAATACAACCGTTTTGAGCACCTTTTTCACGCAAGATACGAGTGAGCTTTCGCGTATCAATATCAGCGATGCCAACGATATTTTGAGACTTAAGGTAATCAGAGAGGGATTGTTCATTACGGAAGTTAGAAGCGATAAGAGGAAGGTCGCGAATCACAAGGCCTTGTGCATGAATGGAAGAGGATTCTTCATCTTCGGAAGTGGTTCCGGTATTGCCAATGTGAGGATAAGTAAGGGTGACGATTTGCTGAGAATAGGAAGGATCAGTGAGGATTTCTTGATACCCCGTCATCGAGGTATTAAAAACGACTTCACCAACGGAAATACCATCTGCCCCTATGGACACTCCGTGGAACACTGTCCCATCTTCTAGGACTAACAGTGCTAATTTACCCAAGACAACCTCCAGAATAAAAATGCAAAAAAAATAAATCAAACTGCAAACATGCCTTCCTTTACCTATAAAATCTACATAAATAGGTATTTCAGACAAATTGGCGGTATTCTAAAGTTGGACTGGAAACCTGTCAACCTACAATCAAAAATAAATTATCAATTTCTAGCGAGTAAGGTCATTTCGAATCAGTAAGGCTCAAAAAGACAACTTTTGAATGCTATTAAATAGGGAGGGATAGAGGTTTAATGAATTTTACAAATTTGAACTTTTTAGGGATCACAAAAAATTATGAGTTTTTAACGCAAACGTTCACCAAGACAAAAACAGGAACACTTTTAACGATTACACCTAAAAAAAAATCCAAAACAGACAAAAACACAACAAAAGTAAGTGCTAAAATCTTCTCTATCAGAATCATTTTATTTACAAATAATTCTATAGATATAAAAAAGCCGGCTAGCGCCGGCGAATAATTATGTATTTAGAGTTCATTCAATCCCAAAACATCTGTCATGGTATAAAAGCCCGCAGGTTTAGCACTCAACCAAACGGCAGCCTTTACGGCCCCATTAGCAAACGTCATGCGATCAGTCGCTTTGTGCGTTATTTCCACTCGTTCCCCGATATCAGCAAACATAGCTGTATGCTCACCGACGATATCGCCAGCGCGAATCGTAGCAAAGCCGATCTCATCTTTTGTTCTTTCACCAGTAATGCCTTCTCGGGCATAGACAGCTACATCATTCAGCTTATTACCCATCGCACCAGCAATAGCTTCTCCCATTCCGATAGCGGTACCAGAGGGGGCATCAACTTTATGGCGATGGTGTGCTTCAACAATCTCGATATCACAGTAATCCCCCATCACTTTGGCCGCTTTCTCAAGAAGCTTAAAGACAAGGTTTACGCCTACAGAATAATTTGGCGCCATCACAACAGGCACTTGCTTGGCTGCTTCATCGATAAGATCACGCTCTGCATCGCTGAAGCCAGTCGTCCCAATCACAATGCTCTTACCGTATTTCTTACACAACTCGAGATTCGCTAATGTGCTTACTGGAGCGGTGAAATCGATGATTACATCAAAATTATCGACGTCTTTAGCAAGATCATCCGTTAAGAGCACATCGAATTTACCTTCACCACAAAGCTCACCGATATCGACGCCGACAAGTGAAGACTCAGGTCGTTCTGATCCCGCGCTCACTGTCGCTTCAGGATTAAGGTGTGAAGCTTTAACCAAATTGCGGCCCATTCGGCCAGCTGCTCCTGCGATTGCAATACGAACCATTGCGCTTTCTCTCCTTCTCTGGATAACGAGGTTTGCTCTCGTTCTCTCGTTTCGCTTAATCTGTTTAAACTAACAACATACCGTGGTTACCACAAGCAAGTTCATCGAGCTTAAGCAAACTCTTTTACAACACGCTCCAAGATAGGTACGTTCGCTTCAGGAAAGGTGTAGTCGCCCAATTCGCTGATTTCAACCCAGCATCCTTCTTGACCTTCTCGACCGTAAGGCTCATTACTGAATTGAGATACTGTAATAAAATCAAACTTGAGTGATTTGTCTGGATAGTCGTATTCCAAATGTTCAAAAGGGGCTTGCTCAATAACTTCAATTCCTACTTCTTCTTCGAGTTCTCTTGTAATAGCAAGCTCAATGCTTTCTCCCGGCTCGACTTTGCCACCCGGAAACTCCCAAAACCCGCCTTTGTGCTTATCATCAGGACGCTTTGTAATAAAGATCTTTGATTTGTCTTGGTTAAAAATAATTGCCGCGACTATGTGAATTCTTTTCATGGGGACTCCTAACTCTCAAGACCGTTGTACTTTACTATTGTGACAACGAGCTTCTACATCTCAAAAACTTTCTGACCTATCAAACTTATGGAATTTGATAGCCAAAGAATTTATTTAAAAAAAGAGTCGCCTAAGCGACTCTTTGATAAATAATCCGACTAACAGATTAGTCGATTTTGCCGTGGCACTGTTTGTACTTCTTGCCACTGCCACAAGGGCAAGGTTCATTACGACCTACTTTACGTTCATCACGTACCATTGGTTGATTTGAACCTTCTTCAGATTCTTCGCCTTCAGAAAGCGGATTTTGTGCTGCAGCGTGTTGCGCTTGCGCACGACGAGCGGCTTCTTCAGCTTGCGCACGACGCTGTTCTTCCATACGTTCAACTTCTTCTTGTTGCTGAACGCGAACACGAGATAGAACAGTAATAACGTCTGTTTTCAGCGCTTCTAGTAGACCCTCAAACAGTTCAAACGACTCACGTTTGTATTCTTGTTTTGGGTTCTTCTGTGCGTAACCGCGTAAATGGATACCTTGACGCAAGTGATCCATCGCAGCCAAATGCTCTTTCCAAAGCGTATCCAGAGTCTGAAGCATGACCGATTTTTCGAAGTTGCGAAGCACTTGTGCACCCACCACTTCCTCTTTCTCTTTGTACACTTCAACGGCTAGGTTGATGATCTTTTCACGTAATGCTTCTTCGTAAAGCTTGTCGTCTTCTTCAAGCCATTGCTTCACTGGCGCATCAAGATCGAAGTCCGCTTTCAAGCGCTCTTGTAGACCTTCAACATCCCACATATCTTCTAGTGACTGTGGTGGAATGTACTCATCAATAACCGCTGTTAGCACATCTTCACGGTTTTGCTCGATCATGCCGCTGATGTCTTCAACGTTCATTAACTCGTCACGCAGTTCGTAGACAACCTTACGTTGATCGTTCGCTACATCATCGTATTCAAGCAGCTGCTTACGGATATCAAAGTTCCGACCTTCCACTTTGCGCTGTGCTTTTTCAATTGAGCGAGAAAGCATTTTCGATTCAATAGCTTCACCTTCTTCCATACCACTTTGAATAAGGCTCGCCATACGATCAGAAGTGAAAATACGTAGCAAAGAGTCTTCCATAGATAGGTAGAAGCGCGATGAACCCGCATCACCTTGACGACCAGAACGACCACGTAGCTGGTTATCAATACGGCGAGATTCGTGGCGCTCAGTACCGATGATATGTAGACCACCAGCTTCTAGCACTTGGTCATGCACCACTTTCCACTCTGCTTTAATCGCATCGATTTGCTCTTGAGTTGGGTTCTCTAAAGCTTCAACTTTTGATTGCCAGCTACCGCCAAGCACAATGTCCGTACCACGACCGGCCATGTTGGTCGCGATAGTTACCGCACCAGGCATGCCCGCTTCAGCAACAATTTCCGCTTCTTTCTCATGGAATTTCGCGTTCAATACGTTGTGTTTGATCTTAGCCTTCTTCAATGCGTTAGAAAGAAGTTCTGACTTTTCAATCGACACAGTACCAACAAGCGTTGGCTGCCCTTTGGCAACACGCTCTTTAATATCTTCAATGATTGCCGCAAACTTCTCTGCTTCAGTACGGTAAACCACATCTGGCATATCGTTACGAATCATCGGCTTGTTGGTTGGGATAACCACCGTTTCCAAACCATAGATAGACTGGAATTCGAACGCTTCAGTATCCGCTGTACCTGTCATACCTGACAGTTTTTCGTATAAACGGAAGTAGTTCTGGAAGGTAATAGAAGCCAAAGTTTGGTTTTCGTTTTGGATCTTAACGCCTTCTTTCGCTTCTACTGCTTGGTGAAGACCTTCAGACCAACGACGACCTGGCATTGTACGACCAGTGTGTTCATCAACGATGACCACTTCACCTTCATCAGTAACAATGTAATCAACGTTACGCTCGAATAACACATGAGCACGCAAAGCAGCATTCACGTGATGCAACATGCTGATGTTAGCCGGAGAGTAAAGTGTATCCCCTTCCTCCATCAGACCGTTTTTCACCAACAGTTCTTCAACGTATTCTTGACCCGTTTCAGTTAGGTATACTTGCTTTGACTTTTCATCAACAGTGTAGTGACCATCACCACGGTATTCTTCAGAGTCTTCTTTATCTTGCTTTTTCAGATGCGGGATCAAAAGGTTGATTCGAGTGTATAGTTCAGAGCTATCTTCAGCAGGACCAGAAATGATCAAAGGAGTACGAGCTTCATCAATTAGGATTGAGTCTACCTCATCGACAACTGCAAAGAAGCGATCACGCTGTACACGGTCTTCGCTACGGAAAGCCATATTGTCACGAAGGTAGTCAAAACCAAATTCATTGTTGGTTCCGTATAGAATGTCAGCTTGGTACGCTTCTTTTTTCTCTTGAGGAGGCATGTTTGGCACGTTTACGCCAACGGTCATACCTAAAAATTCAAATAGAGGGCGGTTCGTCTCAGCATCACGTTTAGCTAGATAATCGTTCACTGTTACGATGTGAACGCCTTTACCAGCAAGAGCATTTAAGTAAGCAGGAAGCGTTGCAGTCAGCGTTTTACCTTCACCTGTACGCATCTCCGCAATTTGACCCGCATTTAGAACCATACCACCGATAAGCTGAACGTCGAAGTGACGCATGCCGTAGACACGCTTAGATGCCTCACGAACCGTAGCAAAAGCTTCAGGAAGTAGTTTATCAAGAGTTTCACCTTTCTCTAGGCGCTCACGGAACTCAACCGTCTTTGCTTTTAACTCTTCATCACTTAGAGCTTCGAATGTTGGCTCGTAGTTATTAATTTCTTTTACAATTTTTCTAAGGCGGCGCAGTGTTCGGTCGTTGCGACTGCCAATCACTTTTGTCAGTAGCTTAGTTATCATTTTTCGTGAATCTCTCTTTAATCAGACCGTTCCCGATCTACTCATAATGCCTTCAGTCTCTGCCAGTTTGGAACTAAGAATACTGAGATAAATCATTTATCAAAGATATTGAGTTCAAACATCCATATTTCAAGGCTAAGTTTCGAAACAATGTGGCTTAGTGTAAGGATTTTTCATCGATACAACCATAAATAGACGTATTTGTTTGAAGCACTCTGAAGTTTTTACTTAAAGTGGTGACTGATTAGACGATATTGCATACCACAATATGTGTAATCTATTCAGAGCAGACTTTGCTTTTTACCTTGCTACATTGTAAAACTGAAGCGAAAGACGTTAATGTAAACTATACCTTGATAGAAAGCTGCTCTAGAATAGCTGATATCTCAACAAAATTAGATTTTACCTATGCGTGATCACCGTCCAACCTCGACTGAAGATGTTATTGCTGAATCACAGTTCAAGCAGATTCAAGAACATGCTGGAGAAATCTTACAGCTTAACCAAGCTTTGCAAGAGATCTTACCCACTGGGACGGCCGATCATTGCCGGGTGGCGAATGTTCGTAACGGCCACCTATTGATCGATGTTTCTAGTGCCGCGATCAAAATGAAGATCGATTACGATCGCCTCATGATCCTAAATAAACTTCGTACTCAAGGCTTTGCCAAACTGATGAGCGTTGAAGTGAGGATCAATCCATCATTATACAGAAATCGTTTCGAACAAGACGACAGACCTAAACGTCCACCATTAACAGAATCTGCAGCAAAGTCATTGATGACGATTGCCGACATGGCACCGCCTAAAATTCAAGAGCGTTTAAAGCGATTGGCCGATATGGCAGAAAAGAAAGACCGTAAGTAACCGTTATTTCAATATGCTGAAAGCTCGAATGCTATTAATAAGCCCAAGATTAAAGCCAAATAGCAAAAAACCAGGCATAAGCCTGGTTTTTTATTAATTTTAATCCCGAGTATTTACGCAAGCACCATATTTGGTTCAGCGAATGCTACTGGTGAGCCGACTTCTTCTTCGAATGTAGTCCACTCCCACGCTTCCTGATCAGCAAGAACAGCTCGCAGAAGTTGGTTGTTCAAACCGTGACCCGATTTAAAGGCGCGAAATTCACCGATGATTGGGTGACCACACATGTAAAGATCACCAATCGCATCCAACACTTTGTGAGTCACAAACTCATTTTCAAAGCGTAGGCCTTCTTCGTTAAGAATACGGTAATCATCCAATACGATAGCATTGTCGAAACTACCACCCAAAACTAGGTTTTGAGACTGTAGATATTCGATATCACGCATAAAGCCAAACGTACGTGCACGAGAAATTTCACGAACGAAGCCTTTTGAGGAGAAATCAAACAGCAAGCGCTGTTCGTCTGACTCAATAGCAGGGTGATTAAATTCAATTTCGAAGTCCATGCGGAAGCCGTTAAATGGTACAAACTCTGCCCATTTATCGCCATCTTCAAAACGAACTGGCTTTTTAATACGGATGAAACGTTTTGGCGCATTTTGCGTTTCGATACCTGCTTGTTGTAGCAAGTATACAAATGGGCTAGCACTACCATCCATAATTGGAATTTCAGGTGCGTCTACTTCGACAACAATGTTGTCGATGCCCATACCAGCAAGTGCCGCATTCAAGTGCTCTACAGTTGAAATACGCACACCTTCGTCGTTTACCAAAGCAGTACATAGCATGGTGTCACGAACAGAAGCTGGATCAGCTGGAAAATCTACAGGTGGGTTTACATCTGTACGACGGTAAATGATACCTGTATTTGCAGCAGCCGGG
This sequence comes from Vibrio sp. RM-41-2B, assembly GCF_024744415.1. Taxonomy (NCBI): domain Bacteria; kingdom Pseudomonadati; phylum Pseudomonadota; class Gammaproteobacteria; order Vibrionales; family Vibrionaceae; genus Vibrio; species Vibrio sp. RM-41-2B. The sequence goes on along the minus strand of NZ_JAMQWD010000006.1, from coordinate 425,752 downwards.
CGCAGAGTAAGCGTGACTTTACGACCAGAGTGGAGGCCCACACCAGTTGTTTTCACTATTTCTTTCAGAGTACGTTGTCTGATCATCTGCTTGCCTCTCAAAAATTTGCTACAAAACACGGCCGTCTGTAACGTCGACCGTGAATGCTACCATAATTTTGAGCCATGTCAAATTTATGGATTAAAGATTAATCAGCCTGACGACGCAAAAATGCCGGGATATCTAAATAACCACTTTCCTTCTCTTGCTTCGGAGCCGCAGAGCTTTGGCTCGACGATGCTGGAGAAGAAGAAACTGTATTTGTCGGCTGAGGAGTTACCTGTGGCTTCTCTTGCACTTGATTATTTTGCAAGGTTTGTGCCGGTTTCTCTTCAGCTTGCGTTGCCGCCGCTTGCTGTTGTGGTTGAGCCTGCGGCGTCGGAGCCACTTTCGCTTTACCACCCGCAACTAGCGTGATATCTGGTTTTTTCTCATTGCCAATACCTGTCGCTACAACTGTTACGCGGATTTCGTCCGTCATATCTGGGTCTAGAGAAGTACCGATAACAACAGTTGCATTGTCAGAAGCAAATGCTTTCACTGTATTACCAACCGTCTCAAACTCGTCAAGACGCATATCCAGACCTGCAGTAATATTGACAAGAACACCACGAGCGCCCGCTAGATCGATGTCTTCCAGAAGTGGGCTAGAAATTGCCATTTCAGCCGCTTCTTCAGCACGGTCTTCGCCTTTAGCAATACCGCTGCCCATCATCGCGTGACCCATTTCAGACATTACTGTCCTTACGTCCGCAAAGTCGACGTTGATCATGCCAGGGCGAGTAATTAGCTCTGCAATGCCTTGAACAGCGTTCTTAAGAACGTCGTTCGCACTTGCAAAAGCTTCTAGTAGCGTGACACCACGGCCAAGTACTTTAAGCAGCTTTTCGTTTGGAATCGTAATCAAAGAGTCAACGTGCTTAGACAGCTCATCGATACCTTGCTCAGCGAACGCCAAACGCTTTTTGCCTTCAAAGCTGAACGGTTTTGTCACTACCGCGACAGTTAGAATGCCAAGCTCTTTAGCTACTTCAGCAATAACAGGTGCTGCACCAGTACCTGTACCGCCACCCATACCAGCTGCGATAAACACCATATCGGCGCCAGTTAGGGAATCTTTAATTCTATCTCTGTCTTCGAGAGCTGCGTCACGGCCAACCTGTGGATTAGCACCTGCACCCAGACCTTTGGTGATATCGCCACCGATCTGAATAACATTGCCAACGCTTGTCTTACGAAGTGCTTGCGCATCAGTGTTGACGCTGATGAATTCCACACCTTCGATGGATTCACGCACCATGTGTTCAACGGCGTTACCACCGCCGCCACCAACCCCAACGACCTTGATTACTGCATCGTCAGACATTTCCATCATCGGTTCAAACATGTGTTGTCTCCGTTTATCCTGCAACTCAGGTTAAAACTCTTTTTGTATCCAGTTACGCAATTTATCGAAAAAGCCAGTAACAGATGAGCGTTTAGGTTCATTATAATCGCTATCGTCGCTAGACTGCATGTCTCTTGCGTAATGAAGTAATCCAACTGCCGTAGAATGGTACGGCTCTTTTACATAGTCAGTTAATCCGCTGACTTCGAGCGGTTTGCCGACCCTTACTTGATTGCGGAATACGCGTTCCGCACATTCTATCACTCCGTCCATTTGCGCAGCACCGCCGGTGAGTACAACTCCCGCAGCTAGATGGTGCTTTATACCCTCTTCGCGCAATTTCGCTTGTACAGAGTCAATAGTTTGGTTAACCAGTCCCATAAGCTCAGAGTAGCGTGGCTCAATCACTTCTGACAACGTTTGACGTTGTAGACTACGTGATGGTCGCCCACCTACGCTTGGTACATTAACCGTGTCATCCTTACTGACCAGTTCACTCAAAGCACAGCCATATTTGACTTTTATTTCTTCAGCATCGCTCACTGGCGTACCAAAAGCAAAAGCAATATCGCTGGTTACAGCATTTCCTGCGTACGAAAATACTTCTGTGTGACGTAACGCACCGCCAGTCCAGATGGCCACATCCATCGTGCCGGCGCCAATATCCACCACACAAACTCCAAGCTCTCTTTCATCCTCGGTGATTACTGCATTACTTGCAGCAAGCCCAGAAAATACGAGTTGCTCTACTTTAAGGCCGCATCGTTCTACCGCCTTAATAATATTGCGTGCCATGTCATTATGGCATGAGATAAGGTGGACACTTACTTCCATTCTTACCCCAGATAAACCAAGCGGATTTTTGATTCCCTCTTGGTAATCAATGGTGAACTCTTGCGGAATCACATGAAGGATTCGCTGTTCATCACCGATTTTAATCGATTTTGCGGTATGGATAGCGCGATCCATGTCTTCTTGAGACACTTCTTCATCTGAAATCGTGCCCATACCTTTTTCAATTCGGCTTGCGATATGCTTACCAGACAACGAAATGAAGACTCGGCTGATTTGGCACTCGGCCATCAATTCAGCTTGATCAATTGCACGTTGTACTGATTTTACAACCGACTCCAAGTCATTCACGCCACCTTTATCCATGCCACGTGAAGGGCTACTACCTGCGCCAATAATATTAATTTGACCGTCTGGTAGAACCTCACCCACTAGAGCCGATACGGTTGCAGTGCCTATATCAAGACCAACAATAATGTTGTCATCAGCGGCCTTAGTCATCTGTACTCTCTTCTAACTCTTGTTCAGGAAACCAACCAACTGCGGCTCCTGTATCGTACCTAAGATCGATATAACTGATTCTTTGCGTGTCACTGCCAAGCTTGTTATAGAGCTTAAAAAATCGCTCTATACGCTCAAGAAGAGACTCTTTACCGAGCTCTAATCGAATACCGTTATCAAGGATGATTTGCCAAGCTCGTCGCTCGTTTAATACCAGAGACGATATCGCTAAACCCAATTGCTGAAACTTAGGACTCAAATCACGGTAAGTCTGTAAGACTTCTGGTCCGCTGTCTTTGGGTCCGTACAGTTTCACTTTTTCTTCTTGTAACAGAGCCACATCGCCATCAAAAACAAACCCATTTTTATCTAACAGTTCGTTGCCATTCCAAATGGCTTCAGGTTGATGCTCTGTCAAAAAAACTTTTACTGTATCCGGCCACTGCTTTCGGATTGCGGCATGCGCCACCCACGGCAGAGCTTCGACACTTTGCTGTAATACATCAATATCCTGAGACATAAATGTACCGATGTGATCTATTCGACTAAATGCAGCCTGCACATCGTCAGCTTGGACATACTCCAGTTTTCCCTGAAGTACTATTTTGGAGAGAGGTAACCTTTGGTCATCCCACATCCAACTGATCGCCGAGTACAAAACAGAACTAATTAAGGTCACAACCACAACGAAAAATAACGCACCCAAGATTTTCTCTTGGCGACCACGGTTATTATCCGTGTTTGGTCGCTCGTCATTCAGTGCAATATTCAACAACGTCTTCGTTTCCTGACTTTTGTCGTGTACTTTTTACCCACATAATTACGCAGAGGTAAAAGTCTTGACTTTAACCTTGGGATTATACTGAGCTCTTGTAAACTATCAAACACTGATAGCAATAAATCACAATGATATTGACGCAAAACCGAGATCTGAGTCTTTATCTGTCCTTCGCGCCAACAATCTATGTTAACCAAGCATCTTGTTTATATTTAATTCAAGACCTGCCAGTTGTTTCGCCACTTTACCAACATCACCCGCACCTTGCGTTAAGATTAGGTCGCCGTCTTGTATAACGTTAGCTAAAACTGAAGGTAATTGCTCGATTTCTGGAACAAAAATCGGATCTACCTTACCTCGGCTGCGAATTGTGCGACACAATGAACGTCCATCAGCTCCTGCAATTGGCTTTTCACCTGCGGCATAAACATCCAACATGATTAATACATCAACTTGCTCTAGCACATTCGCAAAGTCATCGTATAGATCACGAGTACGGCTATAACGGTGTGGTTGGAAAATCATAACGAGACGTTTATCTTGCCAACCGCTTCGCGCAGCATTAATGGTCACATCAACTTCTGTTGGGTGGTGTCCGTAATCATCCACTAACATGGCATGACCATTACCGGTATCAAACTCGCCAAGGTGATCAAAACGTCGTCCCGTGCCTTGCGTTCCGGCCATTGCTTTTAGAATTGCATCGTCTTCAATGTCATCTTCGGTAGCCACTGCAATCGCAGCCGACGCATTAAGTGCATTGTGACGACCTGGAATGTTCAGAGTGATATCTAGGTTGGCACGCCCTTTACGTACTACCGTAAATTTGCCTTGCTGACCTTCTTGACGATAGTTTTCAATGCGTACGTCAGCATCTGCGGAGAAACCGTAAGTAATCACTTGACGACTAATACGTGGGATTAACTCTCGAACCACAGGATCATCAATACAAACAATAGCTTGGCCGTAGAACGGTAGATTGTGTAGAAAATCAATGAAGGTTTGCTTTAACGTTTCAAAGTCACCCCCATAAGTATCCATATGATCGGCTTCAATATTAGTGACGATACTTACCATTGGTTGCAGGTGCAGGAATGACGCGTCGCTCTCATCCGCCTCAGCAATTAGAATACGACTCGAGCCTAAACGAGCATTTGTACCTGCGCTTTTCACCAAGCCACCGTTTACAAACGTTGGATCAAGACCGGCTTCAGAATAAATTTGTGTCACGAGCGCCGTCGTCGTCGTTTTACCGTGCGTGCCCGCAACGGCAATACCATGACGGAAGCGCATCAACTCAGCGAGCATCTCAGCACGACGTACAATAGGTATACGTAACTCCCGCGCAGCCATCACTTCTGGGTTTTCTTCGTTGATAGCGGTTGAAACCACAACCACACTGGCTTTTTCAACATTGCTAGCTTGGTGCCCGATAAATACCGTCGCACCTTTTGATACTAAACGCTCTGTCACAGGGTTTTCTGATAGGTCAGAACCCGTGATTTGGTAGCCTTCGTTCAACAGCACTTCTGCAATGCCGCTCATGCCCGCACCACCAATACCGATGAAGTGGATGGATTTCACGCGGCGCATCTCTGGCACCATGGCGCGAATCTGAGCTAAGTCTTGTGTATGTTGGATTGTCATCAATTCTATTCTCAATAATTCGTTAACGCTTTTCGGTCAAAGCGACAATGGCTTGTGCGACAACTCGGTCGGCATTCAATTTAGCAGCGCCACGCGCTTGCTCAGCCATCGTAAGTAAAGCTTGGCGATCCAATTGTTGGATCTGCTGAGTCAGAGACTCAACGGTTAAATCTGGTTGTTCAATCATTTTCGCTGCGCCGCATTCTACTAGATGATCGGCATTCAGTGCTTGTTGGCGATCTTTATGCATAAAAGGAATAAAGATCGCACCAACGCCAGCAGCAGAAACTTCAGAAACGGTTAACGCCCCTGAACGACAAACTAAAAGGTCAGCCCATGCATAAGCCTCTGCTACGTCGTCAATGAACTCTGTGACTTCTGCATTTACCACACCATTAGCTTGGTATGCTGCGTTCACTTCTTCGGCGGAACCTTTGCCCGCTTGATGACGAATACAGTAATCACCGCCCAACTTTGCCATCACTTCTGGCAGAGTTTGGTTAAGAATGCGTGCACCTTGGCTACCGCCCATCACCAGAATACGAATTGGGCCTTGGCGATCTTGCATTCGCTCTGCAGGCGCTTCTAATCTTGTTAGGTCTTCACGAACTGGGTTACCGACTACCTCAGCATTAGGGAACGCGCCAGGAAAGGCCTGAAAGACTTTCTTAGCAATTTTTGATAGCCATTGGTTTGTCAAACCCGCAACCGCGTTTTGTTCGTGCAGAACAACAGGAATACCGCTCAACCAAGCCGCAATACCACCGGGACCACTCACATAACCACCCATACCTAACACGGCATCGGGCTTCCAATGCTTCATGTGCGCCCGAGCTTGCATGATGGCATTAATAATTTGAAATGGAGCTGCAAGCAGACGCTTTACGCCTTGACCTCGTAACCCTTTCACTTTGATAAAATCGATTTCAATGCCATGTTTTGGCACCAAATCCGCTTCCATTCGATCCGCCGTGCCTAACCAACGGATCTCCCAGCCTTGCTCTTGCAGCTGTTTTGCTACAGCTAACCCTGGGAATACGTGACCGCCAGTACCACCAGCCATCACCATCAAACGTTTATTTTGTTTCATTAGTTTGTTGTTCTGATTGTTGTTCTGATTGTTGTTGCTCGCGTTTCAAGCGGCATTCGTAATCGATACGCAGCAATATGGACACTGCGACGGACATAATAATCAGACTGGAACCACCATAACTGATTAGCGGGAGTGTTAAACCTTTGGTTGGTACGATACCGGCTGCAGCACCAACGTTAACCAACGTCTGGAACGCAAACCAAATACCGATACCGAAAGCCAGATAACCGCCGAACATTTCGCCTTCTTCAAACGCACGCTTGCCTATGTAAACCGCTTTTAGCACTAAGCTAAAAATCAACATTAAGACCAACACAACGCCAACAAAACCGAGCTCTTCAGCAAGTACGGCAAACACAAAGTCGGTATGCGCTTCCGGTAGATATTCCAGTTTTTGAATTGAATTACCGAGACCTTGACCGAACCATTCACCACGACCAAACGCCATCAAAGACTGAGTCAACTGATAGCCACTACCAAATGGGTCTTCCCACGGGTCAAGGAAGGAGGTTACTCGTCGCATACGGTATGGTTCGACTAAAATCAAACCTACCACAGCGCCGATACCTGCCACCATCAACGCGAGAAACTGAGTCAGTTTTGCGCCTGCGATAAACAGCATGCCAAACAGTGTTACTAGCATCACGACGACCGTACCCAAGTCTGGCTGACCAAGCAGTAATACTGCGAAGAAAGCAAACACCATGATTGGCTTCATAAAGCCACCAAAGAAGGTTTGTCGTACTTCGTCTTGCTTTCGAACTAAGTAACCAGACATGAAGATAAACAGCGATAGCTTCGCGACCTCTGCTGGCTGAAGGTTAAACAGCCCAAGGGGAATCCAACGAGACGCACCATTAACCGACTTACCCGCCAAGAGCACGATGATCAACAGTGCGAAAGAAGCCCAAAGTAAGTAATGGCTCTTCTTAAACCACTCTTGCAAAGGTACTTGCAAAATAACAGCGGATGTCCCTAACGCCAGCACAAGAAACGTCGCGTGACGAAACATAAAGTGAAACGGCTGTTCGGTTAATCGTGAGCTGATCGGAAATGATGCAGAGGTTACCATCACCAACCCCGTCAACATCAAACCCAGTGCAATCCACACTAGCTGACGATCAAACATCGCCTCTGGGGCTGGATGCTTGAGCCAATTGCCAATACTGCGTTTAACGTTACCTAAACCCACGAAGTGTGTAACCTTTAATTATGCATATTTCTGAGCAAGAGCAGCGAAGACATCGCCTCTTGCCATAAAGTTGTCGAATTGATCAAAGCTAGCACATGCTGGAGACAGCATCACCATATCACCTGGTTTTAACTGCGAAGATACTTGTTGAATCACATCTTCCATGGTGTCGAAACGTATTGCAGATTCATGCAGTGGCATAAAGTCATCGCCATCAGCGCCAAAGCAGCACAGTTGCAAGTTAAGCGTCGCGAAGATCGGTTTTAATGGCGAGAAGTCAGCCCCCTTGCCAACACCACCAACGAGCAAGTAGAGCTTACCTGTCGACTCCAAACCAGATAGCGCAGCCATAGTGCTCGCAATATTAGTTGCTTTAGAGTCATTCACCCATTTTACGCCTTGATTATCCGCAACCACCTGGCATCGGTGTGTCAGTCCCGTGTAATTTTTAAGTGCATTCAATGCGTTGTGATAGTCTACGTCCGCAGCTTTTAATAGCGCTAAAGCAACCAGAGCATTAGATAAGTTGTGCTTACCAACCAACTTAAGCTCATCACTTGCGATAACTCGTTGACCATGATCGAGTAGCCAAGTGCGATTGCCATCCACCTCGAGACCAAAGTCCTGATTGTCGCTGCCAAATGTCACCAATGGCATCTCTGCGTCTGGGAAGGTTTCTTTATCATCACGGTTCACTACCGCGAGATCAGCATGATCAAAAATACGCAACTTGGCTTGTCGATAGTCAGACATGCCTTGATAACGGTCCATATGATCTTCAGAAAGATTCAGAAACGCAGCGGCTTTGAGCTTTAAGCTTGACGTTGTTTCCAACTGGAAGCTCGAGAGTTCAAGCACATATAGGTCTGCGTCATGTTCTAGTAAATCCAATGCAGGAACGCCGATATTGCCACCAACGCCAACTTCCAAACCCGCGGCCTTGGCCATCACGCCAGTGAGATCGGTGACTGTGCTCTTACCGTTTGAGCCCGTAATCGCAATCACCGGTTTCTGCACCGCCCAGGCGAATAACTCAATATCACCAACTACTGTCGTGCCTTTTGCTAATACGGCTTGGATCTCTGGTGTCGCTAGCGCAATACCAGGGTTGGTCACGATAAGATCAGCGTCAGAAAGCCAGTCTGTATTCCAACCACCACTATGCAGTTGAACACCTTCCGGCAAGCGCTCTGCACCCGGAGGGTTTACGCGAGTATCAATGACTTTGACCACAAGCTGTGGCTGATTTTTTCTTAGGTGTTTAACGACAGAGAGCCCGGTAATACCGAGCCCTACGACGACAACGCTATGTATGTTTTGCCAACGTTCCATATTTGATCACACTGTAAATCTTGTTCTTAGAAAGTGCGATTAACGCACTTTCAATGTCGCAAGACCAATCAGAACAAGAACCATAGAAATAATCCAGAAGCGCACGATTACGCGAGGTTCTGGCCAACCTTTCAATTCGTAGTGGTGGTGAATCGGTGCCATACGGAAGATCCGCTGACCACGCAGTTTGTATGAACCCACCTGTAGAATTACCGACAGCGTTTCCATCACAAACACACCGCCCATGATCACCAACACCAACTCTTGACGAACGAGAACCGCAATGGTGCCTAATGCGCCGCCAAGCGCTAGTGAGCCGACATCACCCATGAACACTTGTGCTGGATACGTGTTAAACCACAAGAAACCAAGGCCTGCACCGACGATTGCTGTACATACGACAACCAACTCAGAAGCATGTGGTAGGTATGGAATATGAAGGTATTCAGAGAAGTTAACGTTACCCGTCGCCCATGCAATAACCGCGAAGCCTGCAGCAACAAGAACCGTTGGCATGATTGCCAAACCGTCTAGACCATCGGTCAGGTTAACCGCGTTACTCGTACCGACAATCACAAAGTAAGTCAGGATAATGTACATCAAACCAAGTTGCGGCATGATGTCTTTAAAGAATGGCACCACGAGCTGAGTGGCTGCAGTGTCTTTACCGTAAGCGTACAATGCAAAAGCCACGACAAACGCGATCAACGATTGCCAGAAGTACTTCCAACGCGCGATCAAACCATCGGTATTTTTTCGCACCACTTTACGATAATCATCAACAAATCCGACTGCACCGTAGCCAAGCAAGACCGTCAATACCGCCCATACATATGGGTTGGATAAGTCAGTCCAAAGCAAGATTGTGATTGAGATGGCCGCTAAGATCATGATACCGCCCATCGTTGGAGTACCACGCTTACTAAAGTGAGATTCAGGACCTTCGTTACGTACTACCTGACCAATTTGCAGCATTTGCAAACGCTTGATCATGATTGGTCCCATCCATAATGACAGACCCAGAGCGGTTAATACGCTTAGAATTGCTCGAAAAGACAAGTATTCAAACAATCGGAAAAAAGACAGGTATGGCTGTAGCAGCTCGGCAAGCCAAATAATCATTAATAATACTCCTTCAAAGCAGCAGCGACTTCAAACATACGTGCACCGTTCGCTCCTTTCACCAAAATCGTATGGTTTTCAGGAACGGCTTGGTCTAGATGCTGCTTGATGTATTCAATCATCTCTTGGTGCGTCTCAAAATGAATGCCTTGGCAAAGCTCACTGATCACCTTGGCGTCTGCACCATATGTGAGAACATGTTCAAATTTTTGTGGGGCAGCATGTTCCCCGACTTGACGATGAAGTGCAAGACTTTCCTCGCCCATTTCCGCCATATTACCTAAAATCAGCCAGCGCTGACCTGGGAAAGCAGCTAATAAGTCAACCGCCGCTTTCATGGCTGGCACGCTTGCGTTGTAGCTGTCATCAATCAATTTGATTTTTTCGCTCAGCGCTTCAACCTCGACGCGACCTTTCACTTTGTTTAAATGTTTAAGGCCAGCGCGAACCTCTTCTAATGTGGCGCCCATTTGTAACGCAATAATAGAAGCTGCGATTGCATTCGCCACGTTGTGTTGACCTATAATACCCAGAGACAGTTCAATTTCTTGTGAGCTTGCTGCGATATGTAGGTTAAAGCTGGCCTCTCCCGCGGCATTCATCACGATATTTGATGCATAGTAATCAGCCGCAGAATTACTTTGTGAGAAGGTGATAACTTCCTTATCCGCCAGCACGCTTTCCCACTTTGTTTCGCCATTGCTGTCTAAATTGACAATCGCAATACTACCTGCAGCAAGACCTTGGTAAATTTCACCTTTGGCTTGTTTCACGCCATCAATAGAACCAAAGCCTTCAAGGTGCGCGGCGGCTACATTATTCACTAACGCGATATCTGGTTTTACTAACTGCGTTGTGTAAGCAATTTCACCGATATGATTAGCACCAAGCTCAATCACGGCATAATCGTCATCCTGCTGTGAGCGCAATAACGTCAACGGAACACCAATATCATTGTTGAAGTTACCTGCAGTAAACAGCACTTTGCCTTTCAATTGCAGAATGCTCGCGACCATTTCTTTGACGGTCGTTTTACCGCAACTGCCTGTGATGGCAACGGTAGGTGTTTGGCAAGTTTGATGCACCCAAGAGGCTAACTCACCCAGTGCCATTTTGGTGTCCGACACCACGACTTGTGGCACATTCACATCTAGACGTTTTTGTACGAGTAAAGCACCAGCGCCTGCATCCACCGCTTGTTGGCAAAAGTTGTGCGCATCAAAGCGCTCACCCTCCAGCGCAACAAATAAAGCACCGTTGTCAATCGCTCGTGTATCAGTAGAAACCGCGTCGATAAGTAGATCATCGCCGAATAGCTCACCGCGAGTGATGTTGGCAATTTGAGATAACGTTACTTTGATCATGAGGTCAATCCTAAAAGTTGCATAGCGGATTCGCGGTCGGAGTAATGAATCGTTTCGCCATTCCGAATCTGATAATCTTCATGGCCCTTCCCAGCTAACAAGATGATGTCTTTTGGCGAAGCATTCTCAACCGCATAAGACAGTGCTTTGAAACGGTCATGCTGCACAATCGCTTCGGCAGGTTTTGACAGCCCGGATAGCATGTCTTTTACAATCTGAACCGGATCTTCACTGCGTGGGTTATCGTCCGTCAAAACCACTCTGTCACCTAGACGCTCTGCAATTTCCGCCATCATTGGGCGCTTACCTGCATCGCGATCGCCCCCGCAACCAAAAATAGCCCAAAGCTGCCCCTCACAGTGAACTCGTAAAGCTTGCAGCGCTTTTTCTAGAGCATCAGGAGTATGGGCATAATCGACCACGACTTTGGCATGGTCCTCTGTTTGGAATAACTCCATTCGGCCGAGTACAGGTTGCAACTGACCTGCGGTTTCGAGTAACGCTTGTTTATCCTTACCCAAGCTTAATAAGGTCGCAAAAGCGAGCATTAAGTTGGTTGCGTTAAACTCACCAATCAGTGGCGCGTGCAATTGACCTGAGCCAAATTTACCATCAAATTGGATAGTAATCCCCGACTCCGCGTAACGGACATCTGTCGCCCAAATTGCGCTTTCAAACTCAGTGTTCGGTTTGAGTGATACTGCAATCGCATTGCTCAACTGCGTCGCCCATGCATGACCGACCTCATCATCGACATTAATAATGGCACGTTCACATTGATGTTGCGTAAACAACTCCAGCTTTGCATTGGCGTACTCTTCCATCGTGCCATGATAATCTAGGTGATCACGACTTAGATTAGTAAACACACCCGCCGCAAACGACAACGCCTTGACACGGCCTTGCGTTAAGCCATGAGAAGAGACTTCTAGCGCGGTGTATGTGGCTTGTTGATTTGCGAGAGAGGACAGCGTTTTCTGAATTTCTACAGCATTCCCTGTTGTATTCGCGACTTGCTGTAAATTGTCGAGAAAACCATTTCCCGTCGTGCCCATCACTGCCGCTTTGTGGCCAAGTAGCTCTAGCCATTGTGCAATTAGCTGGGTAATGGTGGTTTTACCGTTAGTACCGGTGACACCAATCAAATCCATATCTGGGTAAGCATAAAGCTTTCCAGCGATTGCAGATAAACGTTGATCCAACGTATCGAGGTAAATAACGGGAACGTCATCGATGATTTCCACCGTGCCGTGTGCTTTTACATCACAGGCTTGCGCTAGAACCGCATTGGCCCCTTGCTCAATGGCAGAAGCAATGAAGTTACGCCCATCCACAATATGGCCAATCACCGCAACAAACGTGGTTCCAGGCTGAACTCTTCGGCTGTCGAGCTCCAATTCAGAAACAAGAACGGACGATAAGCTGGGGCAATCCACCCAAGGGGAAAGCAGCACGTCCATACTGATGGCTTTAGTCATATTTGTTCTCCGAGCTTTGGCTCAGGTTTTCTTAATTTTGTTTGCTCAGTAAGCCACTCGGCTTACTGCTGGAATTTGTTTTCGTCTGGTGCAACATTGAGTATTTGTAGCGCGCCTTTCATGATTTCAGAGAAGACAGGAGACGCTACCGAACCACCATAGTAATCATCACCTTGAGGCTCGTTTACGATCACAACCAATGCAATTCGCGGATCGCTAACCGGAGCAAGCCCTGCCGTATAAGTGATGTACTCATCGCTGTATCCACCTGCAGACGCTTTACGTGAGGTACCTGTTTTGGCTCCCACTCGATAACCAGGAACTGCCGCTCGACGAGCTGAGCCTCCTTTTTGGGTTACGGTTTCCAGCATGTCCAAGACCTGGCGTGCGTACTTTGCACTCACTACTTGGCGCGACATGTCATGATCATTGCTTTCGATAATATGGATTGGCTCGTATTTGCCGAGATTTCCAAGCGTCGCATAGGCATGCGCTAACTGGATTGGCGTTATCGATAGACCATAACCAAACGCAATCGTGGCACGTTCAATAGGAGACCATCGTGTTCGTGTCGGGAAGATACCAGTCACTTCCCCAACGAGGTTCAGACCAGAAAGCTCACCAAAGCCCACAGAGCTGTACAGACCGAGCAGCGCCTCTACTGGCATTTGCATTGCCAGCTTCGTCACACCGATGTTACTCGATTTTTTGAGGATCGTGGTCAAGCTCGCTTTACCCACGCGGGATACATCTCTTACTCGGCTACCACCTAAACGAAGTACACCATTACCGGTATCTACGATGGTATCTTTATCGGCTACCCCATTTTCTAAGGCGGCTAAAATAACGAAAGGCTTAATGGTGGAGCCTGGCTCCATCGAGTCCGTGATCACTCGGTTACGCATTTTATAGCTTTGCCAGTCGCTACGATTGTTAGGGTTGTAGGAAGGCGCATTCACCATGGCCAATACGGCGCCAGTTTTCACGTCCAACATAACAACGGAGCCTGACGTAGCGCGATGGTCCGCAACGGCTTGTTTAATCGCACGATAAGCAATCGCCTGTAGGCGCTGGTCGATTGTCAACTGGAGTGACTTACCTTCTTGCTTGTCTTGCCACGCAATGTTTTCTACGACGCGACCATAACGGTCTTTACGAATGGTTTTCTTACCTGCGGCGCCAGTAAGCCACTCATCGTAGCTACGCTCAACACCCTCTAGACCATGCCCATCAATCCCCGTCACCCCAACTAAGTGAGCACTAACCTCACCGGCAGGATAGTAACGACGAGATTCTGACTTAAGACCCACACCAGGCAGCTTTAGCTCACGAATATAGTTCGCCATGGCTGGACTCACTTGGCGCTGCAAGTAAATAAAGCGGCGCTTTTCATTGTGCTTGATCTTGTCTATCAACCCTTGTCGGTCAACACCAAGAACATCCGCTAATGCATACCAGCTCTTGGTCTGGCTTAAGGCGTTTTCTTTAAATATCGTCGCGGGATCCGCCCAAACGGCCTCAACAGGCACACTGACAGCGAGCGGCTCACCATTTCGGTCCGAAATAATACCGCGTGCAGAAGGGATGGATTTCACACGAACCGAGCGTAGGTCACCTTGTTTAATCAGGTTATCCGGTTCAATGATTTGAATATAGGCTACGCGCGCCACCAAAAGTGCAAATGCACAAAAGACAAAAAACAGTAATAGATGGAAGCGCCAACGAATCAGAAAGGATTCTTCAACCTCCACTTTCACTGCTTTTTTCTCGGTTTTCGTATCCCCCGAAGCGTTTTTTTCTTTCGCGACAGGTTTACGCTTGTTGCTTGGTTTCGTGTTGGTTTTCTTTCTAATCATTTGAGCGTGACAACCACTTCTTTATCGCCATCAGGTCGTTTCATTTCAAGTTCTTTTTTGGCAAGGTCTTGAACACGACTGTGTTCCGCGAGGGCCGTTTCTTCCAACATCAGGTTGCGCCATTCGCTATCTAAACGCTCTCGTTCAACCAAAGTGTGATCTTTTTCGGTGATCGCTTGACGCGCATGGTGGGTAGCAAATACCACTCCCATTGCCGATGCCACGATCAATAGCAACAACAGTAATGGCCAGCGACCAACGCTGATAAGATCCGTTGCAATCAACTTAGCAAGGTTAGGAGTGGGTTTCGTCATAATAATTAAAGCTTTTCTGCAATTCTTAGCACAGAGCTGCGCGAACGAGGGTTCATTTCAATTTCTTGTTTGCTTGGCTTAATCGCTTTGCTCACCGCTTTCATATTCGCACTACCAAGAGTACGAATTTGCTCTTCAGTCATTGGAATGCCATGTGGCACTTCAGGTCCTTTGCTCTCTTTACGGATAAAACGTTTGACCATACGGTCTTCCAGAGAGTGGAAACTGATGACAGATAAACGACCTTCAGGAGCCAGAATGCTTGCCGCACCTTTTAGTGCCGTATCAATTTCTTCTAACTCACTGTTGATGTAAATACGAAATGCCTGGAACGCACGAGTCGCAGGGTGTTTTTTCTCTTTAAAGCTTTTGGGTGCAGCATCTGAGATCAGCTTCGCGAGCTGGCCAGTACGTACCAGAGGTTCATTTTCTTCGTCTTCACGGTAGGCAACAATCGCTTTGGCAATACGGCGCGCGTGTTTGTCTTCACCAAACTCACGAATCACCCAAGTAATATCATCTAAGTCAGCTTCCATTAGCCATTGAGATACGGGAATACCTGATGTTGGGTCCATACGCATATCTAGCGGGCCGTCTTTCATAAAGCTAAAGCCACGCTCTGCGTCGTCTAACTGCGGAGATGAAACCCCTAAATCCAGTAGAACGCCATCTACTTTGCCAACCAAGTCATACTCTTCAGCATACTCAGCAATACCAGAAAATGGACCATGAATGATGGTGAAGCGAGGATCATTGATTTTGCCTGCTTCAGCTATCGCTTGAGGGTCACGATCGATACTGTACAGTCGGCCGTTTTCGCCGAGTTTAGATAGAATAGTCCGGCTGTGACCGCCACGGCCAAATGTTCCATCGATATAGATACCGTCTGGTTTGATAGCTAAGCCATCAATGGATTCATTTAATAACACGGAAATATGTTGGAAGGTTTCGGTCATAGCTTTCTCGTTGAATGATCTTGAAGCGATTTTAAGATATGTTGCTCTCTCATGCTGAATATTTATAGCAAAAGATCAACCTACCATAGTGTACTGATTTCCCACATCATCGCCACCTCAAGTCTAAAGTCAGACGTGATTTAACGCCAAGTTTATTGGTAATGACAGGGTTTGCGTCAATAAAATGCAAAAAACCCATCACTACAAAAAGTAGTGATGGGTCTCGAATAGTTGGAGTCGACACATAAGCCGGGTTCTGTTCCGCTTGCGCGGCGGTAGCCATTCGTCTAGGCCAGCAATCGCTCACTGGCTCAAGCAACCTACCCGCCTCCTTACGCGAGCAACGCAATGTGGAGGCCTATTTGGTCTTGCTCCGGGTGGAGTTTACCCTGCAACGAACTATTGCTAGTCGTCCGGTGCGCTCTTACCGCACCCTTTCACCCTTACCTGTGCCCTAGGGCCATCGGCGGTCTTCTCTCTGCTGCACTTGTCGTAGGCTTGCGCCCCCCAGGCGTTACCTGGCACCCTGCTCTATGGAGCCCGGACTTTCCTCCCCTTTACCAGTCTCCCGAAGGACGTCAACGTCAGTCTCCCAAAGGACTTCAACGTCAGTCTCCCGAAGGACATCAGTAAAGCAGCGACTACCCAGTCAACTCCGAGGGCGGATTGTATAGAGTTATCTACTCAGAGTCTAGTGAGATCACAGATATGATGAAATGAATGCATTGAGTGGTGCTTTTTTAACCTAACCATCAAACGTTGAGCCTAAAAAAGGCCGATATTTTCCATCGACCCGCTTTACCATGTGTCTCGTTAGCAGTGCTTAGTCTAAGTTTTCTAAGCCCCACTTATACAACGCATTCTTCTTCAAGTTATGAATTTCTGCCACCAAAGCCGCTGCTTTTTTCAAAGGCAACTCTTTGGTTAAAATCCCTAATGTACGCAAGGCATCATCTGGCAATGAATCGTCCGCGGTTTCGCGGTGACCATGTACCAATAATACCATTTCGCCACGCTGTTGGTTATCGTCACTTTTCACCCACTCAATTAACTCACCTAATGGCATACCTTGAATGGTTTCAAAGGTTTTCGTTAGTTCTCTCGCCAACACGACTTCTCTATCTGGGCCAAGAACGTCTAACATGTCTTGTAGAGAGTCCAAAATACGGTGCGGTGACTCGTAAAAAATACACGTACGCTCTACCGAAGCAATCTCTAGGAATTTATCCTTACGGCCTTTGCTTTTCGGTGGTAAAAAGCCTTCGAAGCTAAAGCGATCGGATGGCAAGCCTGATGCACTTAACGCCGTAATGACCGCGCAAGCACCAGGAAGCGGCACAACTCTAACGCCCGCTTGACGACATTTTGTCACCAAATGGTATCCTGGGTCGCTGATAAGTGGCGTACCAGCGTCAGAAACTAACGCGATAGACTGACCGGAAAGCAGCTTTTCTACCAAAACCTGTGCTTTTTGCTGCTCATTATGATCATGCAGAGCAAAAGTTTTGGTTTGAATATTGAAGTGAGACAGTAATTTACCCGTATGACGAGTATCCTCAGCAGCAATGATGTCCACCGTCGACAGAATTTCGATAGCACGTTGGGTGATATCCGCTAAATTTCCGATTGGAGTCGGTACGATATAGAGAGTTGGCCCCTCATTCGGCAACTTATTTTTATCTGTCATTTGTTTACCATCACTTCAACGATTAATATAGAGACAATTTTGTACAAAATTATAGAGAACTCACGGCAATGATTAACCATAAGAGACTCAGTGTACCACGCATACTTACTCCTGTTGCACTAGCAATTACGCTCGCCGCCTGTTCTTCAGGTCCAAGACAGCCTGATGGCGTTGATGTAACACTTGAGCCTACTCAGTCTGTTCAGAACTATATGATCCAAGCTGATAGCACGGAAGGCAGTTTACAAAATGACTGGTTGATCATGGCAACCAAAGCCGCTATTCAAGCGAACCAGTTTGATCAAGCAGAACTGTTGATCAAACGTCTGGCTCGACAACAGTTGACCGAAGTTCAGCAAGCGGAGTGGCAACTGGCGCGTGCGACCATACAGCAAAAGCAAGGTAATTACTCGCAGTTGCTGCAATTGTTAAACTTTAAACCTTGGTGGAAATTGCCAAACGAGCAATGGAAAGACTATTACTTGATGCGTGCCGACGCTTATCAAGGCCTTAACCAAGCGTTTGAAGCAAACCGCCAGCTGGTTGCATTTGGTCAATACGCCTCGTCAGCAGAGCAGAGGGAAATCTCTAGCCGTATTTGGATGAACTTTGGCAGCTACTCAGAATATGAACTCACCTCATTAGAAACAGAGCCGAATGAGGATGTTCTAGACGGCTGGCTTCAGCTGGCTGTTTATGCAAAAACGCTGTCGGGCAACCTGTCCCAACTTAAAAATACGCTAGAGCGCTGGTTAAGCGAAAACCCTTCGCACCCAGCTGCTATCTATACACCAGAAGAGATTCAAAACATTCTCTCTCTTGATATCGTGAAGCCAAACAATACTGCTTTATTGCTGCCGCTGACGGGTAAGTTCTCGCCACAAGCGCAATTAATTCGTGATGGTTTTGTGTTTGCGATGATGAATGATCGTAATCGAGATCCTAGTGCAACACTTACGGTGATTGACACCAATGCGTATAACGCTGACCAAATTAAACAACGCTTGATCAATGAAAACATCGATTTTGTTGTTGGCCCTCTAGAAAAAGAGAACGTGGAGTTGTTGCACACAACCATGGATGGCTCAGCAAACGGCCCTACCATTCCAGCCCTTGCGCTAAATATCCCCGAGGATGTGCAACCAGATAGCAATATTTGCTACTTGGCATTATCACCGGAACAAGAAGCCGCACAAGCTGCAAAACACTTGTTCAGCGAAGGCTACAACTTCCCTCTTATTCTTGCACCAAAAGGCAGCTTTGGAGAGCGTGTAACTGAGGCTTTCAACAAAGAATGGCGAAAGTACAGCTCTAACAAAGTCGCAGCAAGTTACTTTGGTGACAAGCGCCAACTTCAAAAAGACATCAATGAAGTATTTGGCCTGCAAGAGAGCAAGCAGCGTATCGCCCAGATGCAATCATTAATGCGAATTAAGCTTGAAACACAGCCACGTAGCCGTCGTGATGTTGATGCGGTTTATATCGTAGCTAGAAGCACTGAGCTGACTTTGATCAAGCCGTTTATCGAAGTAGCGATTAACCCTGATGCGAAAGCACCACAAATCTTCTCTAGTTCGCGTAGCAACAGTGGCGGCGCGACATACGAAGATCTAACAGGCATCATCTACAGCGACATTCCATTGCTGATTGACCCAGATCCTAGCGTGACCGCTGAAATGAACGAGCTTTGGTCAGAGCAATCTAACATGGAAAAACGTTTGAAAGCACTCGGTATGGATGCATATAAATTGATCGGTGAACTTCCACAAATGAAGGTCGTTCCTGGTTACTCAGTCGGTGGCCAAACCGGTATTTTAAGTATCGACAACAACTGTGTTGTACAGCGTGAATTGAGCTGGGCTGAGCGTGGGGCTCTTTAGTAAGCGCCAAATCGGAAATCAATATGAAGCTCTGGCGAAGCACTATTTGCAACGCCAGGGCTTGCGCTTTATTGAACAAAATTTCCTGACCAAGGTCGGTGAGATTGATTTAATCTTCCAACAAGGTGAAACTATCGTGTTTGTTGAAGTCAAATATCGTAAGAATGATCACTTTGGCTCAGCAGCAGAAATGGTAACGCACGCAAAAATGCGCAAGCTAATCAAAACTGCACAAGTTTGGCTTAGCCAACAAAAGCGCTTAAAACACAATATCGATTATCGGTTTGATGTCATCGCTATTCATGACAATGGGCGAGATATCAACTGGATAGAAAACGCAATCTCTGAAGGATAAGCGATGCTAGACAGCATTAAAGACAGCTTTACAGAAAGTATTCAAATTCAAATCGCAGCAGCAGAGGCGCTGCCCGATGCCATTACTCACGCGGCCCAAGCGATGGTCTCAAGCTTGCTCAATGGCAACAAAATTTTATGTTGTGGTAATGGCGGCAGTGCTTCAAACGCTCAACAATTTGTTTCTTGTCTTTTAAACCGTTTTGAAACTGAGCGCCCTAGCCTACCTGCAATGGCCTTAACAGCCGATAATACAACCCTGACCGCTGTTGCAAACGACTACCACTACCAGGAAATTTTCTCAAAACAGGTACGAGCGTTTGGCCAGCCAGGCGACATTCTGCTTGCCATGTCGACTAGCGGTAACAGCAAAAATATTATCAAAGCGATGGAAGCGGCCGTAACTCGAGACATGACGATTATCGCGCTAACAGGCAAAGATGGCGGTGAGATGGCAGGACTGCTTGGTGAGAACGACGTCGAAATTCGCATTCCATCACACCGCACTGCACGTATTCACGAAGTACATATGGTGACACTCCATTGTCTTTGTGACCTTATTGACCAGGTGCTTTTCCCTGCTCATGAAGAGTAACCAAGACTGAGGGTCAGAATTATGATACGTAGCCTCGTTATCTTATTAACAGCATTGAGTTTAAGTGGTTGCGCTGGCTTGTTTATCGCTGGCGCTGCAACCACAGCAAATATTGTCACGGACACACGCAGTACAAAACAAATTTGGCAAGACAACAACATCGAATTCGAAGTTGCGGCGATCGGTAACAAGGCGCCGTTTAAAGGTGAAGTTCGTGTGGTTGCCAGCTCCTACAACGGTACGGTTGTTCTTATGGGTCAGGCTCCAACGCAAGACCTTATTCATGCTTTAGAGCGAAGAGCTCGAGAAGTTAGTGGTGTGAAAGTCATACACAATCAAATCAAACAAAAAGAGCCACTCACTGTCACTCAAATTAGCAACGACAGTTGGATCACAACCAAAGTAAAATCAGCCTTGCTGACCGACTCTGAACTCAATGGCGTTAAGGTTAAAGTGATCACTGAAGACGGCGACGTTTTTCTGTTTGGTTATGTCACACCAGAGCAAGGCGAGCGAGCGACAGAAATCGCGCGTAATATCTCTGGCGTAAAACAAGTCATTAAAGGGTTCCAATATGGCGAAATGGAACCTGTTGAAGTGGACTTACCGAGTGACGGTGTACAAACAATAGAAAGTGAGACAAACGCGGAAAATGAAGCCAACGTCGAAGCATTTACGATTGAGTAATTGCGAAACATCACTTGAAAACACGTCAAGACACTAAAAAGAAAAAAAGCAGCGTTACGCTGCTTTTTTTATTTAATAACTCTTAAGCTTGGTTTGCCTTTCGGGCGAGGTGCTTCACTTTCGTCATCACCAGGCTCCGAGTCCTCAGCTTGAGGTACGTCATCACTAACCGTAGTAAACGATGGGGACTGCTCTTCTTCCATCGTTTCTTCTTCGATATGAGTATAAGCTTCTTCCGGTTCAAACATGGTTCCCGCACCATTTTCACGGGCGTAAATCGCTTGAACCGCATAAACAGGCACAATTACCGAGTGCGGACGACCACTAAAACGAGCATGGAAGGTAATCGCATCATTACCTAACTCAAGATTACCCACCGCACGTGGTGCAATATTCAAAATAATTTGACCATCTTGAATAAACTCAACCGGTACACGTACGCCCGGCATCGTTGCATCCACAACCAAGTGAGGAGTCAAGTCATTGTCTACTAACCAATCGTAAAATGCGCGAAGCATATACGGGCGGCGAGCAGTCATTTTTGCAATATCCATAACGTGTTTAAAATCGCTTAGCGAACTAGGCGCATTTCACGTTCAGCTTCAGTTAAAGAAGCAAGGAACGAATCACGTTCAAATACGCGGTTCATGTACACCTTGATTTCTTTTGAACCAGGGCCAACCAGATCGATACCAAGTTGAGGCAGACGCCACAATAATGGAGCTAGGTAACAGTCGATCAAGCTGAATTCTTCGCTCATGAAGTACTCATATTCAGCAAAAATTGGCGCTAACGTCAGAAGATCATTACGCAGCTTTGTGCGTGCTTTTTCTGATTCTTCCGCATTACCTTTCATCACTTTTTCAGCGAGTGAATACCAGTTGCGTTCGATACGGTACATCATCAAGCGGCTGTTGCCGCGAGCAACAGGGTAAACCGGCATTAGAGGTGGATGAGGGAAACGCTCGTCCAAGTACTCCATGATGATTTTTGAATCGTAAAGAGCTAGCTCACGGTCAACAAGAGTTGGCACTGATTTATATGGGTTTAGCTCAACAAGCTCAGCAGGAAGGTTTGCTTCGTCAACAAGCTCAACTTCAACACTTACGCCTTTTTCAGCTAGTACAATGCGAACCTGATGGCTATACAAATCTGATGCACTTGAGAAAAGAGTCATCACAGAACGTTTATTGGCAGCTACAGCCATGGAGCCCTCCAGTACACTTACAAATAAAAACAATGGAGGCTAAGCCTCCATTGTACATCAATTAAAATTGGGAATTAGCACGGTATTTTAGCACAATTAATGCACATCGCGCCAATACTCTTTCTTGAGCATCACGACAACGATAGTTAGAAGCACTAAGAAGCCCATTACCCACCAACCTAAAGCATGACGCTCAAGTTGCACTGGGTCACCTGAATAAACCAAGAAGTTCACTAGGTCGCCAACCGCTTTGTCGTATTCGCCTTCGCTCAGCTCACCCGTACCGTCTGTTTCAGTACCAACAACAACTTTTACTTCTTCGCCATCTACGATTTTCGTATCGTAAATCGGCGTCGGGATACCTTGTAACTCTTCGAGCACATGTGGCATACCAACACTCGGGAAGACAATGTTGTTCACGCCGAATGGACGAGATGGATCAACATAGAAAGAGCGTAAGTAAGTGTATAACCAATCAGCACCACGAACTCGTGCAACCAACGTAAGATCTGGTGGTGGAGCACCAAACCAGTTTGCCGCTTGCTTCGGTGGCATTGCGTTGACCATTAGATCACCGATTTTCGCTTCAGGATTGAAAATCAGGTTTTCTTTCATTAAGTCTGTTGGAATTTCCAAGTCTGTTGCTACACGCTCATAACGCTGATACTGCGTTGAGTGACAAGCAAAACAGTAGTTCATGAACAACTTCGCACCGTTTTGTAGCGAAGCTTTATCCGTTAGGTCAACATTCGCTTTATCAAGCGGAACGTTAGCCCCCGCTGCCATCGCTAGTGATGGCAACATAGCAAATAGAATTACAATCCACTTCTTCATTTGAATGTCACCCTCTCTGGTAATGGTTTGGTTGCTTCATTTTTGCTGTAGAAGAACAGCAACACAAAGAACATGAAGTAACACAAGCTAAAGATCTGAGATAGTAGTGTGTACGTTGGTGTTGCAGGTAACGCACCTAAAATACCCAGAGCGATAAAGGCGATAGTGAACTGTACAATATTCAACAGATGAAGTTTGCTACGGTAACGGTATGAACGAACTTTACAACGATCCAACCAAGGTAGAACAAACAGTACTGCAATTGACGCACCCATTAGGATAACACCTAATAGTTTGTCTGGAACCGCACGTAAGATTGCGTAAAACGGCGTGAAGTACCATACCGGAGCAATGTGCTCTGGTGTCTTCAGTGGGTTTGCAGCTTCAAAGTTAGGCGGTTCAAGGAAGTATCCTCCCATTTCTGGGTTAAAGAACAGCACGTAACAGAAGAAGAACAAGAAACCAGCCACACCAACTAAGTCCTTAACCGTGCCGTATGGGTGGAAAGGAATAGAGTCGATAATGTCGTATTTCTTCGTGTAGTAATCGTGGAACTTGAACTGTGTCTTGTAATCATCGCCCATTGAACCTTTTGGTAGCTTAGTTTCGATACCATCAGGGTTGTTTGAGCCGACTTCGTGCAGCGCCAATACGTGCAGAACCACAAGAAGAAGCAGAACGATAGGCAGTGCAATAACGTGTAGTGCGAAGAAACGGTTTAACGTTGCACCAGAGATGATGTAGTCACCACGGATCCAAAGCGTTAGATCATCACCGATAACAGGAATCGCACCAAACAAAGAAATGATTACCTGCGCACCCCAGTATGACATCTGACCCCATGGCAGTAGGTAACCCATGAATGCTTCAGCCATTAGAACGAGGAAGATCAACATACCGAAGATCCACAATAGTTCACGAGGTTTTTGGTATGAGCCGTAGATCAGGCCACGGAACATGTGCAAGTACACAACAACGAAAAACGCAGATGCGCCAGTTGAGTGCATGTAACGTAGAAGCCAACCGTACTCTACATCACGCATGATGTACTCGATAGAAGCAAACGCACCGTCACCAGAAGGAACGTAGTTCATCGTTAGCCAAATACCCGTTAGGATTTGGTTAACCAGAACCAGCATCGCCAGAGAACCGAAAAGGTACCAAAAGTTGAAGTTCTTAGGCATTGGGTATTCAGACAAATGCTTTTTATAAGCATTCATTGCAGGAATACGCTTTTCAACCCAGTCTAACATTGCTTGCATTATGCATCCCCCTCATCAACACCCACAATGAGCTTGGTGTCGCTCAAATACATGTGCTTAGGAACGACAAGGTTCAATGGAGCAGGTACCCCTTGGAACACTCGACCAGCCATATCGAACTTAGAACCATGACAAGGACAGAAGAAGCCAGATCTTACGCCCTGGACCTGCTCTGAGAAAGAGTCTGGTAGATAGGTTGGTGAACAACCTAGGTGAGTACAGAAACCAACAGCGACAAAAAACTCTTCCTTAATCGAACGAAACTCATTCTGAGCGTACTCAGGCTGCTGTTCCATTTCAGATTGCGGATCACGAAGCTTATCGCCGATCGTTTTTAAGTTATCTAGAACGCTTTGAGTGCGGCGAACAATCCATACAGGTTTCCCCTGCCACTCGACACGAACCAGCTGACCTGGTTCAATTTTACTTATATCCACTTCCACCGGTGCACCTGCCGCTTTGGCTTTGGCACTCGGATTCCATGATTTGATAAAAGGCACGGCGACGGCGACTGCCCCTAACCCACCAACAACTGCCGTTGTAGCGGTTAGAAAACGCCTGCGACCGTTATTTAAAGGCGCGTTGCTCATCCAAACATTCTCCCATTTGCTCCCTTTGGATCGTTATTATTCCGCTTATAAGAGCATGGCTAACAAATAATGAATTTAGTTCTATTTATTGGAGGGAAATGATAAAGAAAACCCTACTTTTTGACAAGATAAAGCTACCTTTTTGTAACATTTGTGAGGCAAATCGCTCGCGTCGTCACAAAAGCGGCAGAATTATAAAAAATTGATGTGATTTGTAACAAGAAAGCACAACATGGAAGTTCTGCTGAAAGCTATTCAAACCTTTTATCTTGGTAGTTTTCAGTTAATTACACAGCAAAATATTTCTTAGTGCGCATTCAACTTACGTTGTTTGTATTTTCACTTTTGTAGCACGCCGCATACGCAAAAAAGACGAGTAGGCATTTTAAAACATGTTGCAGGGATATTAAGACGTAAAGGCACCCACAGCAGATAAATAAGCTTATAACGTATGGTAAGGAAGAAGCCTTACTCTGAGCCTAGTTATAAGTGAATACAAATGGATATTGATAGGCAGGTATTATTTCTTTAAAAACAAAAAAGCCCGGCATAGAGCCGAGCTTTTGGTACACAGTTTCCAGAGTAACTCTGAAAAGCAGAATTTCCAATAAGAGGAAATTAACGCTTAGAGAACTGTGGACGACGACGTGCTTTACGTAGACCAACTTTCTTACGTTCAACGCAACGAGCGTCACGAGTAACGTAGCCAGCTGCGCGTAGAGCAGGACGTAGAGACTCATCGTATTCCATAAGCGCGCGAGTGATACCGTGACGGATAGCACCAGCTTGACCAGAAATACCGCCGCCTTTAACTGTTACGTAAAGGTCTAGCTTTTCAGTTAGTTCAACAAGTTCTAGAGGTTGTTGTACAACCATGCGAGCTGTTGGACGACCGAAGTATTCGTCAAGGTTACGCTTGTTTACTACAATGTTGCCGCTGCCTGGTTTAATAAAAACACGTGCAGCTGAGCTTTTGCGACGGCCAGTGCCGTAGTATTGATTCTCTGCCATTTTCGAAATCCCCAATTAGATGTCTAGTACTTGTGGTTGTTGAGCAACATGGTTGTGCTCAGCGCCTGCGTAAACTTTAAGCTTACGGTACATAGCACGGCCTAGAGGACCACGTGGAAGCATGCCTTTAACTGCAAGCTCAAGAACCATCTCAGGTTTACGATCGATCAACTTTTCAAAAGTGATAGATTTTAGACCACCTGGGAACTCAGAGTGACGGTAGTACACTTTGTTCTTAGCTTTGTTACCAGTTACAGCAACTTTCTCAGCGTTGATAACGATGATGTAGTCACCAGCGTCAACGTGAGGAGTGTATTCAGCTTTATGTTTGCCACGTAGGCGAGATGCAATTTCACTTGCTAGACGACCAAGAGTTTTACCTTCAGCGTCTACAACGTACCAGTCGCGTTTTACAGTTTCTGGTTTAGCAACGAAAGTTTTCATGCTAATAATAACCCGTTAATTAAAATTTAAACTTTAAGGAACACCGTTCTGGTGCTCCCACACTGTCTAAGAGCCCAGTCATCACCCCTTCGAGTCGTTGGTACTCTCGACCTTCAATTTCGAAATAACTTCGATAATCCGGTCTGCAGTAACGGTGGGTCGCAGGATTATAGAGAAGAGCGAAGAAAAAATCACCTTTTTTTGCGCCAAATCACTAATTTTTTCTTCACTTTTTAAGAACACACTAGATTTAGGCCAAATGCTCACGCGCGAGGTACTCATGACTTTGCATCTCAGTGAGCCGAGACAAACAGCGCTTAAATTCAAACTCGAGCTGCCCCTCAGTATATAAGTCTTCCATTGGCACTTCAGCAGAAATAATCAACTTCACATTGCGCTCGTAAAACTCATCGACCAGTGCAATAAAACGTCTCGCTGCATCATCTATTTTACGATTCATCTGTTGAACATCCGCCAGTAATACCGTGTGATAAATACGGGACAACTCAATGTAGTCATTTTGACTGCGAGCGGTTTGGCATAACTGAGCAAAAGACGCATGCAGAACCCCATCACTCGCTTCAATTACCTCAAGCTGACGGTGATTGATTTCGATTTGATGAGCGACGATCTGACGTTCGCCCGTCAGCTGCTGATAATACTTGTTGAGATTAATGTTGGCCTGTTCATCAAGTGGATAATGGTATATTTCGGCCTGTTCAAGCGTTCTTAAGCGATAATCAACGCCACTATCAACATTCAACACGTCACAGCGTGCCAAAATCATATCAATTGCAGGCAAAAAGCGCGCTCTTTGTAAGCCATTACGATATAAGTTCTGCGGTTCGATGTTTGAAGTCGCGACTAGGATCATCTGCCGCTTGAACATCTCTTGGAGTAACGTTGCAAGGATCATCGCATCCGTAATGTCAGAGACAAAAAATTCATCAAAGCAAACCACATCCGCTTCTTCTTTGAATTTATCCGCTACTTTTGCTAGCGGATTTTCGACATCACCTAACAGCTTCAACTCATCATGTACTCGATACATGAAGCGGTGAAAGTGTACGCGCATTTTTCTTTGGGTTGGTAAAGCATCAAAAAACGCATCCATGAGGTACGTTTTACCGCGTCCGACTCCTCCCCAAAAGTAAAGACCTTTTGGGGGCTCAGGCATGTCGATTTTTTTCCCCATGAGCTTTTGCCATTTGGAAAGCTGGGGCACAGGAGCTGACTGAAATTCAACGATAGCATGGTAAAGCTTATCTAATGCAACGACCGCTTGATACTGAGCTTCATCACGCTGAAACCCGTGTTCTGCTATGTCTTTTTGATATTGTTGTAGTGGTGTCATCGTATTAAGTCGTATAGAGGTACTGGGAAAAGGGTTACCTCGGGGTCAACTTTGAGAATAGAGAGAAGTAGTTATCAGTCCCCGAAGACATACTGCTATTTTTCTTTATCGGCTGTTCAAGCCATAGTAACATGGACTGGCACCGCGTGTAACTAAGTAGTAAAAGACTTGTTAAAACAACTATAAGGAGCAGTTATGCCTTGGATTTATGCCATTGTGGGTTTGCTGGTCGGTACAATCGTAGGCGTAGTCATTAGTAGACTAACCACCCCTGAATACAAGAAACAAAAGTCTGTGCAGAAAGAACTTGAAGCGGCCAAGTTTGAACTAGAGCAACAACGTCAAGAGCTCGTCGATCATTTTGCACAAACCGCAGAAATGTTGGATACACTAGGTAAAGATTACACCAAGCTGTACCAACATATGGCTAAGACCTCTTCTGAGCTTTTGCCAAACTTGCCAGAGCAAGACAACCCGTTTGATAAGAAAACGGCAATGTCTTCTGAAGCTATTGCAGAAGATCAACCAGAGTTTAGCGAACAGCCAAAAGACTACGCCAATGGCGCAACGGGTCTTTTAAAGGATCAAGAGAAAGAAATCATTAATGCTCCCGAAGCGGTAACCGCAAAAGCATCATAATCTTCTCTTACCTCTACCTATTAGGGCCGATACATTTGTATCGGCCCTTTTTTGAACTTTTTCTCCTTACCTTTGCTCTAACTTGGATGTGAACTGCCTCCCCCTTTGATTATCCGAACTAGGCCCTATATTAGTTATTAACAAAGTGAACTAACCGTTCGGATATTTCTTTTTGGCAGACATGTTTCAAGAGGAGTTATTGGATGAAAAAACCACTGCTTGCGCTCACCGTTCTATCTCTGAGTTTGGGCTCTATTATTGCGCCACTTCAAGCCACCGCCGCATTACCTTTAAATGTGGATGGCCAACAGTTACCTAGCTTGGCGCCCATGCTTGAGAAAGTAACCCCTGCTGTTGTGAGTATTGCTGTAGAAGGCAAACAAGTACAAACCAGCCGTATTCCCGAACAATTTCAATTCTTCTTTGGACCGGACTTTCCGATGGAGCAAAGGCGCGAGCGCCCGTTCAGAGGTTTAGGTTCTGGTGTCATTATTGATGCGAAAAAAGGGCATATCGTCACTAACTACCACGTAATCAAGGGCGCGGATGAGATTCGAGTTCGCCTCTATGATGGTCGCGAGTATGACGCTACGCTCGTTGGCGGAGATGAGATGGCCGATGTTGCGTTGCTTAAATTAGAAAAAGCGAAAAACTTAACGCAAATTAAAGTCGCAGATTCCGATAAACTTCGCGTAGGTGACTTTACGGTTGCGATTGGTAACCCATTCGGACTTGGTCAAACCGTGACGTCGGGCATCGTCTCAGCGTTAGGCCGTAGTGGCTTAAACGTTGAAAACTTCGAAAACTTCATCCAAACCGATGCCGCAATTAACAGCGGTAACTCTGGTGGTGCATTGGTCAACCTTAATGGTGAGCTGATCGGTATTAATACTGCGATTTTAGGCCCTAACGGCGGTAACGTGGGGATTGGCTTTGCGATTCCGTCCAACATGATGAAAAACCTCACCGAGCAAATTCTAGAGTTTGGTGAAGTCAAACGCGGCATGTTGGGTGTACAGGGCGGTGAAGTAACCTCTGAGCTGGCTGATGCATTAGGTTACGAGTCAAGTAAAGGGGCCTTTATTGGTCAAGTCGTACCAGACAGCGCAGCCGATAAAGCTGGATTGAAAGCCGGTGATGTAATTGTATCGGTAAACGGCAAAGCGATTAATACTTTCTCAGAGCTCCGCGCAAAAGTGGCAACGCTGGGCGCAGGAAAAGAAATCACATTAGGTGTGGTTCGAGATGGTAAGAATAAAACCTTTGATGTAACGCTTGGCGAATCTACAAATATGAAAGCCAAAGCCGAAACATTACACGAAGGGCTCAAGGGTGCGGAATTAAGCAATACGACACCAAGTGATGCAATTCAAGGCGTTAAAGTATCGAGCGTTGCAGATAACTCTCCGGCCGCTCAATATCAATTACAACAAGGAGACATCATTATCGGTGTGAACCGCCAGCGCGTGAAAAACCTTGCTGAGCTTCGTGCAATCGTGGATAAACACAAAGGCGTATTGGCTCTGAATATTCAGCGTGGCGAACGTACTATTTATCTTGTTATTCGTTAGTCACTTTCAAAGTGATAGGAAATAAGGTTTTCGATGCATAGCACCGAGTAATAAGCCTCGAATACTTTTCCTTATCGCTCAATAGCTAATGAAAAGGGCAGCACGATTCCGTGCTGCCCTTTTGTTATTTTTCAATGTAATGCTATTCTTCATCTTCTATGCCATTTTGGCGCTCATGCATGGAGAGGATATGCTCAGCTTTTTATTACGTTCTGTCTTTTTAGGCTTGGCTACTGCCGCAGTGGTATTACTGGCGGTGCCATCTTTGCGCCACAACGTAATTCCTGCCGCGCTAGATCCGCAACCTGTTAATATCGCGTCCGTTGAGTTGACATTTAATCAGGCGGTGCGAAGAGCAGCACCTGCCGTAGTAAACATCTACAGCCGTAAATATGTTGAAAATGATCGCAGTAAACTCTCGACTCAAGGTCTGGGTTCAGGTGTTATTGTCAGTGAGAAAGGCTACATCATTACCAACTACCATGTGGTTGCTCAAGCAGACCAAATTGTTGTCGCATTACAAGACGGTAGAGCCGCGGCAGCTCAGCTAGTTGGCACGGATAAACGCACAGACATTGCCGTACTTCGTGTCGAAGGTTCGAATTTACCTGTTATTCCTCTTAACTCTAATTACAAACCACAAGTTGGTGATGTGGTCCTAGCCATCGGTAACCCATACAACCTTGGGCAAACCACAACGTTCGGTATTATTTCAGCAACAGGACGCTCATCTATTAGCGACGGTCGCCAAGCATTTATTCAAACCGATGCCGCCATCAATGAGGGGAACTCTGGTGGCGCCCTAGTGAATACTCAAGGTGAGCTCGTCGGCATCAATACCGCCTCTTTCCAGCAAGCGACCGATTTAGAAACTTACGGTATTTCCTTTGCGATCCCTGCGCCACTAGCCAGCAAGATCATGCAGAAAATCATCGCTGATGGTCGCGTGATTCGTGGCTATATTGGTATCGACGGCCAAGATATTAATGCGGTCACTGCTCGCCTACTTGGAAATGAACACATAGGTGGTATTGTCGTGCTTGGTATTGATCCAAATGGTCCAGCCAATGCGGCAGGCTTCCAAAAGCAGGACATCATTATCAGTATTGATGGCAATAAAGTGCAAGGGCGTCAGAGCGTTATGGATATCGTCACCGATTTACGTCCTGGCACCACCGTGGACGTCGGCATCATTCGCAAAGGAAAAGAGATGAGCTTGAAAGTCACGATTGCTGAAGACAAGCAAGAAGCATAAAAAATCCCAGCCATTGGCTGGGATTTTTATTTGTGCGTTACTCGCTATCGCTCGGTGTTTCCGTCGTATCGGAATCATCCAGCTCAACTTCAATGCGAGTGACTCGCTGCAAACCTCTTGGTAATAACCCACCTCGGCGACCACGTTCGCCACGGAAGTTATCAAGGTCAGACGGTTTAAGACCCAACTTTCGCTTACCCGCGTACAGCGTTAACGATGCACCTTTTGGT
The DNA here is from genome assembly GCF_024744415.1 of Vibrio sp. RM-41-2B. Taxonomy (NCBI): domain Bacteria; kingdom Pseudomonadati; phylum Pseudomonadota; class Gammaproteobacteria; order Vibrionales; family Vibrionaceae; genus Vibrio; species Vibrio sp. RM-41-2B. Next base: position 394,301 of record NZ_JAMQWD010000006.1, on the reverse strand, counting down.
AAAGACATTAAGTGAGATAGTACTTCTTCTCGCTCTTTTGCTTTAGCAGCAGGAATGTTGATGATCTTATTCCCTTTACCTTTCGCCAGTTGTGGCAGGTCTTTGATTGGGAACAGCAGCATGCGACCTTGGTTAGTGATTGCTAAGATTTCATCAGAATCTAAATCTTCAATCGCTTTTGGCGTCATGACCTCAGAGTTAGCCGGTAAAGTGACCAGCGCTTTACCACTGCGGTTTTTAGACAGCAAGTCAGCGCCTTTACATACAAAGCCGTAACCTGCATCAGAGCCCACCAGCCACAGCTGATCTTCTTCACTCATGATCACTTGGCGAATACTGCTACCAGCCGTAATATTCAAACGACCGGTAATCGGCTCACCTTGACTACGAGCAGAAGGCAGCGAGTGCGATTCCAGAGAGTAACTTCGACCGTCACTACCTAGGAATACCGCAGGCTGATTACTCTTACCTCGTGCGTGCGCTAAGTATTTATCACCCGACTTATAGTTCAGGCCTTCTGCATCTACGTCATGGCCTTTCGCGTGACGAATCCAACCTTTCTCAGAAAGCACAACCGTGATTGGTTCGCTTGGAACAAGATCACGCTCAGTAAGCGCTTTTGCTTCTGCACGCTCAACCAATGGAGATCGACGGTCATCTCCGTATTTCTCAGCATCCGCTTTGATTTCTTTTTTCAGTAGTGTGTTTAGACGACGCTCAGAACCGAGTAGCTGTTCTAGCTTCTCACGCTCTTTCTCTAGCTCGTCTTGCTCACCACGGATCTTCATCTCTTCTAGTTTGGCTAGGTGACGAAGTTTGGTGTCTAGAATCGCATCCGCTTGGATATCGGTAATACCAAAACGTGCCATCAATACCGCTTTAGGATCATCTTCAGTACGGATGATCTCAATCACTTCATCTAGGTTTAGGTAAGCAACCAACAAACCTTCCAAAATGTGTAAGCGAGCCATGACTTTGTCTAGGCGGTGTTGTAGACGGCGACGTACGGTCGTGCGACGGAACTCAATCCACTCTGACAGAATTTGCACCAGACCTTTAACTTGAGGACGATTATCCAAACCAATCATGTTCAAGTTAACGCGGTAGCTGCGCTCAAGATCCGTTGATGCGAACAAGTGGTTCATCAACAAATCACAATCGACGCGGTTTGACTTAGGTACCACAACGATACGCGTTGGGTTCTCATGATCCGACTCGTCACGAAGATCGTCAACCATTGGTAGCTTCTTCGCACGCATCTGGTTAGCGATTTGCTCAAGCAGTTTTGCACCCGATACTTGGTGTGGCAGAGAGGTGATAACGATATCAGAACCTTCTTTGTGCCACACCGCGCGCATCTTGATGCTGCCGCGACCGTTGCGGTAAATCTTCTCAATATCCACTTGCGGCGAGATGATTTCTGCTTCTGTTGGGTAATCCGGACCTTTAACATATTGCATCACGTCCGGCAGTTCTGCTTTCGGGTTGTCGATCAAATGAATAGTCGCATCTGCGATTTCACGAACGTTATGCGGTGGGATATCTGTTGCCATACCAACTGCAATACCGGTTACACCGTTAAGCAGGATATGAGGCAGACGTGCTGGCAACATTTGTGGCTCTTTCATTGTGCCATCAAAGTTAGGTTGCCATTCGACCGTACCCTGGCCCAGTTCGCCTAGCAATACTTCAGCAAACTTAGACAGTTTTGCTTCGGTATAACGCATTGCCGCGAATGATTTCGGATCATCTGGCGCACCCCAGTTACCTTGACCATCGACTAATGGATAGCGGTAAGAGAATGGCTGAGCCATCAATACCATCGCTTCGTAACACGCTGAATCACCGTGCGGATGGTATTTACCTAACACGTCACCAACGGTACGTGCAGATTTTTTGTATTTTGCTGATGCAGAGAGACCAAGCTCTGACATCGCATAAATGATACGTCGTTGAACCGGCTTTAAGCCATCGCCAATGTATGGCAATGCACGGTCCATGATGACGTACATCGAGTAGTTCAGATAAGCGTCTTCAGTGAACTTGCGCATTGGCAACTGTTCGACGCCATCGTAGGTAATTTCTGTAGACATCCGTTACACCTCTGCCAAGTCGCCGTTGTTTTGTAGCCAAGAACGACGGTCATCTGCACGCTTTTTACCTAGCAGCATGTCCATCATTTCCATGGTCGCCGTAGAGTCGTCAATGGTTAGCTGCACTAAGCGACGCGTGTTCGGATCCATGGTGGTTTCACGCAACTGAAGTGGGTTCATCTCACCCAGACCTTTGAATCGTTGCACGTTGATTTTGGCTTTCTTCTTCGACAAGCGCTCTAAAATGCCATCTTTTTCATCGTCATCGAGGGCGTAGAACACTTCTTTCCCGCAATCGATTCGATACAGAGGCGGCATCGCCACATAGATATGGCCCGCTTCAACCAGTGCACGGAAGTGACGAGTGAACAGTGCACAAAGCAGCGTTGCGATGTGAAGACCATCCGAGTCCGCATCGGCAAGGATACAGATCTTACCGTAACGAAGACCATCAAGGTTATCGCTGTCAGGATCAATCCCCAAAGCCACTGAAATATCGTGTACTTCTTGAGATGCTAATACTTGGTCAGCAGAGACTTCCCACGTGTTCAAGATCTTACCACGCAGTGGCATCACAGCTTGGAACTCACGGTCACGTGCCTGTTTTGCCGAGCCCCCCGCAGAGTCACCCTCCACAAAGAAGATTTCAGTGCGACTTAAATCCTGTGCTGAACAGTCGGTCAACTTACCTGGCAGTGCCGGGCCGGACGCCACTTTCTTACGTACGACTTTTTTCGCTGCACGCATACGACGGTGCGCATTAGCGATACAGACTTCTGCCAATTGCTCTGCTAGCTGAGGCTTTTCGTTCAACCAAAGACTGAACGCATCTTTTACTACGCCAGAGACAAATGCCGCAGTTTGACGAGAGGACAGACGTTCTTTGGTCTGGCCTGCAAATTGCGGATCTTGAATTTTAACCGACAACACGTAAGAACAGCGGTCGAAAACGTCATCACCCGTTAGCTTCACGCCACGAGGTAATAGATTACGGAACTCACAGAATTCGCGCATCGCTTCTAACAAGCCTTGGCGTAGACCATTAACGTGCGTACCACCTTGAGCGGTTGGGATCAGGTTAACGTAGCTTTCGGTGATCATCTCACCACCTTCTGGCTGCCAAATTACCGCCCAGTTTGCCGCTTCGGTATCCGCCAAGAACTCACCAGTAAATGGTTCTTCAGGAATAACTGGGTAGCCTTTTACGCCTTCCGCAAGATAGTCTTTAAGACCGTCTTCGTAGTACCACTTATAGTCTTTACCATTAACTTTGTCGGTTAATGTAATTTCTAGGCCCGGGCACAAAACCGCTTTTGCGCGCAGATTATTGACTAGGCGCGTAACAGAGAAGTTAGCTGAATCGAAGTACTTCGCATCAGGCCAGAAATGCACGCTGGTACCGCGATTGCGACGACCACACGTGCCGGTTACGGTCAGGTCAGAGACTTTATCACCGTGCTCAAATGCAATTTCATACACTTGGCCATCACGACGAACGGTTACTTCAACGCGTTTTGACAACGCGTTTACTACCGAAATACCTACCCCGTGCAAACCACCAGAGAATTGGTAGTTTTTGTTAGAGAACTTACCACCTGCGTGCAGCTTGCATAGGATTAACTCTACGCCTGACACTTTCTCTTCTGGGTGGATATCAACAGGCATGCCTCGACCATCATCGATCACTTCTAGTGATTGGTCGGCATGTAGGATGACTTGTACTTTTGAGGCATGTCCGGCTAGCGCTTCATCGACACTGTTGTCGATAACTTCTTGGCCCAAATGGTTTGGGCGCGCTGTATCCGTATACATCCCTGGTCGGCGACGTACTGGCTCTAAGCCATTCAGTACTTCAATGGCACCAGCATTATATTGTTCAGTCATAATACGGAATTATTCTCAAAGTTTACTTGTTGCCTGAATATCACCAATGGGTGAACCCATACTCAGGAAACGAAAAAGCCACCCTGTTCACATCACTAAGTGCTTGTAAACATGATGCATAACAAAGTAGCCAGGGTCCTCGACCCTTAAGATCTTTTGGCAAAACATAGTCGGAAAGCATACCGCCCATGTCAAGAAACGGTTGGATATATCAATAAAAACTATGAGCCTTTTCCAATCGCTTTCGAATTACAGTTCTAGAAATTCGATAATCTGTGCAGGATAACGCTCAAAGCCTACAAAACTGTGATCACCGCCTTGTTCTACTGTTTGCTTAGCGTCTGCAAACTTATCTACCGCTTGTCGATAGTCTAAAACCTCATCTTCTGTCTGCTGTAACAACCAGAAAGAATGTGGCGACGCGATGCTTTGTACATCAAGAGCTTTTAACTCGTCAATATGACAAGCTTCAAGTGTATAGGTTTCGTGCGTATAAGGGTTAGTTTGCTCACCCAAATAATCTACTAACAACTCATAGGGCTTAACCGCGGGGTTGACCACAACCGCTTTAAATCCAAACTTGTCATTTAGCCACGTTGACATAAAGCCGCCTAATGAGCTGCCCACCAGACCAATGTTATAATCGTCTTTATATTGTTCGATGATATCCAACAACATTTTCGCCGCTTGTTGAGGATAACAAGGTAACTGGGGAACAATCACTTTGATATCAGGACGATGCTGCTCGCAGTATGCTCTCATCACATTGGCTTTCATTGAAAGTGGGGAGCTGTTAAAACCATGGATATACAGAAGAAGTGAAGGTTTACTCATAGATATCTCGCACAAAAAAGCGAGCCCGAACATAGAGCTCGGGCGCGTTAGTATCCGTTAGAAGAGAAGTCTGGTTGGAACTGGCCGTCAGGAAGTCGGCCCACTTGGGTCGTAATCTCACCACAAGCGTGCAACTGCAGTTCACGCCAACCAGGCGAAGTCGTATCGAGGGCAAAATCATCCGAGTTGGGCTTAAACTGAACACACGTCGAGGGTGTTGCCATCACTCGAATACCATTATGAAGCACATTCATGTCTTGATGAACATGACCACAGAGAATGCCTTTCACGTTATCAAAACGATCGACAACCTGCCAGAACGCTTCGGCATCTTTTAAGGTATGTTGATCAAGCCACGCGCTTCCCACCAATAATGGATGGTGATGCAGCAACACAAGTGTGTGCCTTTCTGGGTGTTCTACTAACTTTTCTTCGAGTAACGCTAACTGCTGATCACTCAAGCGTCCGTGGGGAACGCCAACAACTTGCGAGTCTAAAAGAACCAACTGCCAATGCGCGCCAAGCAATACATGCTCTGTCGCTTTGATTTGTTGCGAAGGTAATACACTGCCCATATTGGGCTTGTAGTCATGATTACCAGGCAGCCAAAAGCAGTCTTTCTCTAGCGGTTCAATGCCTTCGGCAAAGCGCTGGTAAGATTCTGCACTATGGTCTTGGGAAATATCCCCTGTCGCCAAGATGTAATCAAACGTCACGTTGCGGCGTAAAACATCAGCAACAACAGCGTTAAAGCTATCGGCCGTTTTTACGCTCAGCAAACTTCCCTCATCGGCAGCAAACAGATGAGTATCCGTAATTTGTAAAAGTTTGATGCTGTCACTAGATGATTGCAAAATGAAAACCTGATTCGTCCACTATATCGTTATTTGTTATTTTCCTTTAGTGACGTGACGATCAATTGAAGGCAAGTGGTGTTCTACTGATACCACTTCGTAAACAAAACGTCAGCCATTCACCGAGGAATGTGTTTAGTTGATGCTTTTCATCTTTCTGCATCAGTTGGTCGTTGGGATAATCATACTTAGCTTTTATGCGAGAGAACTCTCCGCTTGAGCATACTTCGGCTACTCTCGCATCGTGATAAAGCCTGACAGACATCGTCGGTAAAGGAAACACTGGCGTTTCATCACTCTGACATATCTCAACAACTGTGGTGTATTTTGTGATTTCATTCACGGTCAGTTGGTAAACCATGTTCGCCGCTTGATAGCAGCGTACATCCCCAACTTCGGCAGAAGCAGGCAATAAGGCGTTCAATTTAGCGTAGTTGGTCTCATAGGTTCTCATTAGACCCGCTAAATCAACATGATACCTCTGTTTTTCAGCCACTTGTGCCATTACTTACTCTCCACCATTTGGGGTTGCCCCCACTGTGACTTCAACTCTTGATGGTTTAATTGCAACCATTGCAACGCAATAATCGACGCACCATTTTCAAATTTTCCGTCTTTCACCCATTGATATGCTTGCTCACGACTCAAAACATGTACGCGAATATCTTCATTCTCATAGTCTAAACCATGAATGCCGTGCGCTTTAGATGCGTCCACTTCACCAACAAATACGTCCAACTTTTCCGAGCAACCGCCAGCAGAAGGATAATAAGAAGTGACTGGCGCAACACGCCCCACTTGTATCCCCGCCTCTTCGACAGCTTCTCGGCGAATGACGGCTTCAGCTGATTCATCACGGTCAATCATACCCGCGACAATCTCTAGCTGCCATGGGTGTTGATGCTCTAAGGCTCCTACTCGAATCTGTTCAATGATAACCACTTGATCCGTATTTGGATCATAAGGAAGCATCGCTGCAGCATGACCACGCTCGAACATTTCTCGTTCGACAACCTCGCTCCAACCTCCAGCAAATAGCTTATGCTGAAAGCGATATTTCACCATTTTGAAAAAGCCTTCAAATAAGGTTTCTTTCGAGATGACTTTTACATCTTGCGAAGTAAAATCCTTTTGTTGTTTGTCACACTGTTGCATTCGACACCTCTCTGAGTGAATCTTGTAGTTTACTCATTGTTATTCGCTTGCTCAAAGGACTTGGCTCAACTTTTTGTACAATAGTTACAAATTAATTTAAGTCTTTGGTGAAAACTTATTGCACAACTGGATAATTACGTGTAAAAAAGTGCAAACTTTAGAGTAAATATCGTGCAAATTGAGTTAAACTACTGAGAATTAACCAATCTATTGACCGCGGGAATAGAAAATGAAAAAATTGCTTCCACTATTTATCAGTGCAGCGCTAGGTAGCATGAGTACGTCTGCGTTCGCAGACTCTTTGGCTGAAATCTACGACTTAGCAAAACAAAATGATCCACAATTGCTCAGTGTAGCAGCACAACGTGACCAAGCTTTCGAAGCAATCACCTCAAGCCGTAGTGCTCTATTACCACAAATTAACCTAACAGCAGGTTACAACTTAACTCGTGGCGATACTGAATACGACTCAAATCTAGTCAATGACGTATCAAACGATGCCAACGCTCTAACCGCTGGCGTTAGCTTTTCACAAGCACTTTACAACCGCGCATCTTGGATCTCGCTAGATACCGCTGAGAAAAGTGCTCGCCAAGCAGACGCAACTTACGCTGCGACTCAACAAGCACTAATTCTTCGTGTTTCACAAGCGTATTTTGAAGTTCTACGCGCACAAGACAACCTTGTCTTCGTCCGTGCAGAAAAAGCCGCAGTGGGTCGTCAACTAGAGCAAACAAAACAGCGTTTTGAAGTAGGTTTATCTGCGATCACTGACGTACACGACGCGCAAGCTCAGTACGACCAAGTACTGGCGGATGAGGTGTTAGCAGAAAACGCACTGACTAACAGCTACGAGTCATTACGTGAAATCACCGGTCAAGAGCACAAAGATCTCAACATCTTGGACACTCGCCGCTTCACTGCTAGCCCATCGACCGTGCCTGCTGAGTCGCTAATTGACGAAGCAAAAACCAAAAACCTGACCTTGCTATCTTCACGTATTCTTCAAGATATCGCACGTGACAATATTTCACTAGCAAGTTCTGGTCATCTACCAACGCTGTCTCTAGACGGTGGTTACAACTACGGTGATACGTCTCATAGCTCTCGTGACAACACCACAGACAACTTCAATATCGGTGTGAACCTTGCGGTGCCGCTATACACGGGTGGTAACGTCACCTCTCAAACCAAACAGGCTGAATACGCGTACGTGGCTGCAAGTGAAGATCTTGAAGCACAATACCGTAGCGTAGTAAAAGATGTTCGCGCACAAAACAACAACATTAACGCCTCTATCGGCGCACTACGTGCTTATGAGCAAGCCGTTATTTCTGCGCGCTCTGCACTAGAAGCAACAGAAGCAGGTTTTGATGTGGGTACTCGTACTATCGTTGACGTGCTAGACGCAACTCGTCGTCTATACGATGCGAATAAAAACCTATCGAACGCTCGTTACGACTACATCTTAAGTGTTCTTCAGCTACGCCAAGCCGTTGGTACGCTAAGCGAACAAGACATCTTAGACGTTGATGCAGGTTTGAAAGCAGCAAAATAACTGCTGACTGAATGCTTCAGTTCTCAATAAATAAAAACGCCAGTTGATTTATCAGCTGGCGTTTTTTATTGCTTGCCGTTAAGAGACGAAAGTGTCTCAGAACATCAAGTATCAAAAAGGCCGCACTTGGCGACCTTTTACAAACAAATAGCGTTTCAATGCCAACAAATCGTAGGCTTAGCCCTTACCGCCTTTGATTGCATTGATGATTTCACTGGTTGAGCACCCATCCTCAAAGTTCAATACACGAACTTCGCCACCTGCAGCAATGACTTCTTTACCACCAGCAATCTCTTCTGGTTTGTAGTCACCACCTTTTACTAGCAAGCTTGGCAGAACTTCCGAGATCAAACGTTGCGGCGTATCTTCACTAAATGGTACTACCCAATCCACAGCGCCCAAACCTGCCAATACCGCCATGCGGCGATCGGTTGGATTCACAGGACGACCAGGCCCTTTAAGACGCTTCACTGATTCATCGGTATTCACCGCAACAATCAGGCGATCACCAAGTTCAGCAGCATGGTTTAAGTAAGACACATGCCCAGCGTGAAGAATATCAAAGCAGCCGTTTGTCATAACGACTTTCTCGCCACGTGCACGGGCTTTTTTCACTGCTTCAATCAGCGCTTTTTCTGAAATTACACCGTAATCCGTGTCTTGGCTGCCATGTACCGCTTCTGCCAGTTCAATTTCAGACAAGGTCGAGGTACCAAGCTTACCAACAACAACGCCAGCCGCCGCATTCGCTAGTGCACACGCTTCTTCGAAGGATTTGCCTGCGGCAACAGACGCTGCCAATACAGAGATAACCGTGTCGCCCGCACCTGTCACGTCGTACACTTCTTTCGCTTGAGTCGGAAGGTGGAATGGCTCTTGACCACGGCGGATCAACGTCATGCCGTTTTCACTACGCGTAACCAGTAGCGCTTCAAAATCAAACTCTTCAACAAGCTGAAGTGCTTTTTCAACCAGCTCTTGGTCTGATTTTACTTTGCCAACAACATCTTCAAACTCTTTCATGTTTGGTGTTAAGAGTGTTGCTCCGCGGTAGCGTTCAAAATCCGCACCTTTAGGGTCAATGAAAACTGGAATGTTTGCTGCGCGCGCTTTTTGGATGTATGCCTGAACATGCTCTAACGAGCCTTTTGCGTAGTCAGACATAATCACGGCTTTAACGTTTGGCAGAGCGGCATCCATACGCGATAGCACAGGTGCAGAATCCGTGTTTTCAAACTTATCTTCGAAGTCGAGACGAATAAGCTGTTGTCCACGGCTCATTACGCGAAGCTTCGTGATCGTTGGGTAATCAGGCAGTGCAACGAAATCGCACTTCACATTGAGTGAGCTCAGCGTCTCCGTCAGCACTTTTGCAGGCTCATCTTCCCCTGTTAGACCAACAATGTGAGCATGGCCACCTAGTGATGCGATGTTCATCGCAACGTTCGCAGCACCACCAGGACGCTCTTCATTGTTTTCTACTTTTACAACAGGAACCGGCGCTTCAGGAGAAATACGTCCGGTTGGGCCATACCAGTAACGATCTAGCATGACATCACCGATGATGAGCACACCAGCGCTGTTGTAATCAGGTAGAATTGGTTTCATTATTGGTCTCCAAAAATTAAATCGAAGTGAGTTTATCACAGCCCTTATCGAGGCTAAATATATGGTCTTAACTGAACCACTGATTCCAAGCCTGTTTTACCCACTCCCTTTCGGCAACAAACTTATCTTCCACCACATCAGCATCTAAATTGAGTAGATTTCGTCGGTGTATTTCGTTTCGCATTGTCGTGTAGGCACGTATCAACTGCATTGCCTGGTCTTCGTCCATGACATTTTGTGCAATGAGTGTTTCAAAGATGCGCACATTATCACACCAACGCGTTAATTTCGGCTTATCGTGACTATAGTTGAGCACTAAGTACTGAGCGAGAAATTCGATATCGGTAATCCCTCCCACATCTTGCTTGAGCATAAAACGGCCGGGCTTTTTCCCCCCAAGATGACCGCGCATTTTCTCTCTCATTTCGACAACGGCTTTTTTCAGTTCCGTCCGATCGCGCGCTTTGCACAACACATCATGTCGCGTATTGTGAAATGCAATGGCAAGGGGTTCATCGCCGTAAATCAAGCGCGCGCGCACAAGTGCTTGATGCTCCCATGTCCAGGCTTCTTGATGCTGATAATCGTCAAACGCATCGGTTGGGCTAACCAACAAACCTGACGCGCCAGATGGGCGCAAGCGGGTATCGACTTCGTACAAAATGCCGGAAGCGGTGCGAGTCGAGAAAATATGGATGATGCGCTGCGCTAGGCGAAGGTAGAACTGACGGCCGTCGATTTCCTTTTTGCCATCTGTATAGACATTGACTGGGCAGTCATGCATGAAGACGATATCCAAGTCGGAGTTATAGCCGAGTTCCCAGCCACCGACTTTGCCATAGCCAATGACGGCAAAACCCTTGCCTTCACGATCTTTCACATGCGTTGGCTCGCCGTATTTTTCGGACACTTGCAACCAAGCCTGACTGACCACAGCATCAACGATAGCTTCCGCCAAATAGGTTAAGTGATCACTCACTTTCATCACCGGCAATGCACCAGCAATATCCGCCGCCGCAATACGTAAAATGCAGATTTGCTTAAACTGACGCAACGCTTCCATTTGCTGCTCCATATCATCTTCTGGAATACGGGCCAGATAATCACGCAGCTCTGTACGGTAACTGTCTAATGGGATTGGATTGTACAACTGTGCAGGATCGATCAACTCATCGAGTAAGATCGGATACCGAGATAGCTGCTCTGAAATCATTGGGCTTGCGGTACACAAACGCACGAGCTGTACTAGAGCCGCTGGGTGCTCATCCAATAACTCCAGATAAGTCGTACGAGTGCAGATATTATGCAGTAAATGCAACACTCGCGGTAAACCAAACTGTGCATCAGGGTGGGAAAACACCGCATCAAACACCTTCGGCATCAAACGGTTTAACACTTCTCGTCCACGCGGTCCTAACGTTTTTTTAGCCAGATCGGTTTTAAAGTTGATGATGGTTTTCGCGCATGAAGCAAAGTCTTCAACCTGAATATCCTGTTGCAAGATATGTTCAAGCACATCTTGTTTGTTCGCCATATCCCATAACTCATGAAAATGACGAGCAACCGTAGTACCCTCGTCTTCTTCATCATCACCAATTAACGACTCAAATACTTGATGGACATTCGCCATGTGCTGCTGAGTTTGCTCAATCAGTTGGTCCCAAGAGGTCATTTGCATCGCGGTAGCGAGCTTTAAGCGTTCGGTTTCGCAATCAGGCAGCGTCTGGGTTTGCTTGTCCGCCATCGCTTGCAACAAGTTTTCTAATTGACGCAAGTACTTGTATGCGGCTTCTAGACTGCTGACTTCTTGCGAAGTGAGTAACGCTAGCTCTTCAATGCCTTGCAGCGTTTCCAACAACCCTCGATTACGAAGAGAAGGCTCGCGACCACCTCGAATTAATTGAAAAACTTGGGCGATAAATTCAATTTCTCGGATGCCACCTGCACCTAACTTAATGTTGTTGTTCAAACCTCGGCGGCGAACCTCACTACTGATCATCGATTTCATCCGACGCAAAGACTGAATCGCACTGAAATCAATATAGCGACGAAAAACAAAAGGACGCAGCATTTGGCGTAGCTCTTGGTATTGCGGGTACATTTCGCACCCCATCACTCGAGCTTTGATCATCGCGTAACGCTCCCAGTCACGTCCCTGTTCTTGATAGTAATCCTCTAGTGCCGCATAGCTCATGACTAATGGACCACTTTCTCCAAATGGACGCAGTCGCATGTCGACGCGGTAGCAAAAACCATCGAAGGTTTGTTGGTCGAGCGCTTTGATGATGCGTTGACCAAGACGAGTAAAGAACTGGGCATTGGCAATGCTGCGGCGCGCGCCTTGTGTCTCACCGTTTTCTGGATACGTGAAAATCAGATCGATATCGGAAGAAAAGTTTAACTCGCCACCACCCAGTTTCCCCATGCCGATAATCAACATCGGCTGTACTTCACCTTCCTCACTCGTCGGCGTTCCCCACTCCTGACAACACGCTTGATATTGCCATTGATAGGTTTCAAAAATCATCGCTTCAGCCAACTCGGATAAGTGGCTTAAAGACGTTTCTAGCGACCATGCATGCGTGAAATCCTTCCACGCAATGTACACCATTTCTCGGTTGCGAAACTGACGCAACACGCGATGACCAGACATCTCATCCGGGCATTGTCCCAACAGTGCAGCAAGACGTGAGCGGTAAGATTCCTGACGACTTGGTTGCGCTAACATGCTTGGCAACTCACGGGCTAAAACTTCATCGCGATGAATGGCTTCGGTAATAAACTGGCTTAAGCCCGCCACATAGCGAAATTGCTGCGCAATCTCATCTGGCCAAAGGGGAAAATAACCTGCCTCTTGAGCATTTTGTACGGCAGATTCAGCGATAGAAATCAGTGGCGAAGGCAGCTGCATTTTTCTTCCTTGTTTGAAAAGCACGGTAACTCATTCTTTATACCAGACTTAAAGCAAATAAAAACGCCCACAAAAGGTTTGTGGGCGTTTTATCAAAAGTTCTGGATGGAATATTAAACTTGGAAAGATTTGATCTTCTTGTCTAACTCGCCAGCATTATTTTGCATCATTTCAGAAGTTTCTAGCAGCTCTGTCACAACCACAACCGAGGCTTCTACCAGCTCACGTACATTGGTGAGGTTTTGACTCATCTCTTCTGCAACACTGCTTTGCTGACCAGACGCCGTCGCGATTTGGAAGTTCATGTCATTGATTTGCGTCACTTGCCCAACAATACCATCGAGCTCAGATCCAGCATTAGAAACCAGCTCGTTTCCATCGGCCGCTTCCACTACACTTTTCTCCATGAGTTCTACAGCAGATTCTGCACTGGTTTGCAGCTGCGCAATCATCTCTTGAATTTCTACCGTCGCTTGTTGTGTACGTTGTGCAAGGTTACGAACTTCATCTGCAACCACCGCAAAACCACGACCCGCCTCGCCAGCTCGCGCCGCTTCAATAGCCGCATTCAGTGCAAGCAGGTTAGTTTGTTCAGAGATACCTTGAATCGTACCCACAACACTACCAATGGATTCAACACGTTCTTCGACCTGGTTAACCGCCTGCGCCGATGAAGCGATGTCCGACGAGAGTTCACTCATTTTCGCCATCGTACTTTGCAAGAACTGTTGACCAGAAATCGCTTGTGCGGAAGCTTGCTCTGTAAGAGAAGACGCCGTCTGGGCATGTTCTGCGACGGTTTGCACCGTCGACGACATTTCACTCATCGCCGTCGCAAGTTGATCAATTTCGTTAAACTCTTCTTGCGCCGACTCTTTCGTTTCCGACATGCTCAGCGTCATCACTTCCGTGAGTGTGGATAACTCATCAGAAGCATTAATTTGCATTTGAATTACATCGTGCAATTGGCGACGTGTCTTTTCTAATTCACGTGCCACGTCTCCGTATTCATCTTTACAATCCATACCAAATGGCACGGAGAGGTTCTTGCTCGCCATCAGTTTGATTGCGTCGCTCAGATACTGTGTTTGACGCAGCATCACTCTAGCCGCCGCTAATAAGAGCACGACAAAAACCACAATCAATAAGGCGGTTTGCCAAGCAACTTGCGTTAAGTATGCTTCGTAATGCTGTTGGGCAACTTGCGCGTTTTGTGTCGCCGCTAAAAGTGAATCGTAAAAGGTGTTCGCGTCCCACAGTTGTTTTGCCACTATCAGGACAGTACTGAAGACCATCAACATGACCATTTTAGGAACTAGTCGAATGTCGGATATGACCCTTTCCCATGGCTTAAATGCCAGCTTTTCCATTGTCAGTTCTCCACCGAGTCTTATATAGTCTTTATCTATAATCTTTATATTACTTATAGTTATGTTCGCGTTTAGCGTGGTTACGCGATTTATTTCGAGCTTCGTATGAAAAACAATGATATCAAAGACAGCACACGACCGATGGGCCTGTTGTCACTAATATTGTCTTTTATGGCACTATTTGTGATCTCTGGCTTGTTGTTTTTCCCGATCGATCACGAAACCCGTCAAGTTCTTATCGGTCTGGATTTCATAATCTGTAGTATTTTTCTATTACAGCTCACCATTGATTTGATCCGGTCCACAGATCGGTGGTTATTTCTTAAACGTCATTGGATAGATTTCGTGGCGAGCATCCCATTAATAGAGCCACTGCGCTTTGCTCGTATCTTTCATATTCTTCGAGTGGTATTAGTACTGCGCTCGTCAAAGTTCATTTTGCATCAGCTCAAAGAGAACCGCCGCGAAACCACGGTCGCCTCAATATTACTGTTGATGGTGATCCTCATTACGCTCGGTTCTAGTGCCATGCTGTTTATCGAAGCGAAAAACCCAGAAGCGAATATTCGCACTGGCGCCGATGCTTTGTGGTGGGTATTCGTAACGATCTCAACCGTTGGTTACGGCGATCATTATCCGGTGACCTCAATAGGAAAGTTTTTAGCCGTCATCATCATTGTTTGTGGTGTGGGGATCTTTGGTATGATTTCGGGTCTTATCACCTCTATCCTTACTGCCCCGACAAAACAACAGACGCACAGCTTAATCAATAAAGAACGTATGCTCGAGCAGCTCCTGAATCAACAAGCCCAAATACTAGAACGACTCGACTTCATAGAAAAAGAGCTGCAACAAAGCAAAACAAAGACAAAAAAATAGGACCATGCGGTCCTATTTTTTGTACAGGTAGTCAAGGTGATCATTCACGCCAATAAGGCTGAACTTCCACACTGATCGCTCGGGTTTGATCCATTGCATGCAAAATTGAACGCTCTTGACGGTACAACCAGCGTTCTAATTGCTCTTTTTCTGCGTCTTCCAACATATCTACCAACGGAAGCAAGTGGTTCAGCATTAGCAGATCATCGATACCATGCACCAGATCCGCCCATGGCAAACGGAAGCTGTTACGCTCATCCGAGTTATATAGACTCGCGAAACCAATACCAGTATAGAGATTACGCAGCAAGCGATAGCGCTGATCAACGTACTCTTGCGCCGTCAGGTCGCGCTCTGCAGGGAAAGCTTCCATTAGTTCTGCCCAAGTGCGATCGAGCTGAGTGACTGAAAACGGCATGATGTTACTTGCCATTTTTTCACGTGCTTTTTCATCAAGAAATGGCTGCCAACCGCGTGCTAAGATCCAGCGGCTTAGATCCAGCAGTAACCCTGTGTAACGTGCGGAATTGAGCAACCCTAGCACTTCTTCACGGCTTGGCAACTCTTGTAACTGCTGAGTCAACTCAGATACTAAGAACTTACGCGCATCCAACTTACGCAGCACATTGCCTTTGTCATCTAAGAGCTCTTCAAGGTGTGCATGTTCATCCAACCAACTCAGTTCTTCTTCCAACCATTTAAGCTCTTGGCGCAGAATCGCACTCGCGCGACGAGGGACAACACCACCAAAAATGGTCAATGTTTGACGAATAAAACGAATGGCATTGCTGATTTCACGTAGCGCTTCCACATTGTCACGCTCAGCATAAATTTGCTCGTGATAATGCCAGTGAGATAGGGCGTGTTCTAAAGAGTTGATCAAGCAGTATTCAACGGTATCCGTCGGGCTACTGTCCACAAGTGCCAACGATTTTACTTCATCACCTGCATAGCCACTTGCAAGTCGATAGCCTTTCGCCGCTTTACTCAAGTTACCCAAACGCATGCCACCTTGCTCGCAAAAGCTACGTGCTAGTGTAAATAGGGCATCGGTTTGGCCCGATTTAAGTTCCAGTTCAACTTCGCAAATCGGTTCTTGTTTCTCTTCCCCATCTTCACCTTTGGCTACGACCATACCTTGGTCAAACGCCACTTCTATTTGGCTACCATCTGGCATGCCAATCAGCCACTGTTCACGTGTGAAGTTGGTCGAGAATAACGGCATAAGCTCAGATTGCAGTGTTGCTGCATCTTTACCTGGCGGCCAAATGTCTACAGGATGAAGCGACAGGTTAGGCTCGTCGCTAGTGTGCTCAGCATTGTATTCTGGTCTTTGATGTAAGCCTGCGACGACGCGTCCTGCTGTCTTTACGGTTTGGACGAATACATCATCAAAACGGCGAATTCTTAAACCAATGTCGTGCTTTCTCAGCCATTTATCGGCGGTATCAAAGTAGGTGTTACCCAAGTCACGACAACTATGCTGAAGTACTTTTGTCTCAGAAATTTTTTCTTTTAAAGTTTCTGAAAATTCAGGAGAAACAAAAAACTTCAGTTCTATTTCGGTTTCCATAGCTATACCTTTCAAAGCAGATAGAAACAGGATATTGCGTAATTTCTCGCACGGCAAGAGAGAAATATCGCCGGAATGATGATCTAAAACAGTTTTAATGAGCGATTTAATGCGTTACCATGCGCGCCTTTATAGCCATCGTTCAACATTTCGCCAAGCACTCAGAAATGGTGTATGTTTTTTTAAGGTTATAGTTATTAGGTTGAATGACCATGCCAGTAAATACAATTATGGGGTTATTTGCAAAGTCCCCAATTAAGCCTTTGCAACGCCACGTTGTGTGTGTCAACGAATGTTGTTCACACTTGGTGAAATTCTTTGAAGTATCTTCAAAGGGTGACTGGGAAAAAGCATCTGAAATCCGTGCACAAATTTCTCACCTAGAGAAAGAAGCGGACGTGCTGAAACGTGAAATCCGTCTAAAACTGCCTCGCGGTTTGTTCATGCCAGTAGACCGTACTGACATGCTTGAGCTTCTGACTCAGCAGGACAAACTTGCAAACCTGGCAAAAGACATTGCTGGCCGTGTATATGGTCGTCAACTTGTCATTCCTGAGGCTCTCCAACCAAACTTCCTCGCTTACGTTCAACGTTGTCTTGATGCGGCCGATCAGGCGCAAAAGGTAATCAATGAACTTGATGAATTGCTAGAAACCGGCTTCAAAGGTCGTGAAGTGACGCTCGTCGCTGAAATGATTCATCAATTAGATGTCATCGAAGATGATACCGATGCTATGCAGATTGAACTTCGTCAACAGTTGATGGCGATTGAGTCTGACATGAACCCTATCGATGTCATGTTCTTGTACAAGATTCTTGAATGGGTAGGTGGTATTGCCGACCAAGCGCAGCGCGTAGGTGCTCGTTTGGAAGTCATGCTATCTCGATCTTAAAACATAAAGTTAACGACATAACGAAGAGCATAATAAACACGTGTCATAGGGACGATGACTATTTTCATCGTCTTATGGTTTGGCGCGCGTAAAATTTTGTTCCGCTTGTTATAAAACAACTAGGTATTACGATGGATATCCTTGCGAACTACGGCACTGTCCTGATTATTGTTGCAGCGATTTTTGGTTTCATGATGGCGATTGGTATTGGCGCGAACGACGTTGCTAATGCGATGGGTACATCAGTAGGTTCAAAAGCGCTAACCGTAAAACAAGCTATCATCATTGCGATGATCTTCGAATTTGCAGGTGCTTACCTTGCAGGCGGTGAAGTAACCGACACTATCCGTAAAGGTGTAATCGAAACTTCTTTATTTGCTAGTCAACCTGACGTTCTTGTCTACGGTATGATGTCTGCTCTTTTGGCTGCGGGTACATGGTTACTTCTTGCCTCTTACATGGGCTGGCCAGTATCTACGACTCACTCAATCATCGGTGCAATCATTGGTTTTGCATGCGTATCAGTAGGTACTGAAGCGGTTGACTGGGGCAGCGTTCAAGGCATTGTTGGTAGCTGGATTATTACGCCAGTGATTTCAGGTTTCTTTGCTTACGTTATTTTTGTCAGCGCACAACGTCTGATTTTTGATACTGAGAACCCGTTATTCAACGCCAAACGTTTTGTTCCTGTTTACATGTTCATCACAACAATGGTGATTGCACTTGTAACTATCAAAAAAGGTCTAAAACACGTTGGTCTTCACCTAACCAATGGCGAAGCTTGGATGTGGGCAGCAGCAGTTTCAGCACTTGTGATGGTTGGCGGCTACGTATATATCCAGAAAAAATTCGCTAATCGCGAAGAAGACCGCAGCTTTTCTGGCGTGGAAGGTATCTTCAGCGTTCTGATGGTTATCACCGCTTGTGCAATGGCATTTGCACACGGTTCAAACGACGTTGCAAACGCCATTGGTCCACTGTCTGCTGTAGTATCGACTGTTGAACACATGGGCGAAATCAGCACGAAAAGCACCATCGCTTGGTGGATTCTACCTCTTGGTGGTATTGGTATCGTGGTCGGTCTTGCGACACTGGGTCACAAAGTAATGGCAACCGTTGGTACAGGTATCACTGAACTAACTCCTAGCCGTGGTTTTGCAGCTCAGCTAGCAACCGCTTGTACTGTTGTTCTAGCTTCTGGTACTGGTCTGCCAATCTCAACCACTCAAACATTGGTTGGTGCGGTTCTCGGTGTTGGCTTTGCTCGTGGTATCGCGGCACTAAACCTAGGCGTAGTTCGTAACATCGTGGCATCATGGATCGTTACACTACCAGCAGGTGCACTATTGGCCGTTGTATTCTTCTACGGACTTCAAGCGATGTTCGCTTAAGACACTCGTCAATAGAATGTAAGCGCTTTGTCATTATTGACTCAAACGCACAGAAAGGGAGGCTTTGCCTCCCTTCTTTGTTGCACCGAAGTTTGAAACTGCATACTATTCGTCTATTTCCGGCTCCAATCATTCGGTGCCAACGCTGTCTCCAAGAAAAATCGTTAAGGGATTTACTGTGAAAAAACTAATCATCACGGTTTTGTTTACTTTGCTAGCAGCGCCAGCGGCCCTAGCAGCAGACCGTTATATTTCTGATGACCTCTTCACTTTTATGCACTCAGGTCCAAATAACACCTACCGTATTATTGGTAGTGTTAATGCCGGTTCTAAAGTACAACTGATTAAAACCAACCGAGATACTGGCTATACGCAAGTTCGTGATGACCGCGGTCGTACTGGTTGGGTACAAAGCAAGTTTGTGACAAACCAAGAAAGCATGGCGATTCGCCTTCCTCGCATTGAGAAAGAGCTAGCAGAAGTGAAAGAGCAGCTTGCTAACGCTCGTAAAACTTCTGATGCAGAGAAAGCCGGCCTTGTTACCTCTCTAGAAACGCGTAACCAACAAATTTCCGATCTTGAGAATAAATACTCTGAGATCAGCGACCAGCTTACTTCTGTTGAAACAGAAAACCGCGAGCTGCGCGCTAAACTGGATACACAAAAAGACGACATGCTGCTTAAGTACTTCACTTATGGCGGCGGTGTTGCAGGTTTAGGTTTGCTATTTGGTTTGATTCTTCCGCATGTCATGCCTCGTAGAAAACGTTCACCTGCGGGTTGGGCATAAGTCCTTCGCCCTTTTATCTATAAAAAAGAATGCAAAAGCCAGTCGATATTCGACTGGCTTTTTTGTTTGCTTAGTTTTACGGAAATCTGCACTACTCCCCCATTGAACTAGACGCTCGACGACGATCCGTTGCGCCATAAAGCTTGCCATCTTTTAGCTCAATTGCATTCAAACCACTTACCACTGGAATAACGTGTACTGGGTAGCCAAGCTCCATAAACTCCGGCACCAACATTTCTGCGAAGGTTTTCTTCTCCACTAGCAAGCCTGTTGGGTCATACGGCTTAGTGCGGTCTATCTTGGTGCCGTACTGGATATTTGGTAGGTCAATGGCGTCTTGCGCTGATAACTTCCAATCCAGTACCCCAACCACGGTTTTGAGTACATACCCCGGAATTTGCGAACTGCCCGGCGAGCCGACCACTAAGCGCAGATTGCCATCGCCGTCCATCACCATTAATGGCGTAATGGCTGAGCGTGGACGCTTACCCGCTTCAATCGAGTTTTGAGTAGGCTTACCGTTAAGCGTTGGTTGAGGTGAAAAGTTTGCCATTTGTGCATTCAAGATAACGCCATCAACCATGACACCAGAGCCCATTCCCGTGCCAACGGTGCTGGTCATAGCAATCGCATTACCTTCCCTATCAACAATAGAAATGTGCCCTGTATCTTTGCTCTCGAAGCCTTGATATTGCGCATACTGAGTTTGCGTTATCTGTCCGGCTTTTGGATTCTCTTTCGAGGTGCCATTATCAGGGATTAAATCACGTCTCTGGTCCAAATAGGTTTTAGATAACAATTGTTCAACTGGTGCTTCCACATAATCCGGATCTCCGGCATACGCAATACGATCAGCTTTTGCTAAGCGCATCGCCTCGGTCATTAAACGCCAAGGCTCTACATCAGTTAATGCCATCTGAGATATATCGTACGGCTCCAGCAATTTCAGACTTTGAGCAACCATCACACCGCCAGAGGCCGGGTAACCAAACGAAACGATTTTGTTGCCTCGATAATCGCTTTCAATAATATCGCGAGATTTCACCTGATAGTTTTTAAAGTCCTCTAACGACAATTTCTCATGCTGATCGTTAATACGACGATTCACCGTATCAACAATATGTTGACCAAGTGCACCACCATACAAATAGCGATCGCCTTGCTGAGCTATTTTCTCTAGCGTCTCAGCCATTTTAGGGTTCTTCATTAACGTCCCTGTTGGCTTCACTTCATCATATTGCCAATACAAGGCTTTAATTTCTGGGTCGCGAGCCAAACGCGTTTGCTCTCGCACGACGATATCATAGGTATAGCTATTCATCGCGTACCCATCACGCGCGAGCTTAATCGCAGGTTGAACCAACTCAGACCATGGTAATTTGCCGTATTGCTCATGAGTGGAATAAAGCAAACGTAAGGTGCCCGGTACCGCAACGGAGCGAGGCCCCAAAATTTCATCGCGGTTTAGTGCTTTCCCATTTTCAATAAACATCTCAGGGTGAGCGCTAGACGGCGCTTCATCTCGCCCATCAAGGGCTAAAAACTTCTGCTTGTCATGTTGATAAAACAGCGCGAAAGTACCGCCTCCAATTCCCGTCATATCCGGTTCAACCACAGACATCACCATCTGCATCGCGACCATGGCATCAACGGCATTCCCGCCCTCTTTCAATATTGAATAACCAGTGCTGCTCACGTAAGGGTTGGTCGCGCTGACCATAAAATCTTGTCCGTTATTATCTGGTGTTATAGGGAAAGGGGTCGGCTTTGCTGCGTAACTTAACGACGCAACAACACTTAAAGAAAAAATCAGAATACGCATGTGTCTCTGTGTAGACTCCTGTTATTTCATGGGGTCTAACGTGGACCTGGTCGTGATGACGAAGTTCGTCAATATGGCGTTTTTTTACACAACGCTGACTGGAGTCATTCTACTAATACATGACTGATATTGATGTAATTTAAACAACTGAGAAAAGCTATATTTAGCTTGTGTGAGTCCCTAAAAATCATCACACAAATAGATGAAAAAAGACCTTATGAGAAACAAAAAAGCCAGCGACATGACCTCGCTGGCTTGATGATTTACTATAAAAAACGGCTACCCTTTCCACTCATACAACGCTGGGATACGAATTTGCTCACCTTGGAACTCGACAATCACCGCTTGCGGTTGTATTTCTCTTAATGTGACCTGCCCATCAACAACGTCTCCTTGATGATATTCAACATTGTTAATTTTCACCCAGCGGCGATTTTCATCACTGGCGTACATGTGAGTTTGCAAATTGAGCGCAGGTAAACGCCCTTGCCATTGGTGAGCGTTGCGCTCTAAATCGTTCACGCGCACCGTTTGTGGTGAAGGCGCATCATCTCGGGATAACGCATTTTCGACCTTTCGCGCCAAATCAGGAGATAATGAGGACAAGTCAAGATCATCCAGAGACAAACCTAGGTCCTCTTCAACTACTGAAGAGCCTTGAGTTGATACAGATGTTTCTATCTCGTCTTTGTTTGCTGTATTACTCACGTATTCATCAGATGTTGCAAACGTACCAAAATCACGAGACAGCTCTGCACTTGGCCACTCTCTTGGCAATTGCGCCAACTGAGTAGTTTCAGGATAGTCCAATGCTTTGAACGGTTGTTCCGCTTCCATCTTAGCCTTAGGGGCGGAAGTACTAGCTTCAGCATGAGGCGTAAGGAGATCTAAATACCAAGCAACTCCGATTGCAGCAACGGTGATCGGCAACAAGAACAAACCAATATGTTTAATGGCTGACATTATGCGTCCTCCTTCTCGATTCGTGCCAGTTGAGGCGCATCTGGCTGCACGTTTTGTTGAAGACGATCTAGCGTCCGCTTACCTGCAATGCCGTCGACCCCAATACCTTGCCAACGTTGGAATAACTCAACTCGCTCTTTCATCGCACCATCAAAAATAGACGTTTCAAGCAGTGGCTCACTTACCGCTTCTGCTAATAGTCGGTCTAATACTTCGATCGCAGGGCCTTCCATGTCTAAACGTAATGTCTCTTTCAACGGCGCTTGCCACAGTTCAATGATATTGCCTTGCCACATCGGCTTTAGCCACGAAATAGGCAGACGCAGACGCTGCTTGCCATTGAGCACTTCGACTTTGTCATTACCGACGGCGTACAAAATGACATACCCAACATCACCTTGATAATTCAACTCCAAAATCACAGGGCGATTTTGTTGCATCAGCAGCGGCCAGGTCGCCATTTTACGCTCACAACGCATGGTCGATTGGGGTTCTGATAAACAAAGATTGTCGCGAACCGATGCTTGATAACCCCACAAACGATACAAATCATTCACGGCGAGATTCGACTGTTTTTGTGCTAACAATAAGTCACGCTGATCATCTGTCAATTGTTGGTTGACGACTATTGGCGTTGGCTCCTCTCTTGGTGCGGTCACTTGCGCCAACACTGACGTTGCTTGAGCTGGCATATAATTCACGACCGACCACCCCGTACCTAATGCAGCAATAAGACCCACCGTGACAGAGCCCCAAGCAGGCCAGCGGAAAGTACGGCGCTCTTTTTTATCTTGCTGATAAATATCTGCCTGAAACTGCATCACCTCTTCACAGGCCTGCTGAACGGTTTGCTTATCCACCACCACATTACCTTGGTGATAACTGATGTTGAGAGATTTATCACAGATAAGATTAATCAAGCGCGGGATGCCGTGACTGTATTTGGCAATGAGTTTACAAGAAGCACGATTAAACAGTTGCTGGTCACCACCTGCCGTATGTAATCGAAACGCGATGTAATCTTCTGTCTCTTTTTCATCCAACGGCAACAAGTGATAACGCCCAGTAATCCGCTGAGCAAGCTGGCGTAGTTGCGTCGTTTGTAATAACCGCTGTAATTCAGGCTGTCCGACCAACAACACTTTGAGCAGTTTTCTGGTATCGGTTTCCAAGTTGGTCAACAAACGTAACTGCTCTAAAACGTCGGCAGCAAGGTGTTGAGCCTCATCAATGACCAGCAATGTCTGCCAGCCTGAGCGATAATTACGCAGCAAGTATTTGTGAATCACTTGGTTTAGCTGTTTGAGGTTTGCATCTGGCGGGTAAGTAATTTTGAATTCATCGCAAATAGCTTCGAGCAAGTCTCGACTCGAAAACGTGGGATTTAGGATCAGACCCGCTTTGGTGTTATCACCTAAATTCGCCAGCATCGCTTTTGCGACGGTCGTTTTGCCTGTACCCACTTCGCCAGTAAGCATAGCAAAACCACCGCCATCGCCTAGCCCGGCTTGGAGATGTGTGATTGCCTCTTTGTGACGTTGGCTTAAATACAAATAACGCGAGTTTGGAACAATCGAAAATGGTTGTTCTACAAACCCAAAAAAGTCCTTATACATTAGGCTCTCCAGCTAAAAAACCACCAGGGAATAGTCAGATATAATATAAACATAGCTGCATCTACTCTCGGGAGTAAAGAAAAGTACCATTGCTTGCTACAATGTCCAACGGCATATCAATAAATTAAGAGGTAATTCGTGCAAGTTTATTTAGTAGGTGGCGCAGTTCGAGATAAATTGCTCGGAATTGATAGTTATGACAACGACTGGGTGGTCGTAGGTGCGACTCCCGAGACGATGCTGTCCAAAGGGTACACCGCCGTTGGTAAAGACTTTCCTGTATTTTTGCACCCAAAAAGTAAAGAAGAACATGCACTTGCGCGAACGGAAAGAAAATCAGGGTCTGGTTACACTGGCTTTGAGTGTTTCTTTGATCAAAGTGTCACCTTAGAAGAAGATTTAATTCGTCGTGATTTAACCATTAATGCAATGGCAATGGATGATGCAGGTAAGCTCCATGATCCTTACGGCGGCCAGAAAGATCTCAATAATAAACTCCTACGCCATGTCTCAGACGCCTTTGTCGAAGACCCTCTACGCGTTTTACGTGTCGCTCGCTTTGCTGCCAAGCTGGCTGATCTAGACTTTACGGTTGCCGACGAAACCATGCGCTTAATGCGCCACATGGCAGAGTCTGGGGAGCTGAGCACACTGACTCCCGAGCGTGTTTGGCAAGAATGGCATAAGTCCCTCTCCACCCCTCGCCCTGATATCTTCTTATCGACTCTAAGAGATTGTGGTGCATTGGCCGTTGTTTTACCTGAAATTGATGCACTATTTGGCGTGCCTCAACCAGAAAAATGGCATCCAGAAATCGATACGGGCATCCATACTTTGATGGTAGCAAAGCAAGCTGCAAGACTGAGTGACTCACTCCCCGTCAGATTTGCCGCCCAAGTGCATGATTTGGGCAAAGGGGTGACACCAGAGAGCGAATGGCCAAGCCACAAAATGCATTGTCATACAGGATTAAAACTGATCAAAAAGCTGTGCGAGCGTGTCCGGGTGCCGAATGAGTTTCGTGATTTAGCCTTGATGGTGTGCGAACAGCACTCCAATATCCATCGCGCAGCCGAGTTAAAGCCGCAAACCATCATAAAAATACTCAACAAATTCGATGTGTGGCGCAAAGCTGAGCGCTTAGAAGATATTTTAATATGCTGTCAGGCTGACCATGCAGGTCGAAAAGGGTTAGAAGAGAAGCCTTATCCTCAAGCTGAGATTTTTACCCGCGCTTATCAAGCCGCAGCCGCCGTAGATGTTCAGAGCATCATTAAGGATGGATTTAAAGGCCCGGCAATACGTGATGAACAAGAAAAGAGACGGATTGAAGCGGTAAGAGTCGCTTTGAATAAGTGATCTGAGCTCAGATTAATTAACCGAATTGTATTCATGCCAGGTCATTCCAGCGAGCCTTAGCGAGACTAGGAATCTAATATCAGCACGCAGGGAAGTTTTAGAAATGGCCAACGCCACAAGAAACTCGGAGAGAAGATTCTGAATCTCGCTCCTTCGTCGCTGTTCAGAATGACGTTGTGGTTTAGGTATGCAGCTTGCGGTTAAGCAAGCTGCCAATCCGTCGCGTTATCAGGCGCTAAGCAAGAACGCAAACAAGCCGAAACCTAGAATCAGACGGTAAATCACAAACGGTGTCATGCCCATGCGTGAAATCATCTTTAAGAAAAAGTGGATACAAATGTATGCACTGATAAACGATGTGATGATACCAGTCAGTAAGAAACCAATATGGACAGGTTCACCACTGGTCACTAGCTTCATGCCCAAGTAGCTACCAGCCAATGTAATGATCGGGATCGACATTAAAAATGAAAAGCGCGCAGCCGCTTCTCGAGTAAAGCCAAGGTAAAGTGCAGCCGTAATGGTCGCCCCTGAACGCGACGTTCCAGGAATCATCGCTAAGGCTTGAGCAATACCGATAAACACGGCTTTCTTCCAACCCGTTTGGTATTCATCCGCAACCAACTTAGCGTTTTTGTCTACCCACCAAAGCAACAAACCAAATACGATCGTTGTGGTCGCGATGACATAAGCGCTACGTAGATACACTTCAATGATGTCTTTCATCAACAAGCCAAACACACAAGCTGGAATCGTGGCGATCACGATCATCCAAGCAAGTTTTGCTTCTTTACTCCGATCTCCTTTAAAGATCGAAGCAAATAATGCCTGCAACAGAGTGATCACTTCATGGCGAAAATAGATCACTACCGCCATTAATGTACCGACGTGAACAGCAACATCAAAAGCTAGACCTTGGTCTTCCCATCCCAAAATGGCGGAGGGCAGGATCAAATGGGCAGAGCTCGAAATAGGCAAAAACTCTGTCAGACCCTGAATCAGAGCCAGAATAAAGGCTTCAAAATAACTCATGTAAACAACTCAAATTAAAAATGAAAAAGAAACAGGTTTGAGTGAATCGACTGGCTGCATTGCATGCCAAATATCTGCGACTGTGCGTCCATCGCCTGGGATCACTAATTGAGGTTCGAGATCATACAGAGGCTTTGTGACAAAAGGATATTTGTAGATATCACTGCGAGGTAGCTCAGGTTTTTTCTTGGAGACGCATTCACCGAACAACACTATATCGAGATCCAGTGTTCGATCCTGATACTTTTGCGCATTTTCTTCGCGTCCCCACTTAAATTCAATCTCACGCAGCTGATGACTCAACTCTTCTAATGACAACTCGGTACGCATTGCAACGACAAAGTTGTAGAAGTTCTGGCTGCTAAAGCCAATAGGTTCACATTCATATACCGGCGATACGAGGAGACTTTCTCCAAGCTGTAGCAGCTCCTGATACGCAGCGAGCGCATGTTGCTCTCTTTCTACATTCGTACCAACACCGATATAGGTGGTGATCATGCTTGACCTCGCTCAATCACGACACCAACAGCGCGAGCTTGTGGCACGGCACCAGGTTTTGCTAAACGGATTTTCACCCAAGGCACAGAGAAACGCTGCATGATAAGCTCTGCCACTTCTTCGGCTACACGTTCAACCAACAGAAAACGACCATTTTCAATATGGCTCAGTACCGCCTCACTCACTTGTGAATAATCCAACGCATCTTGCACATCATCGCTTTTACCCGCAGGCTTGTTGTCGTGCGCCATTTCGATATCCAGAACCAACTTTTGTTTAATTTGTTGTTCCCAGTCGTACACGCCAATCGTGGTGATTACTTCTAATTGTTCAATAAAAACTTTATCCAGAGCCATCTTATGTCCTTCTATTACAGAGGTCGGATACCCGTGAGGGGTAATTTGATCGTAGTATTCTATACCTAAGTAACATTTACTTGGGTCATCACAATGTTACTTAGGTATAAACTGCGAAAGCATCTTTATATACAAGAAATCACATAATGCAAGCTCTATCACAGTGAGGATTTCTGCATTATGTGAATTCGAGGTATGATAGCAACTACGCGGGAACCGAGCATTAAATTCCAATCCATCAAGGACTTCTATGGACGCACTGGCACTGATAATGACAATGGCCGCCTATTTACTGGGTTCGGTTTCCAGTGCGGTTTTGATCTGTCGACTCTTAAAACTGCCAGATCCACGCAGTGTAGGCTCCAACAACCCTGGAGCAACGAACGTATTGCGTATTGGCGGACGAGGAGCCGCTGTTTCAGTCTTGTTGTGCGATATGCTCAAAGGCACCATCCCCGTATGGGGCGGATACTTTCTTGGTATCGACCCTATCATTCTTGGCGTCATCGCCATTGCTGCCTGTCTTGGCCACATGTACCCCATCTTTTTCCACTTTAAAGGCGGAAAAGGTGTCGCAACCGCGCTTGGCGCTATCGCTCCGATTGGTTTGGACTTAACAGGATTGGTGATGTTAACTTGGCTGTCAGTAGCCGCGCTATTCCGCTATTCATCCTTAGCGGCTCTCGTCACGGTTTTGGTCACTCCGTTTTATACTTGGATGTTTAAACCGCAATACACGTTACCTGTTGCTATGCTGTGCTGCTTAATCGTATTTAAGCATCATCAAAATATTCGTCGGCTTTTGTCTGGCGACGAGCCAAAAATCGGCGAGAAAAAACTGACACAAAAAAACTCGGCTTAATGCCGAGTTTTTCGTTTAAAGAAGGATGTATTGGTTACGCATGAACTCGATTCAGGAAGTTCAACAACATCTGGTTGACGAACTCAGGTTGCTCTAAACAACTGATGTGTCCCGCTTGGGGAATCTCCACCAACTCACTGCCTGTGATACAGTCTTTCATTAAATAAGATTCAAAAACTGGACGTGGTTTATCTTCACAGCCCACTGCAATTAACGTCGGCAGAGCAAATTTTTCCGAATCTTCAATCACATCACGGCGACCAAACACCATGCGACCAATGCGAGCCACTTCAACCGCACGCTCACCACTCAGGCTTTCTAAACTGCGTTTGAATGCAGCGACCAACTCAGGATTCACCTGCTCAGCGTTATTAGCAAAAAACAATGGCACGACAGCTTCAATAATTGGCGCAGGCACTGCTTGGACTTGGCTGATGGTATCAAGCATTGCAAAGTACTTTTTATACGTAACTTCTGGCTCCCAGCCAATGAAGGTATCCATCAATACCAGTGATTTCACACGTTGCGGTGCTTGAGCCGTCAGTTCCGCTCCCCACATGCCGCCAACAGATAAGCCCACCACAGAAAACTCTTCAATATCCAAATGATCCATCAACGCCAACATATGTTGTGCATAATCAACTAATGACTGTGTCGATGTAGGGGCCGCTTCTGACTCACCATGTGCCCACAAATCTGGCACAATACAACGATATGACTGGCTTAAAACTTCAATTTGTGGCGCCCACATTTGGCTATCCCACAAATAACTGTGACCAAACAGTAATACTGGACCATCACCTTTATCAAGGTAAGCAAGTTGCTGACCTTCAATTTCAAACTTATTCATTGTTATATCCATTTCTTATTCTTCCGCACCATCCTATCACTGAAACGATACCAAACTGCTCGCATCAGTCAGAATGTAAACGAAGCTTTTCATTGAATAGCTAAAAATAAAGGCCTCTGATGAGCAGAGACCTTTATCGTAGTGAATCTATTTCAAACCTACCGCATAAGTTTGATTAAGCGACTGGCGTCAGTTGGTCAATCGGCCAACGTGGGCGAGCCTCTACCGACATATCTGCCACTTCGCCATTCTTCAAACGCTGCATACCAGCGTAAGCGATCATCGCACCATTATCCGTACAGAACTCAGTTCGTGGGTAGTAAACCTCGCCGCCAACTTTCTTCGCTAGCTTCTCTAACTCTGCACGTAAACGACGGTTAGCACTCACACCACCAGCAATAACAATACGCTTCATACCTGTTTGCTCAAGCGCGCGTTTACATTTAATCGCCAATGTTGCACACACGGCTTCTTCAAATGCCAGAGCGATGTCTGCGCGAGTTTGCTCGTCATCACCATTCGCAGCAATCGTATTTGCTGTAAAGGTTTTCAGGCCAGAGAAACTCATATCCAAGCCAGGGCGATCAGTCATTGGGCGCGGGAACTTAAAACGACCCGGCGTGCCTTTTTCTGCTAGTTTAGACAACAGCGGGCCACCTGGGTAATCCAGCCCCATTAGCTTCGCTGTTTTATCAAACGCTTCGCCCGCAGCATCATCAATCGACTCGCCTAGAATTTTGTACTCACCGATGCCTCTCACTTCGACCATCATCGAGTGACCACCCGACACCAACACTGCCACAAACGGGAATGGCGGTGGGTTATCTTCCAGCATTGGAGCCAACAGGTGACCTTCCATATGATGAACAGGTACCGCTGGCACTCCCCAAGCATAAGCAATACTGCGACCAATAGTAGCGCCCACTAATAGTGCACCAACGAGACCCGGCCCCGCGGTGTACGCGACACCATCAATGTCTTTCGAAGTTAAGTTCGCTTCTTTTAGTGCCTCTTTAATAAGAGGAATGGTTTTCTTTACATGGTCACGTGAAGCCAACTCAGGCACCACACCACCGTAATCTGCGTGCAGTTTTACTTGGCTGTAAATCTTGTGTGACAGCAGACCTTTTTCATCGTCATAAATCGCGATGCCAGTCTCGTCACAAGAGGTTTCAATACCGATAATGCGCATGGTTTTCTCAGTATGCTTTCTGTATAGAGGAAATTTGGGCGTCATATTACCTCGCCTTGGTGCTGCAAACAAATTTTGTACAGACAATAATCGACAAAAGGCTTTACAAAGTAGTTGTGATCGGATTAAAATTCCGCACCATTTTTGATCAAGCTGGTAAGAGACCAAACAATTGTGATTTGGTCTGTTGAATGCCAGCGTTAACGAATAACCCCTGAGGTGAAAGGCATATGCCAGTAGTTAAAGTACGTGAAAACGAACCGTTCGACGTTGCTCTACGTCGTTTCAAGCGCTCTTGCGAAAAAGCAGGTATCCTTTCTGAAGTGCGTCGTCGTGAGCACTACGAAAAACCAACTACAGTTCGCAAACGCGCTAAAGCAGCAGCTCAAAAGCGTCACGCTAAGAAGCTAGCTCGCGAAAACGCTCGTCGCGTTCGCCTGTACTAATAACTGAGCTCCAAAAGGAATTTAGTTATGGCTCTGATTGATCAACTCAAAGAAGAGCAAAAATTAGCGATGAAAGCCAAGGACAAATTACGCCTTGGTACTATTCGTTTAGCCCTATCAGCAATCAAGCAACGTGAAGTTGACGAGCAGATCACTCTGAACGATGACGACATTCTTGCAGTATTGACCAAAATGGTTAAACAACGTCGCGACTCTGTAGCGCAGTATGAAGCAGCGGGTCGTCAAGATCTTGCTGATGCGGAACAAGCAGAAATTACCGTTCTTGAGGACTTTATGCCTCAACCACTGACAGACGAAGAAGTAGCGGCTCTTATCGAGAACGCGATTGCTGAATCTGGCGCAGCTGGCATGCAAGACATGGGCAAAGTAATGGGCGTTCTGAAACCGCAAATTCAAGGGCGCGCAGAT
Source organism: Vibrio sp. RM-41-2B (assembly GCF_024744415.1). NCBI lineage: Bacteria > Pseudomonadati > Pseudomonadota > Gammaproteobacteria > Vibrionales > Vibrionaceae > Vibrio > Vibrio sp. RM-41-2B. The sequence continues at coordinate 363,083 of NZ_JAMQWD010000006.1, read as the reverse complement.
ATGGGTAAAGTAAGCGGTTTAGTTCGCGCTAAACTGGCTTAAGATACCCCACCCAATTGCAGCAAGCCGTGCTATCCTTTGGAACGCACGGCTTGTTTGTATCTGGATGAATGGAATGAAATAAGTGAGCAACACGCTTATTCTTTTAAAGCATTCACTCCACTCATCATCTTCTTTTTTTGTTAGGTTTTATGGCTGGACACATCCCTCGCAATTTTATCGATGACCTTCTAGCTCGACTTGATATTGTCGATATCATCGACGCACGTGTGAAACTTAAGAAAAAAGGCAAAAACTACGGCGCATGCTGCCCGTTCCACAACGAAAAGACGCCGTCATTCAGCGTCAGTCAAGAAAAGCAGTTCTACCATTGTTTTGGTTGTGGTGCGCACGGAAATGCCATCGACTTTTTGATGGAATTCGACCGGCTAGAATTCGTCGAAGCCATTGAAGAACTCGCTTCATACTTGGGCTTAGATGTTCCTCGCGAACAACGTAGCGGCGGTAATGGTTCGTTCCAGTCAGGCCCACAAGCAAGCAGCAGTGAAAAACGTAATCTATACGACTTAATGGGCAGCATTGCTCAATTTTATCGTAACCAACTCAAGCAGCCAGCAAGTAAAGTGGCGATTGAGTATCTAAAAGATCGCGGCCTGTCTGGTGAGATCGTCCAGAAGTTTGGCATCGGCTATGTGGCTGATGAATGGGATTTAGTTCGTAAGAACTTTGGCCAGAATAAAGAAAACCAAGACATGCTCGTCACAGGCGGCATGTTGATTGAAAACGATAAAGGCAACCGCTACGACCGATTCCGTGGTCGAGTGATGTTTCCTATTCGAGACAGACGCGGCCGAGTGATAGGCTTTGGTGGTCGAGTATTAGGTGATGGGACACCGAAATATCTCAACTCACCCGAAACCCCGATATTTCATAAAGGTAAAGAGTTGTATGGCCTTTATGAAGTACTACAAGCGTACCGTGAGCCACCACAAATTTTAGTGGTTGAAGGCTATATGGATGTTGTCGCGCTTGCTCAATATGGCGTAGATTATTCCGTTGCCTCATTGGGTACCTCTACAACGGGCGATCACTTGCAAGTATTATTCAGGCAAACAAGCACTGTCGTATGTTGTTACGACGGTGACCGCGCAGGCCGTGAAGCCGCGTGGCGTGCCATGGAAAATGCATTGCCTTACCTAACTGATGGTCGCCAGTTAAAATTCATGTTTTTGCCGGATGGAGAAGATCCCGACTCTTATATCCGACAAAACGGAAAACAGGCATTTGAACAACAAGTGTCTAATGCGATGCCCTTGTCTGAATTCATGTTCAGCTCATTGACTCAGCAAGTCGATATGAGCACGAAAGAAGGCATGGCAAAGCTGAGTACCCTTGCAGTTCCTCTCATCGACAAAGTCCCTGGCGGCACTTTAAGACTATACTTGAGAGAACTGCTTGGCCGCCGTTTGGGTTTGGTTGATGAACGCCAACTACAGCAGCTAATTTCAAAACAAGGTAAAGAGGATAAAAGGCCTCAACCTCATAAAGAAATCAAGCGAACGCCGATGCGAGAAGTGATCGCGTTACTGATTCAAAACCCACAATACGTAAGTATGGTGCCAGATCTAACTAGCGTTAGAGATTTACCCATTCCTGGTCTAAGTTTATTTGTTGATGTACTTGATAAATGCCAAGCGCATCCCCATATCAACACAGGCCAATTATTAGAGCATTGGCGAAACAGCCAAAATGAGACCCTTCTGTCTCGTCTCGCGAGTTGGGACATTCCACTCGATGAGGACAACCAAGAAGAAATATTTTTAGACTCACTGGATAAAATTATCGCCCAGTGCGTAGAAAAACAAATTGAAAACCTGCAGGCCAAAGCAAGAAGTGTCGGTTTATCAGCCGAAGAGAAAAGGGAGCTGCTAGCACTTATGCTAGATTTAAAAGCGTAACCCTGTTTAATTAGTCAGCAACGATTTAATTTGTTATAGTAAGTGGTTTGCATTTCGCATACTGATTCCTTCACCAGATTACGAAGTTGGATACCGTCTATGGATCACAATCCGCAGTCACAGCTAAAGTCACTTGTTATTAAAGGCAAGGAACAAGGCTATCTGACCTACGCCGAAGTAAATGACCACCTACCTGCTGAAATCGTAGATTCAGAACAGGTAGAAGACATCATTCAGATGATCAACGACATGGGCATTAAGGTAGTAGAAACTGCTCCTGATGCTGATGATTTAGCACTGAACGATGACACAAATATTACCGATGAAGATGCAGCCGAAGCTGCAGCCGCTGCACTGTCTAGCGTAGAGAGTGAGATTGGTCGTACCACAGACCCAGTACGTATGTACATGCGTGAAATGGGTACTGTCGAACTTCTAACTCGCGAAGGCGAAATCGACATCGCAAAACGTATTGAAGAAGGTATTAACCAAGTTCAATCGTCTGTTGCTGAATACCCAGGTACGATTCCGTACATTCTTGAGCAATTTGACAAAGTTCAAGCTGAAGAACTACGTCTTACTGACCTTATTTCAGGTTTTGTAGACCCAGATGCTGACGACACCGCTGCACCAACGGCAACACACATCGGTTCTGAACTGACTGAATCTCAGTTAGAAGAAGAAGACGATGAAGACGTTGATGACGACGAAGATAGCGATGACGATTCAGATGATTCTGAAGAAGATGTAGGTATCGATCCAGAGTTAGCGCTAGAGAAATTCAACCAACTACGCAGCACCTATCAAAATCTTCAATTAGCAATCAACGAGTACGGCTATAACAGCCCGAAAGCAACCGTTGCTAATGAAATGATGCTAGACGTATTCCGCGAGTTTCGTCTAACGCCTAAACAGTTTGATCACCTAGTGAATGAACTGCGTACGGCTATGGATCGCGTTCGTACTCAAGAACGCCTGATCATGAAGTCTGTGGTTGAATACGGCAAAATGCCGAAGAAATCATTCATCGCGCTGTTCACTGGTAATGAATCAAGTGAAGCTTGGTTGGATGAAGTTCTTGCTTCAGACAAGCCATACGCTGAAAAGATCAAACGTAACGAAGAAGAAATCCGTCGTTCAATCGCTAAGCTAAAAATGATTGAAGAAGAGACTTCTCTAAACGTACAAAACATTAAAGACATCAGCCGTCGTATGTCTATCGGTGAAGCAAAAGCTCGCCGTGCGAAGAAAGAGATGGTTGAAGCGAACTTGCGTCTTGTAATTTCTATCGCGAAGAAATACACCAACCGTGGCCTACAGTTCTTGGATCTTATCCAGGAAGGTAACATCGGTCTGATGAAAGCGGTAGATAAGTTCGAATACCGTCGTGGTTACAAGTTCTCGACTTACGCAACGTGGTGGATCCGTCAGGCAATCACTCGTTCAATCGCGGACCAAGCACGTACGATTCGTATCCCGGTACACATGATCGAAACGATCAACAAGCTCAACCGTATCTCTCGTCAAATGCTGCAAGAGATGGGTCGTGAGCCACTACCGGAAGAACTGGCTGAGCGCATGCAGATGCCAGAAGACAAGATTCGCAAAGTTCTGAAAATCGCTAAAGAGCCTATCTCAATGGAGACACCAATCGGTGACGACGAAGATTCGCATCTAGGTGATTTTATCGAAGATACAACGCTAGAACTGCCGCTAGATTCTGCAACTGCAACTAGCCTTAAAGTGGCGACAAAAGACGTGCTTGCAGGTCTAACGCCACGTGAAGCGAAAGTACTTCGTATGCGCTTTGGTATTGACATGAACACTGACCATACTCTAGAAGAAGTTGGTAAGCAGTTCGACGTTACTCGTGAGCGTATCCGTCAGATCGAAGCAAAAGCACTACGTAAACTTCGTCACCCAAGCCGCTCAGAGACTCTGCGCAGCTTCCTAGACGAATAAACGCAGCGCATATAAGCTTTTAGAAATCAAAAAAGGTGACTTTAAGTCACCTTTTTTATTATCTACTGTTCTAAGTGGATAAAAACTAAGCGCAATTGCCCTAGTTGGTATCTAGACACCTTGCAACGCTTCCCCTATAATCGTTGTCCTATTAAGGCCCCTTAGCTCAGTGGTTAGAGCAGTCGACTCATAATCGATTGGTCCGCAGTTCAAGTCTGCGAGGGGCCACCAAATTTCGAAAGGCGTAGCAGGTTAGTACCTACTACGCCTTTTTTGTGTCTGCTGACTTTGAGTACAGTTGTGGGTGTAGTAATTCGTTGCTCATATCCTCAACAACTTCAAACTTATCATCTTCCTCGATTCTACCCTCTCTTTCTTTTCGCTTATTACCAAGTTTTCTATATAGTCGTAGAAACAAAATGTCTGCTCGCTATTTAAACCATTGACCCTTTTTCGACTTCTGATAGGATGGACATGTAAACGTATGGACGTCTAAAACAAAAATGGAGTTACAATGAAAAGTATTCGTCACCTAAAGAAACTAGCTTTGGTTCTCACGGCAGTAGTTGGCTTAAGTGCTTGTGGAGAAAAAGATAACTCTGTCATTAAAGTGGGAGCAACCGTAGGGCCTCATGCTCAAGTAGTTGAAGCAGTAGCGAAGGAAGCAGCGAAGCAAGGCTTGAATGTAGAAGTCATCGAGTTTTCTGATTACGTGACACCCAATGCCGCGCTTAGTGATGGTAGCATCGACATTAACAGCTATCAGCACCAACCATTTTTAGACAACTTCAACAATAGTCATGACGCCCAATTAGTGTCGATTGGTCAATCCATTCTGATGCGCATGGGGCTTTATTCTAACAAGTATCGCTCATTACAAGAGCTTCCAAACAATGCACGCATAGCAATTCCAAACGATCCAACTAATGGTGGTCGTGGTCTATTGCTACTCGCCGATGCAGGTTTAATTGAGCTTAAACAAGGTGTTGGCCACAAAGCAGCCCTAACTGATATTACAAAAAATGCAAAGTCGTTTGAATTTGTCGAGGTAGATGCCGCCCAGTTACCACGAACATTGGATGATGTAGACGCGGCTGCGATTACAATGAACTACGTAATGTCTTCTGGTTTAGACCCGAAGAAACAAAGTATCTATCTTGAAGCAAAAGACGCACCGCTGGCCGTCATGGTCATCGCTACTCGTGACACAGACAAAAATAATGAAGCGTATAAAAAATTCGTTTCTATTTACCAATCTCAAGCAATTCGTGATTATCTCGATCGTACGTTCAAAGGCACAATCGAAGCAGCTTTTTAATCAATAAAGCAGCGAATACTTTGCCCACGAATTAGATAGAAAAGAGGCTAATGTTTTCTCATAGCCTCTTCTTTTCATTACTCACTAAATCGACTCATTGTCGACTTTCAGCCTCTAACTTCATTGCCAAATAAGCTTGGTCCGCAGAAAGCAATTCAGGGCGGTTAATCAACTTCCAGAGGAAGTATGGTGGGATTAAAAATACGATGAAGTAGAGAGATTCATGGAAGAAAACATCGGCTATCGTTTGCTGATGCTCCCAAAGTGCCGTCAGTGCAAAGAGCTCTAACATCACGCCTAATACGCCAAAGACGACAGAGACAACAATCGCTAAACCCAGTAGTTCTCTAATAAAGTGCTTGTATGCCATGATACTAATTCCTTCTAGCAGTAAGTCATACTAACTTACGCTCATAAGAACGAAGCCAGCTTGACTATCATCAAACTCCCCTCATCACAGTTAAGAACTTAGTTTTATAAAAAAGGACTTGTATATAGCGCCATTGAAGATTGACCTCTCTATCACAATACAATGACATCATTTCTCGACTTTGAGACTAGCCTTTTACATTTATCAGCAGTGTAAACAAGAGGTCATAATGAAAAAATATACCTACCCTTTACTTGCCATCTCAGGCGGTCTTTTATTGACGGGCTGTGGTAGCGACGACTCTTCATCCGATACAGAAGCAGCCACTTTTTCTCTCAGCGTTTCCGATGCGCCTGTCGACGATGCCAACAAAGTCGTCTTAGCGTTTAAAGATGTTGTCCTTGTACCATTTGACCCAGAAACTGGCGAACAAACTGGAGAACATATTCTGTTAGATGTTAGTGACAATGGAGCACTACACCAAGTTGATCTAATGGAATATCAGGGAAGTAACGCTAAAACGATCATTAGCGAGCAAGACATCGCTCCTGGTGACTATGCTATGTGTGTGTACGCTAAAGACGGCAAACAATTAAACGATACAACGCTGTCATACGTAGAGAAGACAGACGGCAACATCAAAGGCTTAGTTGTGCCTAGCCGAGGCAGCTGTTTTGGTTTTAAACCAGATACGAGCGATCAAGGTCGCTTGAAGTTTTCGCAAAAAGGTCAGTATGTAAAAGTTCATACTGGTCTTAATAGCTATGTTGTCGAGTTTGATTTGCGTAAAGGCCTGGCAGATCCAACGGGCAAAGATTACATGAACATGAACTCTAATGCGGTAAGCTTAGTAAACGCATCAGAATCAGGTCATATCGGTGGTGAAGTCAGTGAAATTCAGTATCAAGCGTGTGAAGCAGACAGTGCAGCATCAAATGCAATAAATGACGTTCCTGCCGTTCACTCAGTCTATCTTTACGCAGGTTCGATGGATCGCTCAACCATGGGCGATATGGGCGCGATGGAACCACTCCAAGCGCCAGTTGCAGTAGCTAACGTGAATGAATCGCAAGACGAAGAAGGTAATACAACCTACAGCTACGAGTTTGGTTACATTGGCCCAGGCACCTACAGTATTGGGTACACCTGTACCGCGTATGTTGATACACCAGATAACCATGAAACATCAGAAGATGGCTTCCTGATTTATCAACATTACACACCTGTTGATGTGGTCGAAGGTGAGCATACAGAGCAAGATATTAATCCTATCCTATAGCTCTCGTCTTATCGAAAGCCGCTCATCGTGTGAGCGGCTTTTTGACTATTATTTTAATCCGATAAGTAATACTGAACGGTTGAGACCACTCGTACTTTCTTAATGTAAGGCGTGTTGCTGTCTCGGTCATAAATCGAGAACTGCCCTTGCGTGGCACGTTTGATCTTACCCAGTGAACTCTGCGAGTCTTTGGCAAACTTTTGCGCCACTTCGCGGGCGTTTTTGGTCGCCTCTTCAATCATGTCTGGCTTTACATCATTTAGCTTAGTAAAGCTGTACTCAATGCGGTTCGCGTACGGGTCCTGATTCAGCAGTACGCCTTGTTTTCCTAGCTCACCAATCTCATTAATTGCCGCTCGAACCACATCGACACTTTGACTATAAACCGTAACCGTCCGCGAGGCTAAATAACGAAACTCGATATCTTGCTCACTCCCGTATTGCTGTGCTTTTCGGTCAATGACAGCAGGAGAAGAAAGGGAAACGCTCGTTTCAGGGAGCCCTTTGGCACTTAAGAAATCCAGAATCAAACGCGTTTGCTGATCGATGTCATCAAACATAGCCCCCATATCATTACTCGCTAAGGTGAACTGAATTGGCCAGATCACTGTATCGGCAGAGTACTCTCGTTCAGACAATCCCTTCACCGTTACCACTCGCTCATAGGCTTTGTATTTGACTGCCGTTTGCTGAATAAAAAAGCCCAATACTCCTAAACCAATGATCAGACACAGCCCGAGCCATATTGACGCTCTATTGGAAATCTTCTCCATTCATCCTCCTAATTTCGCCAAAAGTAACAATTCGTCGTATCGATAACATAGCTCAACTATGGCCAGAAAATGGCGACCTAAAGCCAAGTTTTTGTCATATCGTTCGAAATGGTGAATAGAATAAATTACAATTGAACAGTGTTTTATTGTGAGTTTTAAGATTATGTTGAAAATAAAATGGCTGGTAGTTCTGAGCGGATTATTTGTCTCAACGGCTTGTTTGAGTACTGACGACTTAGTAATGGATGACAACTCAACACAAGAACCCCAAGTGGGTATGTGCGATGAAGATCAATGCGAAGGGAAACGCTTTGATGGTCGCATTCTGCTAGACAATGAGCCGACCAAACAGGTCTTGAGCTCACTAGAAAGTCTCGGTGAAACGCTCAACTCTCTCAGTATCCTGATGTTTGCTGGCGACAAAACGTAACGCTAAAGCTGTCCTATCCCCTTCGCCTTTAGTCAACAAAGCTTCACCAGTTTGTCACTAAAGGCTCATGGATTTGCCTCTGAACTGTCATCTGTAATTTCTACTATCCGGTCAGCCACTTGTACGCTGAGGTAAATATGGATAGTTCGACCCCTTTTCGTCTCCCTCGTAAAACGCCGTTCGGCATTGGTGAAAACGTTGCAGAATGGGCAACGGGTTTAAGTCAGCTCGATAAATTCTACGCCCAGCGCCCCGTGAATGCGGATACCAAAACTTTCTTGCGATTTACGCTGGATATTTTGGGGATCGACTATCGCATTGCCCATGGTTCGCTCGACGCAGTGCCAAAGCAAGGCGCAACCGTCATTGTGGCGAATCACCCTCTCGGTTGTGTTGAAGGCGTGATTCTCGCCGAGCTACTATTGATGATACGAGACGATATCCAAATTTTAGCGAATCAGTACCTAAAAACCGTACCAGAGCTCGACCAACTTTTTATTGGTGTCGACGTATTCGAAGGCAAAGACGCCGTCAAATCGAATATGAAGGCCCTCAGAGCAGCCAACAAACACCTTGCGAATGGCGGCTTGTTATTGGTTTTCCCTGCGGGTGAAGTGTCGCAGTTGGTGGATGCCAAACAACAGCGTTTAGAAGACAAAGAATGGAGCCGCAGTGTCAGTGCGTTAATTCGTAAGAACAAAGCCGCCACTGTTCCCGTCTTCATTCGTGGGCAGAACTCAAAACGCTTCTACATGGCAGGTAAAATACACCCTCTTTTACGCACCTTGATGTTGGGAAGAGAGCTGCTCAATAAGAGCGCGAAAACCATTGAATTGTCCTTTGGGCAAGCGATCAAGTTTAAAGAACTCAATAACCTCAGCGATGATCAGATCGTCAATTATCTAAGGCTCAACACCTATCTGCTTAACCGCGATGTAAGTGCCACTCAGAAAACGGTCTCAGACAATGATCTCTTACCTATTGCGGCAGGGTTACCCATAGGCCAATTGCTTGAAGAGCTGCACAGCTTACCGACAGAAACCCAATTGCTTCAAAATGGCGAGTTCGACGTGTATTGCGCCAGCGCGCAGCAGATCCCATCTCTCCTGCATGAAATTGGCCGCTTGCGAGAACATAATTTCCGTCAAGTTGGCGAAGGGACTGGACAAGCAATAGACATCGATCATTTCGATCATGATTACCTGCACCTATTTGTGTGGGATCGTGAGAACCAATGCATGGTAGGTGCTTACCGTCTTGGATTAGTTGATCAATTATTGGCGAAATATGGCGTAGAAGGATTGTATTCGCGCACCTTATTCAACTATGACCAAGGCTTTCTCGATCAAATGGGTAAGTCGATTGAAATGGGTCGTTCTGTGATTGCCGAGCAATATCAAAAAAGCATGAGTGCCCTACTCTTACTCTGGAAAGGCATAGCGACTTTTGTCCATCAACATCCCGAATACACGCACTTGTTTGGCCCAGTGAGCATCAGCAACGATTACAGCCATACCGCGCGTCAGTTGCTGGCACAATCGATGACCCTACACCACTACGACAACGACTGCGCCGAATACGTCACTCCGTCAAATCCACTGCCAGAAACCAACTTAAACTGGAATACCAGCATGCTAACCGCATTGGGAGATTTACAGTTGCTATCTCGCGTGATCGCTCGAATTGACGAAGGCAAAGGCGTTCCGGTATTACTGCGCCAATATTTGAGTTTGAATGGTAAGTTGGTGTGTTTTAACGTCGATCCGGCGTTTAACAACGCACTGGATGGATTGATTATGGTGGATTTACGCGATGTGCCTGAGAAAACGCTGGCACGTTACATGGGCAGTGAAAACGCGCGCGAGTATTTAGCTCTGAACCATTAACCGTCGTCGGAGGTATCGCGCTGCTCAAAATCGCTCTAAACAACACAACGCGAGCAGCGTGATGCGTTATTTACCCATAAGACATTAAAAACAAAGTGTTTAGTTAAACTCATCGCAAAAAGGCCAGTCATCTCAAGCTTTAATCCACAAAACGTCAACATCGCACAAACGTTCACGTTATAAACTTTCACAAAACTTCAAAATGGTCATAGATCACATTTTCAATCAAACCTGACGTCAAACAAAATGTGACATTGATCATTTCGAGTATTTAATTTGAATTGAAAAAGAAATTAAAGGTGATCTTAATCACAATGAATTTTGATTTTATATTTGTCAGAAGATCGAATTGATCACTAATATTTTTATTGACAGATTTGAAAATCATTTTTTGTTATTAAGTTACATATCAATTAATTGATCATCATCACTTAAAAAATGCTTTTCATCCGAAGAAATGCGGGGGTTGATCACGAAAAACCCGTCGTCAGTTCCAATTGAAAAATGTGTGGTAAATTGATTGGGTACTAAGCAATCAAACAAGCGGTTTTGGCGAACCGTTTACGACAACATATTCATCAGAACATCGAACGGGGAATTGTTATGATATCACCAGATGCCAAGATCAAGATACAAAATTTTGGTCGTTTTCTGTCAAACATGGTAATGCCTAACATCGGCGCGTTTATCGCGTGGGGCTTTATCACTGCTCTATTTATCCCAACCGGATGGCTACCAAATGAGACGTTAGCTTCCATGGTTGGTCCTATGATCACTTACTTGCTGCCACTACTGATCGGTTACACCGGTGGTAAATTAGTGGGTGGCGATCGCGGCGCGGTCGTTGGTGCAATCACAACTATGGGCGTGATCGTCGGTACCGACATCCCAATGTTTATGGGTGCAATGATGGTCGGCCCAATGGGCGGCTGGGCTATCAAAAAATTCGATAACTACATCGACGGTAAAGTAAAAAGCGGCTTCGAGATGTTGGTGAACAACTTCTCTGCGGGCATCATTGGTATGCTGTGCGCCATTTTGGCTTTCTTCCTTATCGGTCCATTTGTCAAAGTGCTTTCAGGCGCATTGGCAGCAGGCGTAAACTTCCTTGTTTCAGCTCACCTTCTGCCACTGACTTCTATTTTTGTTGAGCCAGCGAAGATCCTATTCCTAAACAACGCGATCAACCACGGCATCTTCTCTCCACTGGGTATTCAGCAAGCGTCTGAAACTGGTCAATCGATCTTCTTCTTGATCGAAGCGAACCCAGGTCCGGGCTTAGGTATCTTGCTGGCTTACATGGTGTTTGGTAAAGGTACGGCTCGTCAAACTGCAGGTGGTGCATCCATCATCCACTTCTTCGGCGGTATCCACGAGATTTACTTCCCATACATCCTAATGAACCCTCGCCTAATCCTTGCGGCTATCGCAGGCGGTATGACTGGCGTATTTGTTCTAACTTTGTTTAACGCAGGTATCGTTTCTCCAGCATCACCAGGTTCAATCTTTGCAATCTTGTTGATGACTCAGAAAGGTTCAATCGTTGGTGTACTAGCGTCTATCGCAGCGGCAACAGGCGTGTCATTCGCCGTAGCAGCACTGCTAATGAAGACACAAACGTCAACAGAAGAAGACGGTGATGAAGCAGCACTAGAGAAAGCAACATCACAAATGAAAGACATGAAATCTGCATCTAAAAACGATGCGGTGGTAAACAGCCAAAGCAAAGGTGACGTAGACCTAGCGACAGTACAAAGCATCATTGTCGCTTGTGATGCGGGCATGGGCTCGAGTGCAATGGGCGCGAGCATGCTACGCAAAAAGGTTAAAGACGCAGGTCTGAACATCCACGTAACCAACCTTGCTATTAACAGCTTACCAGAGAGTGCAGATATCGTGATTACTCATAAAGACTTAACGGATCGTGCACGTAAGCATGCTCCAAATGCACACCACATTTCATTGACTAACTTCCTAGACAGCGAAATGTACAACCAGCTAGTCACCAAGTTACTGGCAGCACAAAACCAATCCGCAGCCAATGACGACCAAATGGTGAAAGTGTCAGTCATGGCGGCGAACGACGACTGCTTTGAGCCACAGCAGCCATCGGTATTCCAAATCCAGCGTGAGAACATTCACCTAGGTTTGAAAGCAGCCAACAAAGAAGAAGCCATTCGCTTTGCAGGCAACAAATTAGTTGAACTTGGCTACGCAGAACCAGAATACGTAGACGCGATGTTTGAACGTGAAGCGTTGGTTCCAACTTACCTAGGCGAATCTATCGCAGTACCTCACGGTACCGTGGAAGCGAAAGACCGCGTGAAGAAAACAGGCATTGTAATTTGCCAATACCCATCGGGTATCCAATTTACTGAAGATGACGACGATGTCGCGAAACTGGTTATCGGCATTGCCGCTAAGAACGATGAGCACATCCAGGTGATCACCACCATTACGAACGCGCTCGATGAGCCGGAAGCAATTGAGAAGCTAACCAGCACCAACGATGTAGAAGAAATTCTTAACATCCTTGGCGGTCAACAAGCGGCTTAATTGCTCCTTTAATTTGCTCCTGAGGCAAACGAGGTCAGCTGTCACCCCCTATGCGGTTGGCCTCACCCTAGTTTCGTAACTCAACATTTTCAGATATTGGTAGGTAATAATTATGAAAAACGCAGTTCATTTTGGTGCAGGTAACATCGGTCGTGGTTTCATCGGTAAACTCTTAGCAGACGCAGAAGTCGAGGTCACTTTCGCTGACGTTGATGCGCCGTTGGTAGACCAGCTCAGCCACAAACAAGAATACAAAGTGAAAGTCGTGGGCACCGAGTGCCAAATCGACACTGTTACCCACGTCACAGCGGTAAACTCAGCCAGTGATGACGTGATTGATCGCATCGTCAAAACCGATTTGGTTACCACAGCGGTCGGTCCAAACGTATTAGATATCATCGCGAAAACCATCGCGAAAGGCATTGCCAAACGTTTTGAAGCTGGCAATGACGCGCCACTTAACATCATCGCCTGTGAAAATATGGTGCGTGGTACCACACACCTAAAAGGTGAGGTGTACAAACACTTGGATGAATCACTGCACGCAAAGGCAGACGAGTTGGTTGGCTTTGTTGATTCAGCGGTAGACCGCATCGTGCCACCAGCAGAAGCCGCCAACGATGATCCACTAGAAGTCACGGTAGAAAGCTTTAGTGAATGGATTGTGGATGAACAGCAATTCAAGGGCGAAATCCCTGACATTGCTGGCATGGAAAAAACCAACAACCTAATGGCATTCGTAGAACGTAAGCTGTTCACCCTAAACACCGGTCACTGCATTACCGCTTATTTAGGTTGTTTGAAAGGGCACCGTACCATTCGTGAAGCAATTGAAGACCCAAGCATCCATGCTGAAGTAAAACAAGCAATGCAGGAAAGTGGCGAAGTGTTGATTCGTCGTTACGGCTTCGACCGCGACATGCACAATGCCTACATCGAAAAGATTTTAGGACGCTTCGCCAACCCATATTTAGTGGATGAAGTGGATCGCGTTGGACGACAACCAATTCGTAAATTGGGTGCAAATGATAGATTAGTGAAGCCATTACTCGGTACAATCGAGTATGGCACTGAAAATAAAACACTTTTGAAAGGCATTGCCGCTGCCTTGAAGTACACTAACGACACCGACCCACAAGCGGTGGAATTACAAACCTCATTAAAAGCCGTGGGCGTAAAGAAAACGCTAGCAACGTACACTGGCCTGGCTGAAGACAGTGTTGAAGTGGCTCAAATCGAAGTGATTTACCACCAGCTTTAATCGAATCAAGGGGAGCTCTGCTCCCCATAAATATAATGTTAAACAGTTACTCAGTATATGGCAGATAACATCAACGAAACCGAGATCATTGAACGATTAAACAGCGCGCCATCGGTACGAGGCTTTTTTATTGCAGCAGTCGATGTGTTCAACGATTCCATCGACGGGCTAATACAAAGGATCTTTCGTAAAGATAACTTCGCCGTGCAATCGGTTGTTGGTCCTCTACTGCAAGACTCCGGACCGCTGGGCGATCTCTCCGTTCGTTTGAAACTCCTATTTGGCTTAGGCGTCCTCCCAGACGATATTTATCATGATATTGAAGACATCATTAAGCTTAAAAACCGACTTAATAGCGATGCATCCGACTACGAGTTCACTGATCCAAATATTCTAGAGCCAATCAAAAAGCTACATCTGGTAAAGAAAATGGGCATGGTGCAATTAGAAGTCAACGAACCTGATGACGACATCGACCTTGAGTTTTATCAACTCCAACTTCAACGCCAGCAACAAATAATAAAATCAGGTCTCTCGCTCGCCATTGTCGAGATCTGTAACGAACTGGGCAAAGACAGCCCTTTTTAACCCAACCTCCGGCAAGGAACGCCTTCTCTACTAGCCTCTTTTCTTTGCGTATCCTTTCTGTATGACGTGCGTGAAAGCCATCACAGTCCATATTCGTATGTCTCTGTAATATCAGACCAATCTATCGCTGGTATTGAAACGGTATGGCATGCTTTCAATCGAAGACACTAAAACCAAATGGGCGTTTTTCCAGAAACACCATTGGGTATCTCCAGAATTTTCCCGCACTCCCGTACTTGAGTCGTGGGAGCGTTGCATAAAGCAATGCAGCCCTTATACCTGGTCAAAACCACATATTGCCTCTGGCTTTACCTTCTCATCTCTGATGAAACGCAACGAGCACCTCATCGAATGCGCCACGACCGTACTTGAAGACACTTACGACATGCTAGGAGACGAAGACCTGCTATTGATGGTAACTGATGGCAACGGCTGCGTTCTTTCCGTTGTGGGACATGACTCAATGCAACAAGAGATGCAGGTACTCGGCATTAAACAAGGCTGTTTTCTATCTGAAGGAAAAATTGGCACAAATGCGGTCAATCTTTGTATTAGTACTCATATCCCGTGTGAAGTATTCGCAGCAGAACATTTCAATCGCCACTTACATTCTTATGCCTCTGTAGCAGCACCTGTTTTCGACCAATTTGGCAAGTTACGCGGCACAACATGCCTTCTCAAAAAAGCAGAGAACTATAAGAAAGAAAACTTAGTCATCATCGCGTCGAGCGCGAAAGAAGTCAGTTTGCAAATCCATATTCAGTCGGAACAAGAAAATATGAACCGCCTCACTTGTGCGCACAACGCAACGTTAGAGTGCATGGATGACGGCCTTCTGGCCTGGGATGAAGAAAGCCGTATCACCATGGTAAATCATCAATCAGAGCGCTTGTTAAACATTGAAGCCAGTCAGGTCTTGGATAAAGAAGTCTTTTCTGTTTTACGCTTCCCGCCAAATGTCCTCAATAGTATTGAGTCGGGTGCAAGCATCAACCGAAAACTCACAACGGTAGAGGTTCGTGGCGAGTTTGTTGAAGCGATCATTACCTTGCGTCCACTCAACGACGGAACGCACTTATTGTTTTTGCACCCTATCGATAAAATTCGCGAACTTGCTCAACAACAAATAGGTGGCAGTGCGCGCTATACGTTCAGTACTTTGCCTGTTATTTCACGAAAAATGAAGCATGTCATTACCGTGGCAAAACGGGCCATAAAGTCCAAATCACCGATTCTAGTTACAGGTGAAGAAGGTGTAGGAAAAGCCACTCTCGCCATGGCGATTCATAACGAAAGCACCTACAAAGAAGGGCCGTTCATTACGCTCAACTGCCGCTCCATCAACACAGAGCAACTGGTCAAAGAAACCCTGGGATACGACGAGGGACAAGGCATGCCCTCTAAGTTTGAACTCGCCCATGGCGGTACGCTCTTTTTGGAAAAGGTGGAATATCTGTCGCCCGATTTACAAGCCGTGCTACTTAAGTTGTTAAAAACTGGGCTCGTCAGCCGCAGCGACAGTTTGCGATTAATCCCCGTAGACTTTCAACTTATTACGAGCACCGCTTCAGAGATCAGCGAGTATGTCACTCAGCGCTCATTTGGTCGGCAACTTTATTATGAAATCTCCTCGAACGAGCTGCATATTCCACCACTACGAAAGCGCAAAGAAGACATTGAATTTCTCGTCCAGCAGCTTATCAGCCATTATGAACGCCGCCACAATGTGACGATCTCGATAGAGCCAATCGCACTGGAAGCGTTGATGAATTTTCGTTGGTCAGGCAACAACTCTGAATTAAGAAACCGAACTGAGCGAATTTTGCTTAACCGCAGTTCCAACTTAATCAAGCTGAACGATATTCCGGAAGACATTAAACTGAATTCTCGCCATACCGCAGAAAATACGCCAGTAATCACGCTAGAAGAAGCCGAGAGAAGAGCTATTGTTCAGGCTTGGAATCAGTGTGATGGAAAAATGCATGATATGGCAAAAGCATTGCAAATTGGCCGCACGACCCTATGGAGAAAAATTAATAAGTTTGGGCTGCAGGAGCAAATGAAGCTGTATTAAGCCAAGAACTGGCGTTCCTACAAAAGTAAAACCGGCGTAAGCACGCCGGTACACATGTACTAACGATAAGGTATCGATTAAACATCAACAGACAACTGACGAATCTGCGCTTTTAGTCCCGGTAGCAGACTAGAACTGGCGCTGAATTTTCGTAACCCCACGCGAAGCAATGTTTCTGTAGCATTTGGATCGCCTGCCATCTCACCGCACATACTGACCGGTATGCCCGCGCGATCGCCTGCTGCACAAGTGAGTTCAATGGCTTTTAGTACCGATGGTTCAAAGTAGTTCACTAATTCAGCAACGGCGGCGTTGCCTCGATCGGCAGCCATAACATATTGAGTCAAATCATTGGTGCCAATAGAGAAAAAGTCGACTTCTTGGGCTAACGCATCAGCATTTAATACCGCGGCGGGTACCTCAATCATAATACCGACAGGCAAATGAGTCGCATCCAAGCCGAGTTGGTTTGCTTGATGTGCCAACAGCGCTTTTACTTTTCTCACTTCTTCAACCTGAGCCACCATCGGTATCATCAATTGAATATTCGGTTGCTCATGAAAGGATCTCAGAATGGCTCGAAGTTGGGCTGTACACAATGACTCATGTTGAAGGCACAACCGCACCCCTCTCAGACCTAAAAATGGATTATCTTCCGCTGGCATAGGATAAGCGGCTAAAGGCTTATCACCGCCAACATCTAGACTACGAATCGTAAGTGGCTTATCGCCAAGTGCGGCAGCAATATCACGATACACTTGATATTGCGCTTCCTCAGTCGGCAACTCATCACTGTTTTGAAATAGAAACTCAGTCCGGAATAGACCAACGCCCTCAGCGCCTGATGTTAGTGCATCATCAATATCTTTCGGTCCACCAATATTGGCGAATACTGGAATATGGACACCATCACAGGTGACTGCGGCTTGCTGAGCACTCGCTAGTGCACTTTGTCGGGAGTTTTGCCACTCAATTTTCTGAGCTTCTAATTCCTGTTGTATGGCATCTGAAGGAGAGAACCATAAATGCCCTCGAAAGCCATCAATAGTCACCACTTGCCCAGCACGCACAGCATCAAGACAGCCCTGAGCTTTAACGATGGCAGGAATCCCCATCGCACGAGCAAGAATCGCACTGTGAGAGGTTTTCCCTCCTTCACTCAAACAGATACCAAGCACTTTCGATTTATTAAGCCCGGCCACATCAGAAGGCATCAGGTCGCGGGCCAACAAAACACTCGGTTCCTGAATGTCGATGGCATTAGGCGTTAAGCCTGTCATTTCGACCATAACTTGGCGTGCGATATCATGCACATCTGCTTCGCGTTCCCGCATGTACTGGCTTTCAGCCTGGCGAAACTCGTCGGCCAACGTTTGCAGTGATTCTACCCAAGCTTGCTCGGCTATCATGCCCGTTTGAATTCGCGACTCGACCGATGCCCATAATTCTGGGTCACTGAGCATCATGCTATGAGCGGAAAATATTTCCCCTTTCGGCAGCTTCGCTTGCTCCTGCAAATGTTGAACAACCACGCCTATCGCACGCTTAACCCGTTCAATTTCATCTTGTTCACTTTGGAAATAACGTTCAGGCACAGCTGGCATTTCATGAGTAAAAAGGACAGCAGGAGCAGTAGCGATACCGTCATTGACTCGAATACCAACAACAGCACCTTCAATCTGACTTGAGGCCATGTCATCGAGCAAAGTATCCGAGCTTTCTTCAGGTTCGATAATGCCTTGCTCAACCGCCTCTTTTTCTCCGAAGTGCTCACTAGCTAAGGCTTCAAATGCCTTGATTGCTTCACTGGATTGAGAGCCGAGTGCGCACAGCGTGATCGTCTCTTGGCTACGAACACCAAGTTTCGCAATGCTGTTTAAGCTTTTCGCGTTCACACGGCGCTCGCCTTTTTTCAACCATAATTGGCAGTCAAAAGGCGCGAGTGCACCAACAATGGCCGCAGCGGGACGAGCATGTAATCCATGCGGATTTTGCACTACCCAATCAAATGTCCGCTCTTGCTCAAAGTTCTCTGATACTGGCACTATCTCAGCGGATGTTAGTGGCTGATCACCAAGGTGCTCTCGTTTTACGCTTAACGCATTCTGTGCCTCTTCGACTACCGTCGATAAAGGTAGTCCGGCAGCAGCAGCCACCGACGCCGCCATGGTCCCTTCAACAATGGGGGCCGAGATAAGGGTGACATTTTCCCTCACGTGATCATCAATCAGATCCAGAGCCATTTCCGTGCTAAGCAACGCGCTGCCAAGATCCATCAACACAACAACCCCTTGTTGATCATGTACCTGCTCAATCGCTTCCATCACGGCTATGGCATCGGTTCCGATCGGGTTCTCTGGATCATCAATCCCAGCCGCAATCGCAAGCTTGGCTTTGCCTTGCGTCATTTGGGTGGCAAGTTCGGCCACCCCTTCTGCAAGTCGACGACTATGAGATACAACTACAATTCCCACCATCTTAATTACCTGCTATTGCCTGCTGTAGTGCTTTAATCATTAACAGAGAAGAGGTTGCGCCGGGGTCTTGGTGGCCAATACTACGTTCACCTAAATAGCTTGCTCGCCCTTTTTTCGCCAACATTTCAATCGTGGCAACCGCGTTCGTTTCTGCTAGCTCAACCATTTCATTCAGTAAGTGATCGGCGCTCATGCCATTTTCTAACGACGCCTTCACGCTAACTAAAACGGGTAACCAAACATCACACATGGTTTTATCACCCAGTTCCGCTTTACCACGAGACACCACGCCATCCACACCGCTTTTTAGTGCATCGACCAACTCTTCAAACGTTAGTTGCTCTCGGGTTCCGACAGCGGCAGCCGTGCGAATAAACAGCGTGCCATACAGCGGGCCACTTGCCCCACCGACACTAGAAAGCAAGGTCATGCCCGTATTCTTGAGAATGCTGCCGATATTTTGGTCCGCAAATTGCGGCAGTTTTTCCGCGACTTTTTTAAAGCCACGGTTAATATTGAGACCATGGTCTGCGTCACCAATATCACGATCAAGGTCGGTCAGAAAATCTTGATTCTCTTGATACGTTTTTGCACATAACTCTAGCCAGTGAACGATATGTTGTTTTTCAATTTGCATGTTTGCTCCCCCCTCTTACCACTTGATCGCAGCCGTATCGACAGGAGCATCAAACAGCTCCAACATCTCTTGGTCTGCCTTCAGCAACGTAATCGAAACGCCTTCCATATCGAGTGACGTACAGAAGTTACCAACCATATTACGCACGATACGGAACCCCGCTTGCTCGCAGTTATGAGCAAGACGGCGGTACACCCCGTAAAGCTCTGAAGTTGGCGTACCACCCATACCATTCACCATCACAATGTAGTCGTGTTCAGAGGCGAAAGGCTCAATGCTGGATTCCACTTCATCCCATTCACCTTCGTCACGATTCCAAATACGCAAAGTGCGCTGATAAGGTGTGTTTTCAGCAACTTCAGCAAACATTTCATCCACTAACGTATCGACGTCAGTGTATTTCACTCGCTTGATACCTGGTTCACCATGGATACCAACACCAAACTCCACTTCATCATCTTCCAGAACAAAAGATGGTTTACCCGCAGCTGGCACAACACAAGCATTAAGCGCCACGCCAAATGAACGACAGTGATTATTGACGCGACGAGCCAGTGCTTCACATTGCTCCAGCGAATAACCTTTGTTCGCGGCAGCACCAACTAACTTCTCAACTAATACCGTTCCAGCAACACCACGACGACCAGCGGTATACAGGCTGTCTTTGACCGCAACATCGTCATCCACCAACACCGCCCCAACTTTGATGCCATCGGTATGAAGCAACTCCACGGCCGTTTCAAAGTTCAACACGTCGCCGGTGTAGTTTTTAATGATAAACAGCACGCCCTCACCAGTATTCACTTGGTTGCCACATTCGTACATTTGATCAGGTGTAGGTGAAGTAAATACCTCACCAGGGCAGGCGCCTGTCAGCATGCCTTTACCAATAAAACCTGCGTGCAAAGGTTCATGACCACAGCCACCACCAGAAACCAATGCCACTTGCCCCGGCGTTTCCTCATGCCACATGTAACGAGGTTCGTAGTTAGCTTTTAGCTCAGGGCGGGACAATGCCAGGCCTTCCATTTGCTGCAATACAACATCATCGACTTGGTTAATTAACTTTTTCATCGTTCTATCTCATTCCATTTATATTTTTATGTAGGGTATGAATTCATCTTAAACAGAGAAAAAGCGTACTCAACAAAAATTAATCCGTTTCATATTGAAACAACTACTTCGATATTTTTGTTTCAATATGAAACGAAAAACGACAAATTTTCCTGAATAGTGATCATCGCCATAAAGCATGCTGATGCTTATTACTTCTGACAGTCGGTTTGACACAGAGGTCATAAAAGCATGGAACAAAACCAGAGATATCCTTCACCACTTACCACACCAAACCTAATATAAACCTTATCGCTACAATGGATTTTCATTGCAGTCAAAAACACACATAAAAAAGGTTAAAGGTTTGAATTATGGACAAAATTATTATCAGCCCAAGCAAATACGTCCAAGGTGAACAAGTACTTACATCTATCGCTCACTATGTGAAAACATTGGGTGAACGTCCGTTAGTCATTGCTGATGAGTTCGTGACTAACCTGGTTGGTGATGACGTCAAACAAAGTTTTGCTGACGAAAAGCTTCCACTCACTATGAACATTTTTGGTGGCGAATGTTCGCGCGTTGAGATTGAACGCATCACGGACATTTGTGCGACTCAAAAACACGATGTCATTGTCGGTATTGGTGGCGGTAAAACCTTAGATACAGCTAAGGCCGTTGCGTTTTACACCAAAATTCCTGTCGTGGTGGTTCCTACGATTGCCTCGACTGATGCGCCGACATCAGCTCTTGCGGTGATATACACACCTGAAGGTGAGTTTGCAGAATATTTGATGATCCCTAAAAACCCAGACATGGTCATCATGGATACATCAGTCATCGCCAAAGCCCCTGTTCGCCTACTGGTATCGGGGATGGGCGATGCGCTCTCCACCTACTTTGAAGCTCGTGCCAACATGACCTCTGGTAAGGCAACAATGGCAGGTGGTTTAGCGACGCGTTCAGCGCAAGCTCTTGCGAAGCTCTGTTATGAAACCTTGCTTGAAGATGGTGTAAAAGCAAAAGCTGCAGTAGAAAATGGTGTGAGCACCAAAGCGGTAGAAAACATTATTGAAGCCAATACATACCTTAGCGGTATCGGTTTTGAAAGCAGTGGTCTAGCGGGTGCTCACGCTATTCATAACGGCCTAACTAAGCTTGAAGAGTGTCACCATCTCTATCATGGTGAGAAAGTCGCGTTCGGCACACTTGTTCAACTGGTGCTAGAAAACGCAGCGATGGAAGAGATTAATACGGTTCTCGCCTTCTGCCGATCGGTAGGTCTACCAACCAACTTATTTGATATGGGCGTTAAAGAGCTTAATCACGATAAGTTGCGCGAGGTCGCCGAAGCCTCAACGGCCGAGGGAGAAACCATCCACAATATGCCATTCCCAGTGACGGCAGAAAATGTCTACTCTGCAATTCTAACCGCTCACCAGTTAGGTCAATAACTCACAAACCTTAAAATGGGTTTAAATAAAAAAAGCGGCACATACTCTCGCATGTGCCGCTTGGGATTTTTGCTGTTAAGCGTAATTACTCAACCGTTACCGCTTTCGCTAGGTTACGTGGTTGGTCTACATCCGTACCTTTGATCAGCGCTACGTAGTATGACAGCAACTGCATTGGGATGGTGTAGTAGATCGCCGCCGTGATTTCACTAACGTGAGGCATCGTGATGATCTTCATTGTTTCATCGCCTTCGAAGCCTGCGTCTGCATCTGCGAATACGTATAGAAGGCCGCCACGTGCACGTACTTCTTCAACGTTTGATTTTAGCTTTTCAAGTAGGTCGTTACTTGGTGCAACCACAACAACAGGCATGTCAGCGTCAATCAGAGCTAGAGGACCATGTTTCAGTTCACCCGCCGCGTACGCTTCTGCGTGGATGTAAGAGATCTCTTTCAATTTTAGAGACGCTTCCATCGCGATTGGGTAGAATTCACCACGACCTAGGAACAGTGTGTGGTGCTTGTCTGCGAAATCTGTCGCTAGTGCTTCAATGTCTTTCTCGAAAGAAAGTGCCGCGTTGATTTGCTTAGGAAGTGCGTGTAGCGCTTCAACAATCTCTTTTTCTTTCTCTTTGCTGACGCGACCTTGCTCTTTACCTAACGCCGTTACCAGCATCAATAGTGCAGAAAGCTGAGTCGTGAACGCTTTGGTTGAAGCGACACCGATTTCAACACCAGCGCGAGTCATGAACGCAAAATCTGATTCACGAACCAAAGAAGAACCTGCTACGTTACAAATGGTCATCGCCGCCATGTAACCTTTTTCCTTCGCAAGACGAAGTGCTGCTAGCGTATCGGCGGTTTCACCAGACTGAGACAACGTGATCAATAGGCTGTTTGGACGCGTCACAAACTTGCGGTAACGGAATTCAGAGGCAATTTCTACGTCACAGCTCACGCCAGCAATGTCTTCAAACCAGTAACGCGCTGTCATACCTGCGTTGTAAGACGTACCACACGCAACGATTTGTACGTGTTCTACTTTGCTTAGAATGTCAGCCGCATGCACACCGATCGCATCAGTTACAACAGAGTCTGCCGTGATACGGCCTTCCATTGTGTTGATCAACGCTTTAGGTTGCTCATAGATTTCTTTTTGCATGAAGTGGCGGTATTGGCCTTTATCGCCAGCATCATGTTCTGCGTTGGATTCTACGATTTCACGCTCAACCAGCTCGCCCGTTGCGTCAAAGACAGTAACTTCACGGCGAGTGATTTCTGCCACATCACCTTCTTCTAGGTACATGAAACGGCGCGTTACATTCAGTAACGCAAGTTGGTCAGAAGCCAGGAAGTTTTCACCCACACCAAAACCAATTACGATCGGGCTGCCTGAACGTGCAACTACGATGCGTGAAGGATCTTTGCGATCCAACGCTACCGTGCCGTATGCGCCTTCAAGTTGTTTTGCTGTTTTTTGTACTGCTTCTAGTAGCGTTTCTGAAGTGCGAAGTTCCCACTCAACCATGTGTGCGATAACTTCTGTATCCGTTTGAGATTCAAACACGTAACCACGAGATTGAAGCAATTCACGAAGCTCTTCGTGGTTTTCGATAATACCGTTATGTACAACAGCAATATCGCCAGACATATGTGGGTGTGCATTAACTTCAGATGGTTCACCGTGCGTCGCCCAGCGAGTGTGTGCAATACCCGTTCCGCCGATCACTTTTGCTTCTTCTACTGCATCAGCCAGTTCTTGCACTTTACCCAAGCGACGAACGCGCGTTAGGTTTGACTCGCCATCAACAACAGCAACGCCAGCAGAGTCGTAACCGCGGTACTCTAAGCGGCGTAGACCTTCAACCAAAATTTCTGCAACATCTCGTTGTGCTACTGCACCTACGATTCCACACATGTGTTTATCTCCGTTTGTAGTTTTGTTCTTCCCTAGCCATGTTTCAGATAGAGGCAGCAAGCAAAGGCCTGTATTCAGAGGGAAGTGAAATATGAAACTGATTACATTATTAGATTAGGCGCAAATAACTTTCACGCCATGTTGTTCAATCTGTATTTTGTGTTCTTGCTGAATATCAGCATCCGTCACTAGCACATCAATTTGATGCCAAGCGAGCTCTAAATTCGGGATCTTACGACCGATTTTTTCCGATTCGATCATGACGATCACTTCGCGCGACACTTCCGCCATCACCTTACTCAAACCAACCAATTCATTAAACGTTGTGGTGCCGCGTTCGAGATCGATGCCATCCGCACCGATAAATAGCTGGTCAAAATCGTAAGCTCGTAATACAGATTCGGCTACTTTGCCTTGAAAAGATTCTGAGTGCGTATCCCAAGTCCCGCCAGTCATCAGCAGTGTTGGTTCGCTCTCTAATTCATTAAGGGCGTTAGCAACATGCAACGAGTTGGTCATGACAACTAAGCCACGTTTGTCATTCAACTGTTGAATCAACGCAGCCGTAGTACTGCCACTGTCGATCACTATGCGATTATGGTCTCGAATCAGTGATGCCGCTGCTTTTGCCAAGTTTAGCTTTCGAGTCGAAACATTAGCGCTCAATTCTTCGTGAATGACTTCGGTTGGGATAGCAATCGCACCGCCGTAGCGGCGTAGAAGTTGGCCATTTTTCTCTAAAGAAGCTAAATCCTTTCTAATCGTGACCTCTGAGGTTTCGAATTTCTGAGCGAGTTCGTCAACGCTGACTTCTCCTAGCTCAGAAACCAAGTTAGAAATGGCGTGTCTTCTTAGTTGAGTGTTTCGTTTCGACATTTACGTTTTGAACTTAAGTTTCGATGTGAAACTTATTATAGTCAAACCGAAACTTTTAAGTCCATTTATTTCGATCCAAAAAATTAATATTTCTCGATAAAACCTTGTCCTAAGACAATTCTTAAACAGTGATATTGGATTCATTCAGTGGTAGAATTCGCCACCGAAAAGAAAAAAAATTACAGAATTGAAGGCTATTTTTTTGCAACTTTCTGCATATAAAGTGGGATTAGTCACAAAAAGGTAACCAAAATCGCCGATCTTTTAGTCATAAAATGACTAAACTTGGTGAAAGACTTTCAGAATCTGAAGTACTGATAATGAGGCGAAAAATCGGTGGGTGACAGGCACTAAATGTCATCAATAACGCCCTAACTTCAGAGTAAACAACCGACTTTCAAATTGTAACTATACTTACCGGAGAGTATCTTCCATGAAAAAGACCAAAATCGTATGTACGATTGGCCCTAAAACTGAATCTGTAGAGAAGCTAACTGAGCTAGTGAACGCAGGCATGAACGTAATGCGTCTTAACTTCTCTCACGGTGACTACGAAGAACACGGCACTCGTATCGCGAACTTCCGTAAAGTAATGGAAGCTACTGGCAAACCACTAGCAATTCTTCTAGATACTAAAGGTCCAGAAATCCGCACTATTAAGCTAGAAGGCGGTAACGACGTTGATCTAGTAGCTGGTCAAGAATTCACTTTCACAACTGACACTTCAGTTGTAGGTAACAAAGATAAAGTTGCAGTAACTTACGCAGGTTTCGCAGCAGACCTAAACGTAGGTAACACTATCCTAGTCGACGACGGTCTAATCGAGATGGAAGTTATCTCTAAGACTGAAACAGAAGTTAAATGTAAAGTACTTAACAACGGTGCACTAGGCGAGAACAAAGGTGTGAACCTTCCTGGCGTTTCTGTAAACCTACCTGCTCTATCTGAAAAAGATAAGAACGACCTTAAGTTCGGTTGTGAGCAAGGCGTTGACTTCGTAGCAGCTTCTTTCATCCGTAAAGCTTCTGACGTTCAAGAAATCCGTGAAGTTCTAGCGGCAAACGGCGGCGAGAACATCCACATCATCTCTAAGATCGAAAACCAAGAAGGTGTTGATAACTTCGACGAGATCCTAGAGCTTTCTGACGGCATCATGGTTGCTCGTGGTGACCTAGGTGTTGAAATCCCAGCTGAAGAAGTAATCTTCGCTCAGAAAATGATGATCGAGAAGTGTAACCGTGCACGTAAGATGGTTATCACTGCAACTCAAATGCTTGATTCTATGATCAACAACCCACGTCCTACTCGTGCGGAAGCAGGCGACGTTGCTAACGCAGTAATGGACGGTACTGACGCAGTAATGCTTTCTGGTGAAACAGCGAAAGGTAAGTACCCAGTTGAAGCGGTAACTATCATGGCTCAAATCGCGAACCGTACTGATTCAGCGCTAAAAGCTGAGCTAGGTTCTCGTCTAGACAGCCCACGTCTACGTATCACTGAAGCAGTATGTAAAGGCGCAGTAGACACAGCTGAGAAACTGGCTGCTCCACTTATCGTTGTTGCAACTGAAGGTGGTAAATCTGCACGTTCAGTACGTAAATACTTCCCAACTGCAAACATCCTAGCACTAACAACAAACAAGAAAACAGCAGCACAACTTGTTCTAACTAAAGGTGTGACGCCAGTTGTTGTTGATTCTATCGAAAGCACTGACGCATTCTACGTAGCAGGTAAAGAGCTTGCTCTAGAATCTGGTCTAGGTAACAAAGGCGACATCGTAGTGATGGTTTCTGGTGCTCTAGTCGCTTCAGGTACTACGAACACAGCTTCTGTACACGTACTATAAGACTGAACTTTTCATACTTCAGTTGATTGATAAAGAGGGCTTATGCCCTCTTTTTTTATATGGCTTTCTTGCTCTAATAATAGCCTAACTGTATCATTCACCATGCGCAGAATTTCGTACTGTTTAATTTTGTCGTCACGATTAAAATTTCTATGAGGTGTATGTGTCCAGTCCCACTCTTACCGACAAAGTATCAAAAATGATCCGTCAGGATATTCTCGATGGCGTGCTTAAACCGGGTCAAAAACTCGTGGTTGCGGAACTCAAAGAGAAGTACAACGTAGGAGCGTCACCCATTCGCGAAGCTTTGGTGCTGTTATCGTGGAGCAAATACGTCAAACTTGAGCCGCAAAAAGGCTGCTGGGTTGCACCTGTATGTAAAGATGAGTTGAATGACTTGTACGAGAGCCTACAAGTGGTCTCTGCATGCCTACTAAATAAAGCAATTGTGATTGGCGATGAAAATTGGGAACTGGACGTCCTAACCGCTTATCACAAGTTATCCCGCTCTAAATCTGGCGAAAGCTTTTGCTGGAAGGAATGGGAAGAACGCCATAATCAGTTTCTTACTGCGCTGTTTGAAGGCGCTGGCTCTGCCAATATGTTTGGGTTTTTCCGCGATCTACTCACGCAAATTAAGCGTTACCAATATTTTGCTATGCAAATGTTAGGTACTGGAAACCCAGGGCACTGTAATATCGATGAGCAAGAAATGCTGATGAAGACGTCGTTAGATAAAAAGAGCCAGGATGCTTTAGGTTATCTAGAGCGTTATTTGAGACAGTCAATGCAGTGTATCGAAGCGGCCATCGACAACCAATATCGCATACTGGCTAGCGAATAACGCTGAGGCTAAAATAAGCATAAAAATCGGGGTCTATCCCCGATTTTTTGTTTTTGAAAAAGAGCTAAGCAATATCATCGAAACTATGACATAGTGATACGCAGTTACGCCCTGCACTTTTGGATTCATACAAGGCAATATCAGCACATTTATAAGTGCGCGTGCGATCGGAGGTTAAATCACTATACCCGGCGCTAACGGTAATAGCTCTATCACTGCGCAGTTGAACCGCCACACGTAACCGGTTCAATACAACTTCTGCTTCTTCGAGCGTGGTGTGCGGCATGATCACCGCAAACTCCTCACCACCGACACGAGACACAAAGTCAGTACTGCGCACCTCTTTAAGAAGAGTCTCAGCGACACTGCAAATCACTTTGTCCCCTTCATCGTGCCCAAGTTCATCGTTAATGCGCTTAAAGTGGTCAATATCAAACAACGCCAAACATGCAGGGGGACCGTCAGGATAACGCTCAATAATCCCGGCATATTGCGCTAATTGCTCTTCAAATTTTCGACGGTTCCACAAGCCCGTCAAACCATCTTTTTCACTGAGGTTGCGTAGCTTTTCTTCCAGCTCTTTTTGCTCGGATATATCCACCAGCGACGTGATGTAATAGCTTACTTTACCTGACTTGGTTAAGTTTGCCTGAATGCGCATAATGGCGGTAAATACGTGATTAAACTTGGTTCGACAACGAACCTCACCTTCCCAAACGTGCTCGTTCGCAAGCTTATTCCAAATATTGAGGGTCGACTCGAGATCTTCCGGTAAGAAAATTAGATTATGCGCATTCCAGCCTTGAGTATGCTTGGTAGAATAGCCCATCATGTTTTCAAATTCTTGGTTCACCATAATGATTCGATGCGACGCATCTGAGATCATCACCGCAGTCATGCCATCAAGTGCAGCCCGAGCTAACTTCGATTCCATACTATGACGTCGATAGTGCAGGGCTAGCGCGGTCGTTGGTAAAGTAAAACCAAACACCAAACTTAATACAAAAAACGCTTCTTGGATTAAGTCATCAATATCTCGCTGAGATCGAGATAGTAATTGCTCATTGGTAAGATCAATAACCAGATGAAGTGGTTCACTAGAAACAAATTGGATCGTGCTATACGCAATCAAATTCGAGCCGTTGTACTCATAGCCCGAAACTTCGGAGATCATCGTGCGCCAAATGTTGGGGTACATCCGGCCAAAATTAAATTGAGAACGAGCTGGGATAATATTGCCGTACAAGCGTGATGACTTAGGACTAGCGATATAAAAGCCATCACTTTTAATTAACTCAATATGAAAATCCCGCACCGGTGAGTAGTTGAGTCGAGAAGATAAATACTCAATATCAACATTAAGAACAAGATACCCTTCGCGTTTCCCATTGAGGGAAATCGGCATCAGAATACGCAATGAAGGGCTATAAGGGTAAACAAGCTCACCATTTTCCCGCTCCAGTTCAATCCCCCACGACGCAATTTCATCATTACCTAAACCTTGCGCGTAATGAAAATAATCCCGCTCTGACTTGTCATGTAATTTGAGGGCAGGTGCAGCGATACCCGTTTTGAAATCGTAATTAATCCGTGCTTTTTCCTGACCGGTAACATCAAGAAAACGAATTTGTTTATATAGCTTTTGGTTGATCGCAACCGAGATCCACATATCTTCTAAGATAGAAAGGTTGACTCGGTTCGGCTGACGTAGATAGTCGTAAAGACTTTGGCTGTGACCGAGAAGATCGCTGATCGTCTCAATTTGATCCTGAATATTGTTGTATTCGCGACCAGTATAAGCCAGTTGGTGTAATGCTTCTTGAGCGGTATTCTCAACGTTACTCTCTAATAACGTCAGATATTTCTGATAATAGTAAACTGCAGTGAGCGCACTAAAAAATAGTGCTGTCGCCAACAATGTGCCGACTCGCTTGGGTATTTTCACGCGTTTACTGCCTATAATGCTTACTAAAACGACAATTATATCATTAATTGTTATTTTCTAAACAAAAAGCCACTTAGATTAAGTGGCTTTTCTATATGCAGTTAGATGGCTAAGGTTTGAGTGCGCGCTCACCTCGGGCAATGCCCACTACCCCACTACGAGCAACTTCGACGACTTCAGTTACTTCAGATATCGCTTGAATGAAGGCATCCAACTTTTCACTCGTGCCCGCAAGTTGTACCGTGTATTGAGCAGCAGTGACATCCACGATCTGGCCACGGAAGATGTCTGCCGTCCGTTTCACTTCTGCTCGCGCAAAACCGCTGGCTTTCACTTTCACCATCATCAGTTCACGCTCGATGTGCTCATACTCGGTGACTTCTTGTACTTTCAGCACATCGATCAATTTGTGTAACTGCTTCTGAATTTGCTCCAACTGCATCTCATCAGACGTCGTGGTAATGTTCATTCGCGAAAGCGTTTCATCATCTGTCGGTGATACCGTCAAAGATTCAATGTTGTAACCACGTTGAGAGAACAAACCAACAACACGAGACAACGCACCCGGTTGGTTTTCCAATAGCAGTGAAATAATGTGTCTCATATTAAGTTCTCTCCGTTTTGCTTAGCCACATTTTATCCATACCCTCACCTTTGATTTGCATCGGGTATACGTGTTCGGTTTCGTCTACGTTGATGTCCACAAACACCAGACGATCTTTCATATCCAACGCTTTTTGTAGCCCTTCTTCGAGCTGATCAGGCGTTTCGATACGAATACCGACGTGACCATAAGCTTCTGCAATCGCTGCAAAATCAGGAACAGAACTCATGTAAGAATTTGAGTGACGACCTTGATAAATAATGTCTTGCCACTGCTTTACCATGCCTAAGAATCGGTTGTTTAAATTGATGATCTTCACTGGAATGTCGTATTGCATCGCTGTCGAAAGCTCTTGGATATTCATTTGAATACTGCCATCGCCCGTAACAACCACGACTTCTTCTTGTGGCATAGCAAACTTAACACCCATACCAGCCGGAAGGCCAAATCCCATAGTGCCCAATCCACCCGAGTTGATCCAACGGCGTGGTTTGTTAAATGGGTAGTAAAGTGCTGCAAACATCTGGTGCTGACCCACATCAGAAGCAACATACGCATCACCATTGGTCAGCTTGTGCAAGGTTTCAATCACTTGCTGTGGTTTAATTCGCTCTGGTGACTTCTCATAAGCCAAACAGTTGCGGTCACGCCACACCTGAATGTCATCCCACCATGCGGTGATGGCATCTTCATCATTCCCACCTTCTTGCTCTGCCAGCAGGCCAAGCATGGTTGTAAGCACTTTTTCCGCAGAGCCTACGATAGGTAAATCCACCTTCACGTTTTTCGAGATCGATGATGGATCGATATCAATATGCATGACTTTTGCGTTTGGGCAGTATTTTTCAAGATTGTTCGTCGTGCGGTCATCAAAACGCACACCGATACCAAAAATAAGATCCGCTTCATGCATCGCCATATTGGCTTCGTAAGTACCGTGCATACCCAGCATGCCCAGTGAGTTTTTGTGCGTCCCAGGAAATGCGCCTAGTCCCATCAACGTACTGACTACTGGAAGGTTCAGCTTGTCGGAGAGCTCTAAAATATGTTCATGAGCGCCAGAAATCACAGCACCACCACCGATATAAAGCACTGGTTTTTTCGCTTCTAACAGCGATTTAAGCGCTTTTTTAATCTGGCCTTTATGACCCGACGTCGTCGGCTTGTAAGAACGCATTGAAAGCGTTTCTGGGTATTGGTAAGGCAGTTTGATTTGCGGATTCATTACATCTTTCGGCAAGTCAATCACTACTGGACCAGGTCTACCTGTGGTCGCGATATAAAACGCTTTCTTGATCGTTTCAGGAATATCTTCCGCTTTTTTCACTAAAAAGCTGTGTTTGACCACTGGGCGAGAGACACCAACGATGTCACATTCTTGGAAAGCATCATTACCAATTAGGCTATTAGGTACGTTACCCGAGATAACGATCATTGGGATGGAGTCCATATAAGCCGTGGCAATACCAGTAATGGTATTGGTCGCGCCCGGACCTGAACATACCAGTACGACACCCGGTTTACCGGTAGCGCGAGCGTAACCATCTGCCATATGAGTGGCGGCTTGCTCATGCCTTACAAGTACGTGTTTGATTTGATCGGTTTTGGCATGCAGTGCATCGTAGATATCTAAAACGGAGCCACCTGGGTAGCCAAAGATCTGCTCTACGTGCTCTTCTATCAGAGATTGAACCACCATCTCTGCGCCTGACAACATTGCTGTCATAATTGCTCTCCTTAGCCAGTTTCCTCACCGTAAGGTCAACGGATTGGTCTGGTTTTACATAGTCTAGGTCTTATTCGTAGCCTAATCGAAATACTTCCACGTTTTCGGCTATGTCTTGCGTTCGTCATAACATCCCGCAAGGTTACCCAACAAATGTAACGTTTTATTATCAACGGGTCTAATGAGAGATTGGTCTACTTTTTAAACAAGATGCTAGTAATTAGAATGTTAGTAGGAATAGCAGCCACACATACCTCATTTCACAGTACAACCTAAAAATTTAACGTTCAAAAAAAGAACATTATTTCAGAACCTTTTAAGTATAGGGTGCTAAATAGCTGTATTTGGTGCGCAAAATAGAAAGAATCAACACAAACAAAAATCCCCAGTAATGCGCAATCACATCACTGGAGATATTTTCATCAATATAAAATCTAAGTCAGCTTAAGTTACTTTTTATCCGACTTTTCCTTATACATTTCTTCAATTTCATCTTGGTATTTGTCATTGATGACTTTACGACGCAGTTTTTGAGTTGGCGTTAACTCACCATCATCCATAGAGAAAGCTCTTGGTAACAGTTTAAACTTCTTCACCTGTTCAAACTTTGCCAACTCTTTTTGGAGATCGTTAACACGCTTTTCAAGCATTTCGACCACTTGGTGATGCTTAATCAATTCAACGCGATCGTGATACTTGATATTCAGCTCTTTCGCATACTCTTCAAGAGAATCAAAACACGGCACAATCAGCGCCGAGACAAACTTACGCGTGTCCGCGATAACCGCGATTTGCTCGATGAAGTGGTCTTTACCAATCGCACCTTCAATCATTTGTGGAGCGATGTATTTACCACCTGAAGTTTTCATCAACTCTTTGATACGATCAGTGATGAACAGGTTGCCATTTTCATCAATGTAACCCGCATCGCCAGTTTTTAGGAAACCGTGCTCGTCAAAGGTCTTTTCGGTCTCTTCTGGCATTTTGTAATAGCCACGCATCACCATTGGACCACGCACGAGAATCTCGTTGTTCTCACCGATCTTCACTTGCGCGCCAGGCATCGACATACCAATAGAGTCTGGATTAAAGCACTTATCATCCCAACACGATACTGTCGCCGTGGTTTCAGTCATGCCGTAACCTAACTTCACATTGATACCAATCGCGTGGAAGAATCGGCCTATGGTTTCATCTAACTTTGCACCGCCACACGGCATAAAGTTGATTTGTCCACCAAGTAACGCACGCAGCTTGCTCAGAACCAATTTATCCGCCAGGGCATATGACTTGCGCAGCATGAGAGATGGCTGACGTTTTTCTTGATGACAAGCGGCCATTTTTGCGCCCATGTTCACAGCCCAAGTAAACATGATCTTGCGATGAATTGGCGCGCGAGACACTTTCTCGTGAATCGCAGAGAAGATCTTCTCATAGAAACGCGGCACGGCACACATCACGGTAGGTTGCACTTGGCTCAGTGCATCACGTACCTGCATGGTGTCTTGCAAATAGCAGTTGGTCGCCCCTTTGTACAACACATAAAAGGTCCAAGCGCGTTCAAATACGTGTGACAGCGGAAGGAAACACAGTGACACATCACTTTGAGAAAGGCTCAAGCGTTGATCGTGCCCTTCCAATTGCGCCGCAATGTTTGCGTAATCTAGCATTACACCTTTCGGTTGACCTGTGGTACCAGAGGTGTAAATCAGCGTGAGTAGATCATCTTCCTTTGCTTGCTCTAAACGTGCGTCCAATTCAACTTGGTATGTAGTATCGCCTTTGGCGACAAATGCTTGCCAAGAGATAACGAAATCATGCTCGCCAAGTTCGATATCATCAGACATTGCAACAATGAGCTCTAACTGCTCGCACTGGTCGAAAATGCTCACTGCTGCGTCAAATTGTGGCTGCTCACCAACAAACAGCACTTTGACGTCTGCGTTGTCAATGATGTACGCCGACTGAGCGGCGGTATTGGTTGGGTAAATAGGTACTGTTACGCCGCGTAGTTGTAGCGCTGCAATATCAGCAATCGTCCATTGCGGCATGTTGTTCGAGAAAATGCCGATTTTATCTTGGACTCCTAATCCCTGAGCCAAAAGTGCAAGTGATAAAGCATCAACTTGCTGACCAAATTGCGTCCACGTAATACCTTGCCATTCCTCACCCACTTTATGCTTGAGCGCAACGCGTGTACCACCGTTCGCAATTTGTTCACGAATACGTTTAACGATATGAAAATCTAACTTGGCCATTCTTTTACTTACCTTTTGGCTTACAGGCGTAAGCTAATTGAGCGAACAAGTGTACTCACGGCTTGCTAAAACGCAACTGACCAGTATCAAACTTATCACTAATAAGAGACAACTATCACTTATACGTCGCGAACATACCCAAAACTGCTGAATGATTACTCTATTTAACTTACTGTTTCGATTGTTGATTGCTAAAACAAAAAGCCCCGAGAGACAAAAATCTCTCGGGGACCAATGAATTGTAAAAATTGATGATTACCAATATGGTCTTAACCGATAAGACCAAACGTCATCTTATTTTGCGGCAACCACTTCACCACAAGTGATCATCAGTTGATCGCGCAGCCAAATGTGGCCTTTATCTTTTTCACTTGATTCATGCCAGCTTAAGAAGCCGCTGATTTCCTTGTTTGCAAATGGGAAGTCTAGAATTTGCAGCTGATCGCTGTTTACCGCATTTTCTGCCATCCAACGTGGCGCGATAGTCACAAGCTCAGATTGACCTACCACATATAGTAGGTTGCTTAGACTAGAGCCTTCGTACGCGGCTTGGCAATCCAGTTCACGATATGCTTGTTCTGAGAAGCTGCGTTGACCGTGCACTTTCGATAACTTCGCATGTTTTTCGTTAAGCAGTTGCTCGGCCGTTACACCACCTTGAATGCGTGGGTGTGTTTTTGACGCGATAACCACTAATTCATCTTTGAAGATTTCAGTACTTGAGAAACCTTGCTCATCAAAGCGAGCATAATCGATCACGAAATCAATTTCTTGATAGCGCATACGCTCAGACAACAGACGGTCAAATTCTGCATCTAGGTGAAGCTGAACGTTTGGTGCTTGTTGATTCACTTTTGCCATGATCTTCGGAGCAAAACGCATGTCACAAGGACTGCAAATCGCCAGCTTAAATAAGCGAGTCGAAGATTCTGGTTGGAATACGGAGCTAGGAAGTTCATTACGAATCAGCTGTAGTGCTTGGCGAATAGGGCCAAACAGTTGACGTGCTCGTTGCGTAGGCTGAATACCACGACCTTGGCGCATGAATAGCTCGTCGTTAAACATCACTTTTAAGCGTGCCACGGCATTACTTACTGCCGGCTGAGACATACCTAAGTTATGTGCTGCACGAGTAATATTTTGCTCTTGCATCACAGCATCAAATACAGTCAGTAGGTTTAAATCTACACCACGCAAAGTGCTTTCCATACGGTAGCTAGCAATTGCGCTCATCGCATCTTTCTTCTCTAACATTGAGTGCGCCTCTTTTGTAATCGTCAACTTTGTTCATTAAATTCATAACGAATAGAATCCCATCTCGCACAAAAGACGGCGGCTGGATTCGAATCATTTTACGAATAGATAACCTAACTTTTTATTATATTTGCTGTCCGGATACTTCCGGCTCGAACTGTACTATCAACTAATCGATTGCGGTTTCGCAACTAGATTGATATTTAATCAGTAAATTTTAGCCAATTAGGTATTTATTCGTTAAATAACAATAACTTGATAAAAACATAAAAAACTATAAAACACGTAAAAACGCAT
Organism: Vibrio sp. RM-41-2B; assembly: GCF_024744415.1. Taxonomy (NCBI): domain Bacteria; kingdom Pseudomonadati; phylum Pseudomonadota; class Gammaproteobacteria; order Vibrionales; family Vibrionaceae; genus Vibrio; species Vibrio sp. RM-41-2B. The sequence goes on along the minus strand of NZ_JAMQWD010000006.1, from coordinate 327,436 downwards.
TCTTTGAGGAAGTATTTAGCAAATTGATGAGACGGATGGTCACCACACGCATGCATTTACCTCAGTTATTAGTCGAGAGCAAACCAACAGATGACGACTATATCTCTGAGTGAAATTTGCACTTATCAGTCAAATTATCAGCAAATACACATTGAATAGAAATGAAAGAGAGAGAATAAAAATGCAGCCTTCTAGATTGAAAGGCTGCAACAAAATCGTGTCAAAAATAGGAAGGAACAATGTACTTAGAACAACGTACTTAAATGTTCGACACGTAACTTGGGAAATCAACTTGCTCCCACAACTGTTTGGATAACTCCGCTTGTGAATCCCACGCGCCTTGCAATACCCAATGAACAATGGCCTGAGCAACATCTGGGTATTTCACACTTTCGGCTTGCTGCTCCTTTAGCCACTGGCGTACTGCGGGAATGTCTAAGCTCTCCATCGACATCGCAAGTCCTAAGTCTTCTAAGGTCGCGACATTGCTTTGTTGCTCAAACTGACCTGCGAGTGGCTTAAGCAATAATTTTTTCCCTAGAGACAGAGCTTCCGAAGGGAGCTCGAATCCCCCATTGGCAATGACACCACTACAGCGATGTAAATGATGCTGAAAGTTGCTGTGGCATAAAGGGCGTAATTCTATGTTTTCCACTTGCTCACATTCGATCACATCGGGGTGATAACAGATGAACGCTTGCTGGTTAAAATGGAACAGCAAATCCGAGATGTCTTCAATGGATTCGAACGGTAGGTAAATCAAAACAAAATCGTCATTTTCCGCTTGGCTATCGACGGTATGTACAATCGGCGGTAACAAAGGCTGGTCAAAATGATGCCAATGCAAACCAAGGTGGTGTTGAGAAGGCGCAAAGTATTCAATGACGGATTTGTCTAACCAACTCGCTCCCTTTAACGGCACTGGATAACGGAAAGCATTTTGGTGACTGATACCAATCGACGGCTTATTTTGTTGTTTTGCGGCCCATGCCGTAACAGGCTCGAAATCATTGAGCACGAGATCATAGGACGACAAATCAAGCTGTTTAACTTCTTTGCAAAATTGCACCAAATTGTTACTCAATGCTGTTTTCGCATAGTTCACTGAACCTTTTTCAGTGATAAAGGTGAAGCCTCGGCGAGTCTGATAATCGCCAAACGCTTCCATTGAAAAGTACTTTTCAGGCGCTCGTCCAGAAAACAAAAAATCGACCTCAACATCGTGCTCTTTAAACGCATGACTCATCGCCCTCGCACGCGCAATATGTCCGTTTCCTGTACCTTGAACACCGTATAAGATTTTCATCAATTAGCCTCCCAGCATCGCAATCGCTAATCCACCACAAAGGCTACCTAGCAGTGCACCAATGATGACATCGGTAAAAAAGTGCACCCCCAATAAGATTCGCGCAGTTCCGATTAAACTTGCCCAAAAGAATGCAGCAACGCCTAGGCTCGGATAGAAATGATCAATCAGCGTCGCCATGACAAACGCAGCAGCGGTATGTCCTGAAGGAAGGCTATAGCGATCAGAGGGGGTAATAAAAGCAGGAAGGAGTGCACTGAGTTCTTCAGGGCGACGACGCTTAAAACTGTTTTTCAGCGTCCAATAAATTGGCAACTCGATGGCAAAAGCAAGTAAACCCGCCAGTAAAAACCAAACTCCTTGCTCCTTATCTAAATACCAAGCTAATAAACCTAGCACCAAGTACAGATGTCCGTCACCACTGTGGGAGACTCCTTTGCTGATGTTGGCAACTTGCTGATTAAAACGGTGCTTAAGACAAACACTAGAGAGCGCTAAATCAAACTTAGCAATGGTTGCAATTGGCTGTGTAATTGTCTCTATGGTTCGCATGTGGCCTTTCCTTACTTTGACAACGCCGTTGTGTGAAAAGTAGGAGGTTTAGGTGACAACTGCATGACGGGAGTTTGGACAATTAATGACAAATGCCAAATTAGAGTGTGCCCAATAATCTATCTATTGAGCACAATCATAGGAGAGGGCTATTAAGAAGGGTTTGCTTGCTGCGGTTGAGGCGTATCGATGTACCAGACTTTTCTCTTCTTACGACAGGCGCGCAAAGAGCCCATCGTCATGTCGCCATCTTTTGTCAGCTCGTAGCTAAGGAAGCGGCAAGTGTAATTTCCTGACAGTTCATGCTCGATGCCCGTTTGCTCAGTTGTGCTCGAAGCAGACTCTAAAAGAGGATTAGGCTGTGTAGAAAGAATGTCACGATTTACCACATTGCTGCGCGCATAATCCTTATGGACGTAACCTTTTATCACGCCTTTCTGTTCAACGAGAAACCAAGGTTGGTCCACCACTTTTGCCAACACATTAAAAACTGCCCCTTTCGATAACACGCCAAGCTTTTCTCCTTCTAGGCTCGGCTTGGATCGCAGGTTTAATGTGGTCTTAGAGCGATATGAGACATCCATAAACTCAACTGGGTTTGAGGTATCCACACCGTCAGCTGTTGGTCGGAAGACTTCCGCTTGTTGTTTCTCACTAGGTTGCACTCGGATCTTCCACCACGAATAGGTTTCCGGATCTTTGCCTTTAAATTTATCTCGACTGTCCGACTCAAGAGCAACGAGCATTTGATTCAAAAACGATTCACGTCCCTCGTAGCTCAAGAATCGATCCATTTGATCATTAATCACCATGACACTCTGAGAGTGATCATTAATAACAACAGGGGAAATCTCTGCCATATAGGTTTGAGATTGAAACAGCTGACAACCCGATAAGCTGACCAGAGTAAATACTGCGGCTGAACGTCCAAATTGTTTTGCTAACCTCATTATTCCTTAACCCTTCTTTTTACCTAGTGCAACTGCACTACTATAAATGGTCATTCAAAACTTTTGCCAAACAATTCGGGCCTTTGTGTGACAAGTCGCAATCCCAATGTTTGTTTTGGTAATGAAACGTCGCAAACTTGATGAGAACTTGCCTCTTCTAGCACGTTTCTATCGCACCATGCAGTTTCACTTAGCGCATCATTTTTCTCGAGTAAATGAAAAGACTCATCCGATATGAATAAAAAATCGACTTTAGGGTTGACGCGCTCCATGGAGTGCGGTACTAATTTGTTAACTTAATTATGTGGAAAGCTTAACAACTATGTCAGCTCATTTTTCTATTCTGCTTAGCCTCCTCCTGATCGTGACCAGTTCGCGCGGGTAGGCTGTGGAAGAAAAATAACCACACCAATTTCTAAGAACCCGCATGAGAATGCGGGTTTTTTTATATCTAAATACTGGAAGTAAACGATTAACTTGCACGTAAAGTGCAGAAATCAGGAAGGAAGCAAACATGAACGATCAGGTCATTATATTCGACACCACATTGCGTGATGGCGAGCAAGCGTTGTCAGCAAGCTTGACGGTTAAAGAAAAACTGCAAATTGCCTATGCGCTGGAAAGACTCGGCGTTGATGTTATCGAAGCTGGCTTCCCAATCTCTTCACCTGGTGATTTCGAGTCGGTACAAACCATTGCAAAAAACATCAAAAACAGTCGAGTTTGTGCCCTTTCGCGTGCCGTTGCGAAAGATATTGATGCCGCCGCTGAAGCATTAAAAGTGGCCGACCAATTCCGTATTCACACGTTTTTAGCCACTTCCACCATTCACGTAGAAGACAAACTACGCCGCAGCTACGACGATGTACTTGAAATGGCGGTCAACGCCGTTAAACATGCGCGTAACTACACCGATGATGTCGAGTTTTCTTGTGAAGATGCAGGTCGTACTCCTATCGACAACCTATGTCGCATGGTAGAAGCTGCCATCAATGCAGGTGCGAGCACAATCAACATTCCAGATACCGTTGGCTACACAGTACCAAGCGAGTTTGGTGGCATTATTCAAACCCTTTTCAACCGCGTTCCAAACATTGATAAAGCGATCATCTCCGTTCACTGTCACGACGACTTAGGGATGTCAGTTGCCAACTCTATTGCCGCCGTTCAAGCCGGCGCACGTCAGATAGAAGGCACCATCAATGGCATTGGTGAGCGAGCGGGTAACTGTTCTCTTGAAGAGATCGCAATGATCATCAAGACGCGTCAAGAGTTCTTGGGGGTTCACACTGGCATCAAACATGATGAAATTCACCGCACCAGTAAATTGGTGAGCCAGTTATGCAACATGCCAATTCAGAGCAACAAAGCGATTGTGGGCGCGAATGCCTTTAGCCACTCTTCAGGTATCCACCAGGATGGCATGTTAAAGAATAAGAATACCTACGAAATCATGACCCCTGAGTCGATTGGCCTTAAAAACCAAGCACTAAACTTAACCAGCCGTAGTGGTCGCGCAGCCGTGAAGAGCCACATGGACACCATGGGATACAACGAGGACGAGTACAACCTAGACGCTCTATACGCGGACTTCTTGAAACTTGCCGACCGCAAAGGCCAAGTGTTCGATTACGATCTAGAGGCCCTAATGCACTTCTCGAACCTGCGTGAAGAAGATGACTTCTACAAACTGAACTACCTAAGCGTGCAATCGGGCAGCGTAATGGCCACCACCAGCATCAAAATGCAATGTGGCGATGAAGAAATGTGTGAAGCGGCAGTCGGTAATGGCCCAGTTGATGCGCTATACCAATGTATCTACCGCGTGACAGGCTACGACATCGTACTGGATAAATTCGACCTAACCGCGAAAGGCGAAGGTGAAGATGGTTTGGGTCAAGCTGACATCATTGCCAACTACAAAGGTCGTAAATACCACGGCACGGGCGTTTCTACCGATATCGTTGAAGCTTCCGGTCAAGCACTATTGCACGTTATTAATAGCATCCACCGTGCAGACAAAATCGAAGAAATGAAGCAGAAAAAGATTGCGACTGTGTAATAACAACTGGGCTACACGGCTCAGGAAAGAACACGCTCGTTGAAATAATTAAGCTCAAAATTAGAAAACTTAAAGGATTAACATGACAGACAAATCGTACAAAATTGCCGTCCTACCCGGTGACGGCATTGGCCAGGAAGTAATGGCGCAGGCACATAAAGTATTGGATGCAATCGAAAAGAAACATGGTATTGCGTTTGAGCGTGACGAGCATGATGTCGGTGGTATCGCGATCGACAATCACGGTTGCCCACTTCCAGAGAGCACAATAAAAGCATGTGAAGAGTCTGATGCAGTCCTATTCGGCTCGGTTGGCGGCCCTAAGTGGGAGCACTTACCACCAAACGACCAACCTGAACGCGGTGCCCTACTTCCACTACGCAAACACTTCCAACTGTTCTGTAACTTACGTCCAGCGCAAATTCACTCAGGTCTTGAAGCTTTCTCACCGCTACGTGCAGACATCTCGGGTCGCGGCTTTGACATCGTGGTAGTCCGTGAACTGACGGGTGGTATCTACTTCGGCCAACCGAAAGGTCGTGAAGGTGAAGGCGCAACAGAAAAAGCATTTGATACTGAGGTGTACCACCGCTTTGAGATCGAACGTATTGCAAAAATCGCTTTTGAGTCTGCTCGTCTACGTCGCAAGAAAGTGTGCTCTATCGACAAAGCGAACGTTCTACAAAGCTCTATCTTATGGCGTGAAGTAGTCGAAGAAATCGCAAAAGATTACCCAGATGTCGAGCTATCACACATGTACATCGACAACGCAACCATGCAGCTTATCAAAGACCCAGCTCAGTTCGACGTCATGCTATGTTCAAACATCTTCGGCGACATCATTTCTGATGAGTGCGCAATGATCACTGGCTCAATGGGTATGCTGCCTTCAGCAAGCCTTAACGAAAGTAAGTTCGGTCTGTACGAGCCAGCAGGCGGCAGCGCACCAGATATCGCAGGTAAGAACATCGCCAACCCAGTAGCACAAATCCTATCGGCAGCACTGATGTTACGTTATAGCCTTGGCGAAGAAGCCGCAGCACAAGACATCGAAGCAGCGGTGTCGAAAGCACTTTCAGCTGGCGAGCTAACAGGCGACCTTGCAGGCAACAACCCGGCACTTACAACATCAGAGATGGGCGATAAGATCGCTGAGTACATCTTAAACTCGTAATACAGAACAAATTCATAATAAATACTAAATCCTCTATCCACCAATGACTTACCTCTAAGTCATTGGTGCTAAAACAAAGCAACAAGGATAACGAGGAAAGGAAGCAAACAATGGGCAAAACACTATACGAAAAAGTCTACGACGCACACGTTGCCGTCGCAGCAGAAGGGGAAAACCCTATCTTGTACATCGACCGTCACTTGGTACATGAAGTGACGTCTCCGCAAGCATTTGACGGCTTGCGTGAAAAAGGTCGCAAAGTGCGTCAGGTCAGCAAAACTTTTGCCACTATGGACCACAACGTTTCGACAACCACCAAAGATATCAACGCATCCGGTGAGATGGCGCGTATCCAGATGGAAACGCTATCAAAAAACTGTGAAGAGTTTGGCGTTACGCTTTACGACATCAACCATAAATACCAAGGTATTGTGCACGTTATGGGCCCAGAACTTGGTATTACCCTACCGGGCATGACGATTGTTTGTGGTGACTCGCACACGGCTACACACGGTGCATTTGGCTCGCTAGCATTTGGTATTGGTACCTCTGAAGTTGAGCACGTATTAGCAACTCAAACGCTAAAACAAGCGCGCGCTAAAACGATGAAGATCGAAGTGAAAGGCAAAGTGGCTCCGGGCATCACGGCGAAAGATATCGTGCTAGCCATCATCGGTGAAACCACAGCAGCAGGCGGTACAGGCTACGTAGTTGAATTCTGTGGTGAAGCGATCACAGACCTTTCAATGGAAGGCCGCATGACCGTATGTAACATGGCAATTGAGCTAGGTGCGAAAGCCGGTTTGATTGCGCCAGATGAAACCACGTTCGAATACATCAAAGGCCGTAAATTCTCACCTCAAGGTGCCGACTTTGATGCAGCAGTAGAATACTGGAAGACATTAAAAACGGACCATGATGCTCAGTTTGATGCGGTCGTGACACTAAACGCAGCGGATATCAAACCACAAGTCACTTGGGGTACTAACCCAGGCCAGGTTATCGCGGTAGACCAACCGATCCCTGCACCAGAAAGCTTTGCTGACCCAGTAGAAAAAGCCTCTGCAGAAAAAGCGTTGGCTTACATGGGCCTAGAGGCAGGCAAGTCATTGTCGGATTACAACGTCGATAAAGTCTTCGTTGGTTCTTGTACTAACTCACGTATCGAAGACATGCGCGCAGCCGCAGAAGTGGCGAAAGGTCGCAAAGTCGCGTCTCACGTTCAAGCGCTAATCGTTCCTGGCTCTGAGCAAGTAAAAGCGCAGGCGGAAGCAGAAGGCCTAGATGTCATCTTTAAAGAGGCGGGCTTTGAGTGGCGCCTACCAGGTTGCTCGATGTGTCTAGCAATGAACAACGACCGTTTGGGTCCACATGAACGTTGTGCGTCTACTTCAAACCGTAACTTTGAAGGCCGTCAAGGTCGTGATGGCCGTACCCACCTAGTGAGCCCTGCGATGGCAGCGGCGGCAGCAATTGCTGGTCACTTTGTAGATATTCGTGAACTAGACTAAGGAGCAAACAAATGTCAGGCTTTAAACAACACACAGGCTTAGTTGTTCCTCTAGATGCAGCGAACGTTGATACTGATGCCATCATTCCAAAGCAGTTCCTACAAAAGGTCTCTCGCCTAGGTTTCGGTAAGCACCTATTCCATGACTGGCGCTTCCTAGATGATGCTGGCGAACAACCGAACCCAGAGTTCGTGATGAACGCTCCGCGCTACCAAGGCGCGTCTATCTTGCTGGCTCGTGAAAACTTCGGCTGTGGCTCATCTCGCGAGCACGCACCGTGGGCACTGGCGGATTACGGCATAAAAGCGATGATCGCACCAAGCTTTGCCGATATCTTTTACGGCAACTCGATCAACAACCAAATGGTGCCAGTTCGTTTGACTGAACAAGAAGTGGATGAAATCTTCCAGTTTGTTGAGGCAAATGAAGGTGCAGAAGTCGAGGTCGACCTAGAAGCGAATGTGGTTCGTGCCAACGGCAAAGAGTATGGTTTTGAAATCGATTCGTTCCGTCGTCACTGCTTACTAAACGGTTTGGACAACATTGGCCTAACCCTTCAGTACGAAGATAAGATTGCTGAGTACGAAGCGAATATCCCAAGCTTCTTAAGCTAATTAAAATCGCAATTTAAACAAACAAAAGGTTGGCTTATGTCAGCCTTTTTTCTTTTATTTTCATTGCCTCAAGAAAGAAACTTCGCCTTATGCAGGTCTAGACTATCAATAAGGTTTTAACCCAAAGGTATCTCTATGAAGCGTCTGTTATTGCTATTGTGTGCTCTGGTTTCTTTCTCGGCGTTCGCTGCTCCTAAATCTGACTTGTGGCCGTATTGGCAACAATCGAATCAGGCCAACCAAACACACATTTCCCACCAGGAATGGCAACAACTGCTCGATACTTATTTAGTTGAACAAGGCGAGAATACCTTGTTTCGTTACAGCCAAGTCACCTCGGCCGATAAAACCAAGCTGAAACAATACATCCAGCGTTTGGCAAAACTCAACCCTCTACAATACAACCAAGCAGAGCAATACGCCTACTGGGTAAACCTTTACAACGCCATCACGGTAGATCTTATTTTGGATAACTATCCCGTCGAATCCATCACCAAGCTAGGTGGTTTATTTAGCTTTGGGCCTTGGGGAGACGATGTGGTCGTGGTCAACGGGAAGGATCTAACTTTAAACGATATTGAACATCGAATTTTGCGTCCAATTTGGAATGACCCAAGAACGCACTACGCCGTAAATTGTGCAAGTTTGGGATGCCCTAACCTACAAGCTCAAGCATTCACTGCCGAAAACACTGAAGCCTTACTTGAAAGTGCTGCCAGAACGTTTATTAACAGCAACAAAGGCGTATCCATTCAAGGAAACACGGCACAGCTGTCTTCCATTTATGATTGGTTTGCAGCGGACTTTGGTGGAGAAAAACAAGTCTTCAACCACATCGCGAAGTACGCGCCACAGTACAAAGACTTCTCTGGAAAAGTGAAGTACGAATACGATTGGAGTTTGAATCAAACTGACTAATTTATCGCCACCTTTCAGCTTGCAACGCTTTTGGTCACCCGTAACCCAAAAGCTAAAAAGGGCACCAAGTGCCCTTTTAACTTTCTAGATTTTGACAAAATCACTTAAAGCCTTTGACCTTTTTAATCAGATCGTAAGCGTTTTGAATCTCTTGAGATTTTTCTTTCGCTACGTTCATCATCTCTGGTGGTAGACCTTTAGCCATCAATTTGTCTGGGTGATGCTCGTTCATCAGTTTACGATAAGCACGCTTGACGGTTTTACTGTCGGCATCTGAAGACACATCCAGAATTTTGTACGCGTCAGCCAGTTGATCCGCTTGTGAAGCTTGTTGCCAGCTACCACCAGAAGATTGGCCTTGATGCTGACCATGGAAACCACCTTGGCTTTGGAAACGGAATGCGGCTTCTTGCATTTGCAAGCGACGCTCTAATTGCTCAGAAGAGAAACCCAAACCACGTGCAATCTTGTGTAGTACATTTCGTTCACTCGGGTGGATTGAGCCATCTGCAAAGGCCGCCGAGATTTGTAATTCAAGGAAAAATTGCAACAAGTCAAAGCGGCCTGCTGTCGAAATTTTCACACGAACAAGAACGTCTTCTAACGGAAAGTCACTGTCTTTACCTTCACGAAACGCATCTTGCGCAGCGCGGCGCTGTTCGCCATGCAAATTCATGCGATCCATCATGGCAGAAGCCAGTTGGATTTCCTCTTTGGTGACTTGGCCTTTCGCTTTTGCCACATGTCCCATTACCGCAAACGCCGCTTTAAAAAATTCTTCTTGGCGCTGAGCTTGGCTCGGCCCTTTTCCAAAGCCGCCAGTAGAGAACCCGGCTTGACTCAAGCGACGTGCTTTATCGAATTGATGGCCAATAAATAAGCCAAAGAGTAAACCTAGCGGCCCGCCAAGTAACAAGCCAAAAAAGGCACCCAGAATTTTGCCAAAAATATGCATTATGTGTTCTCTATCAATGAATTTTTATCGACGACGGCGGTCTTATAGTGCCGGATGCAACGATTTCCTTTATGATAATGGAATTAGTTTTATTTCGGCTAGGCCATTTCGCCTGCTTATCTTTGCAGCTATTTTGTCGTCATTATGCCACAGTGAATCAATACGCTGGGATAAATGCGACTATAGTTGATTCATTTGGCTATTACGCTAGGGTACAACAAGCCCTATAGCCATCGAGTAGTAGTGACACAGGAAAGTTCAATTCAATGCAACATTTCTCCCGCACATGTTTAGCGGCCTCTATCAGCACCGCCTTGTTTGTACCCACCACTCAAGCTGAAGCGAATATCCATGATAGTGTGCAGGAAATGCCCGCCACAGATCAATGTTTGGTCGATACCAGTGGCGAGGAGGACGCTCTTAATACCCCAGTAGTGGTAGAAGCTGACACCCTGCAAGCCATCAATGGTGACAAAGCTCAGTACTCAGGTAATGTACAAGTCACCCAAGGCCAGAAGAAAATCACCGCAGATAGCGTAACGCTGCACCAACAAGACAACGTCGTGGTTGCCGAAGGCAACGTGACTTTCAATGACGGCCAAGTCAAAGCTCGATCTGATCGTGTTACTAATGACATCAACCAAGACACTTTTTCACTGGAGAACACCGATTATCAGTTCCTTTGCCAACAAGGTCGAGGCACAGCAGCATACATCGCGCGTACAGGTCAGTCGGTTTATGAACTCGAAGATGGTTCTATTACATCATGTCCTCAAGGCGACAATTCATGGCGTTTAGTGGCATCAGGTATTGACGTTGACCAAGATGAAGAGACGGCGACGCTGCACCATCCTCGATTTGAAGTGTTAGATGTGCCTGTTTTCTATGTGCCGTATCTAACCATGCCAATTGGAGATACGCGTAAAACGGGTTTCCTCTTCCCTTCTTTATCGTATGGTTCTAGCGATGGTATGGAAGTCGAGGTGCCATTCTATTGGAACATCGCGCCTCAATATGACATGACGCTCACCACGCTCTATATGCAGCAGCGTGGAACAAAACTCGACACGGATTTCCGCTACCTAACGGATGGTTGGGGGAATGGTGAAATCAAAGGCGAATACCTCAATAGCGATCGCAAATATCAAGACGAGTCTCGTTGGGGCTACCAAGTTAAACACGACGGTATCATCAATAAACAGTGGATAGTCAAAGTCGATTACTCAAAAGTGAGTGATATTGATTACTTCCTCGATCTCGACTCCGATATTGGTAACCGTGAAGATGGTCAACTGGTTCAAGAAGGACAAGTACAATATCGTTCTGATTTCTGGGATGCTTCGTTAACCGTTCGTGACTTCCAAATCTTATTGAAAGAAGAGAACCGCCCTTATCGCCTGCTTCCTCAGTTAGACTTGAACTACTACACGCCATTGTGGGGAGATTACCTCAACTTTGACGTGAAGAGCCAAGTGAGCCGCTTCGATACGAGCGATGCTGCGCGACCAAATGCGACCCGTGTTCATATTGAACCAGGGCTTACATTGCCGCTTTCAAATTCATGGGCAACGTGGACAACGGAAGCTCGCGTGCTTTCCACGTACTACTCTCAAGACTTAACGGGTCTGACAGATGTAAACTTACAAAACCAGTTAGATGACGAAGTTTCTCGTGTTATCCCCGAGTTCCGTACGCATGCGCAACTTTACTTAGAGCGAGACACGAGTTGGATCAAGGGCTACACACAAACACTGGAACCTCAGCTACAGTACTTGTACGTACCTGAAGAAGATCAAACCAATATCTACAACTACGATACCACCTTGCTACAAACCGACTACTACGGGCTATTCCGCAGTCGTAAGTACAGTGGCATTGATAAAATCGCCTCTGCGAACCAGTTAAGCTACGGTGCGAGTACTCGCTTCTTTGATGATGACTATAAAGAGCGTCTTAACGTTTCATTTGGTCAGATTTACTACTTCGATAAAAAGACCAAACTGAGCAACAGCCCAAATCTTCCGGATGAGACCACCAACTACTCATCATGGGCGATTGAAGCTGATTTCAACTACAACGATTACTTGTTCTATCACGGTGGAATTCAATACGATATCGATTTGAGCTCCATGCAGTTGGCGAACAGTACCTTAGAGTACCAATTTAACGGTGGCTTTATTCAGGGTAACTATCGTTACGTCACGCGTGAATACATCGAAGATACGATCATTCTCGAAAACCTAGACACAATTACTCGTAAAGGCATTTCACAAGCAGGTATTGTAGCGGCCTACGAGTTCAACCCGAACTGGTCTGCAAGTGGTCAATACTACTACGACCTAAATGAAAAGGCGGACCTAGAATGGCTAGCGAGCCTGCGTTACCAGTCTGACTGTTGGTACATTGGTGTGACTTACGCCAACCAATTGCTTGGTTGGGAAAACCAAACTATCGGCAGCACTGGCGCATCACCTGAATACGAAAATAACTTTAGCGTTAACTTCGGTATTCAAGGCTTTGCGACCAATCAGCGTGAAGACACTGCAGTCAAAGAACTAGATGGTTCTGACAACGCGATTAAGTACGGCCGCCCATTCTATCTGAACAATTAATCGAAATAGGCGTCTTAAATGAACAAGACGCCTATTCAAAAAATACTGACGGAATTTTAAATGAAAATTTGGAAATCAATCTTATTCACGACCCTACTCTCTTGCGGAGCGGTTGCAGCACCAGTAGAGATCGATAAGGTTGCGGTCATCGTGAACGACGGTGTAATTCTACAAAGCGACATCGAAACAGCGATGAAAACGCTGCAAGCCAACGCGCGTCAAAGCGGAAAGAGCTTACCTTCTGCTAGCGTGTTAAAAGAACAAGTTGTTGAAAAGCTGATTATTGACACGTTGCAAGGCCAAGAAGCAGACCGTATCGGTGTGCGTATTGACGATAACCGCTTAAACCAAGCGATTGCGGAGATCGCACGTAATAATGAACAATCTGTAGAACAACTCGCCGCTTCTGTAGAAAGTGAAGGCTTGAGTTACCCAGAATTCCGCGAACAAATCCGTAAGGAAATCGCCGCTTCAGAAGCCCGTAATGCACTGGTTCGTCGCCGTATTAATATCCTTCCAGCAGAAGTCGACAGCCTTGCTGAGCAACTATCACAAGAAACCAATGCGACCGTTCAATACAAAATTGGACACATTCAACTGCGCTTCTCTGACGACAAAGAAAAGTCTGCTGTAGAAGCAGAAGCAAAAGCGCTGGCGAAAAAGCTGAACGAAGGTGCAGACTTTACGGAGATGGCCTACACCTACTCAAAAGGTCCTAAAGCTTTACAAGGTGGCGACTGGGGTTGGATGCGTAAAGAAGAGATGCCAACCATCTTTGCCGATCAGATCAAAATGCAAAACAAAGGCAGCATCATTGGCCCATTCCGCAGTGGCGTCGGTTTCCACATCCTAAAAATTGAAGATGTAAAAGGCCTAGAAACGGTTGCGGTAACGGAAGTAAATGCGCGTCATATTTTGATTAAACCAACCGTGATTCTGAGCGATGAAGGGGCGAAGAAGCAACTGAATGAATTTGTACGCCGCATCAAAGCTGGCGAAGCCACTTTCGCTCAACTGGCAACACAATACAGCCAAGACCCTGGTTCGGCAGCGCAAGACGGTGAGCTAGGTTATCAAACGCCAGATCTGTACGTGCCAGAATTTAAACACCAAGTAGAAACTCTGCCTGTTGGCTCAATCAGCGAACCGTTCAAAACCGTTCACGGCTGGCATATCGTTGAAGTGTTGGATCGTCGCCAAGTTGACCGCACTGACTCAGCGATGAAGAACAAGGCTTACCGTATTCTATTTAACCGTAAATTTAATGAAGAAGCGGGCGCATGGATGCAAGAGCTACGCGCAAGTGCGTTTGTTGAAATCGTGGATGACAACAATGACAACTAATACAATTCGTAGAATTGTCGTAACCGCAGGGGAACCTGCGGGTATCGGCCCAGACTTAGTGCTTGCCTTATCGAAGGAAGATTGGGCACACCAAATTGTCGTCTGCGCCGATAAAAATATGCTGATGGACAGAGCCAAGCAGCTTGGCATTGAAGTCCAACTGTCTGATTACAATCCAGAAGAAGCGCCTAAAGCACAAAAAGCAGGCACGCTTATCGTTGATCATATCCAAATATCGGAACCTGCGGTCGCAGGCGAGCTCAACGAAGCGAATGGTCACTATGTACTAAAAACGCTAGAAAGAGCCGCTTTAGGCTGTATGAATGATGAATTTGATGCTATTGTCACCGGCCCTGTTCATAAGGGGGTGATTAATCGCGCAGGTGTTGCATTCAGTGGTCATACTGAGTTTTTCGCCGAGAAGTCAAAAACGCCGCTAGTCGTCATGATGCTAGCAACGGAAGGACTACGCGTGGCGCTGGTCACAACACATATTCCTTTAGCGTATGTGTCCAAAGCGGTCACCGAAGAGCGATTAGAAAAAATCATCGATATTCTTCATAAAGACCTTGTAGAAAAGTTTGCTATCGCACAACCAAACATCTACGTTTGCGGGCTTAACCCTCATGCTGGCGAAGATGGCTGCTTAGGTCGTGAAGAGATCGAAACCATCACTCCGACACTGGAAAAGATTCGACAAGAAAAAGGTATCAACCTGATCGGCCCTTTGCCGGCAGATACCATTTTCAATGAAAAATATTTAAATGATGCTGATGCTGTTTTAGGCATGTACCACGACCAAGTGTTGCCAGTATTAAAATACAAAGGCTTTGGTCGTTCAGTAAACATTACTCTTGGTCTACCTTTTATTAGAACATCGGTGGATCACGGTACTGCATTAGATCTGGCAGGGACAGGTCAAGCGGATACAGGGAGTTTCCGAACAGCGCTCACGCATGCGATAGATTTGGTAGAGAAGAAACAATGAGAAATGATGTCCATTTAGGACACAAAGCGCGTAAACGTTTTGGTCAAAACTTCCTGAACGATCCATACATTATTGATGGAATCGTATCAGCGATTAACCCAAAACCAGGTCAAAACCTGGTTGAAATTGGTCCTGGTCTTGGTGCAATCACTGAGCCGGTAGGTCGTGAAGTGGATAAATTCACGGTCATCGAATTAGACCGCGATCTGGCAGAACGCCTACGTACTCACCCTGAACTGGCGGATAAGTTGACCATCCATGAGGGTGACGCTATGCGATTTGACTTCACTCAATTGGTGAAGCCAAACAACAAGCTACGCATTTTCGGTAACTTGCCGTACAACATCTCTACACCATTGATGTTCCACCTTTTTGAATTCCATAAAGACATTCAAGACATGCACTTTATGCTGCAAAAAGAAGTGGTAAACCGCCTAGCCGCCGGCCCTGGCAGCAAAGCTTACGGCCGTTTAACGGTAATGGCTCAGTACTACTGTAAAGTGGTACCAGTACTGGAAGTGCCGCCAACGGCATTCGTTCCACCACCGAAAGTGGACTCTGCCGTTGTTCGTTTAGTGCCATATGAAGAGCTGCCATGCCCTGCGAAAGATCTGCGTTTGCTGGATCGCGTTTGTCGTGAAGGCTTTAACCAACGTCGTAAAACAGTTCGTAACTGCTACAAATCGTTGTTAAGCACAGAAGTACTAGAAGAGCTAGGTGTTAATCCAAGCATGCGTCCAGAGAACCTGACGCTAGAACAATTCGTCGCGATGGCGAACTGGCTTGCGGATAACCCGCAGCACTAAGAACTCAAACGATAAGCCAAACCCTTGCCGGTTTGGCTTATTATTATTGGGATATTACGTTTCTGAGGAGTGCACATGGACGTCATTCAACCTTGCATCAAAATTCAAGTTCACACCAAATACATCGAAGAACAGTCCAATCCTGAGCTACAACGCTACGTTTTCGCCTATATCATCACCATCAAAAACCTTAGCCAACAAACCGTGCAGTTAGTGAGCCGTCGCTGGTTAATCACAGACTCGAATGGCAAGCAAATGACGGTTGAAGGTGATGGTGTGGTGGGTCAACAACCTTTTATTCCAAGCAATGATGAATACACGTACAGTAGCGGAACCGCGTTAGAAACCCCTGTCGGCGTTATGCAAGGGCACTACAAAATGCTGGATGAAAAAGGACAGGAGTTCATCACCGAAATTGAACCATTTCGTCTTGCTGTTCCAAATGTTTTAAATTAGTAAATTGGAGATTCAGTGGCTACCTATATTGTTGGTGATATTCAAGGCTGTTTTGATGAATTGCAGCGACTACTAGAACAAGTCTCTTTCTCTGCGAAAAAAGACCAACTTTGGCTCGCTGGTGATTTGGTCGCCAGAGGGCCTAAATCACTAGAAACTTTACGCTTTGTGAAGTCGCTTGGCACAAGCGCAACCGTGGTGCTTGGTAATCACGACCTTCACCTGCTCGCCGTTGCTCACGGGATAAAAAAGGTCAAAGATAAAGATAAAACCGCGCCTATTTTCACTGCACCCGATAAAGAAGATCTATTGGCATGGCTAGCTCAGCAACCTCTTATGGCCGAGCATGACGAGTTCGTGATGTGTCACGCTGGGATATCACCGCAGTGGAATCTAAAAACCGCAAGAAAATGTGCCCGCGAAGTTGAACGCATCATCCAAAGTGAAGAGCTGCCTTGGCTCTTAAAAAACATGTACAGCAATCAACCTGATTCCTGGCATGACTCTCTACAGGGTTTGGATCGATACCGTTATATTATCAATGCTTTTACGCGGATGCGCTTTTGTTTCCCTGACGGTCGTTTGGATATGGATTGTAAACTACCACCACAACAAGTTTCCGGTAACGAACTTATTCCATGGTTTGATGTACCTCAGCGCGTTCACCTCAATAAAACGGTGTTATTTGGTCACTGGGCTGCACTACAAGGCCATGTAGACGAAGAGGTCATCGGTCTGGATACTGGCTGTGTTTGGGGCGGAAGCCTAACCATGATCCGTTGGGACGATAAGAAAATCTTTACTCAGGATGCGTTAAGTTAAACACTGAATGATAGTCGATAATCCATCGTAGGGAGAATGCCTGTCACCTAACATCTCCTGTAGGGTCATTCCAGCGAGCCTTAGCAAGACTAGGAATCTAATATCCGCACGCTGCGGGTAGATAGAGATACCTTTGACAACAAAGTACTCGTATAGAAGATCCTGAATCACGCTCCTCCGTCGCTTTCAGGATGATGGCAGGCCGGGATGGCCGCTCGCTGTTATACGAACGGCATTACCGTATTAACTACGCTGTATGTATTAATCTCGAATTACTTTTCTAACACAGTAAAGCGCATGTTGTAGGCGTTCTTCTCATCCGCTTGATACGTTTCTGAGTAGGTTTCCTTAAATTGATCTCCCCAGTCTGGGAACTGAGTATCACCATCAATCGCTGCTTCAATGTGTGTTACATACAGTTTATTGGCCATCGGCAGACAAGCTGCGTAAATCGCACCACCACCAATGATCATCACTTCTTCCGCGTCACCAGCCACGTCCAAAGCTTGCTCAATCGATGTTACGGTAGTGACGCCTTCGATCTTTAGTGTCTCATCACGGCTGATAACAATATTCAAGCGACCAGGTAAAGGGCGACCAATAGACTCATAGGTTTTGCGTCCCATCACAACCGGTTTTCCCATGGTACAACGCTTAAACCAAGCGAAATCGGCGGGAAGATACCAAGGCATTTGATTGTCTTTGCCAATGATGCGATTGTCGGCCATCGCGGCAATCATACTAATGATCATGTTAGGTCCTTATACAATAGGTCTGCGGCGATAGAATAACAGCCCTGGAACAGCAAGACCAACAGCTAAACCTGCAATAATAAACATGGCCTTAAGAAAGTTCTCCATACAAGTGGCAACGAGCTCAGGTGAATAACCAATATGGTTGATCTCAACCATGGCTATCATTGCTTTGTAAGCAAACACGCCAGGTACCATCGGGATCAAAGCTGCCACAGTGAACACTTTTGGGTGCGCGAGAAAGCGGCGAGACCAGTACACACCAATCATCCCAACTAGCGTCGCGGCAAAAAAGGTCGCCCATTCAATGGGAATACCAAACTGCATCATCAAATAACGGCTGCCGTGTCCAATCGCGCCGCCAACAGCACAATACACTAAAGCTCTTTGTGGCACGTTAAAAACCAGTGCAAATCCAACTGCGGGAATCGCAGCGAAAAACATGTCATTCAGCAGGCCAAGCATCAAATCAAACAAGCTCATTAGATTGCCCACCCCCAAATTCCAGTAACGCTCATCGCAGCAACGATGCCCAAACACGTCGCCAACGTCAGTAAGCTGGCCATCACAAACCGGGCAATACCCATGTTAATGTGCCCTTTCAGCATGTCTGCCACCGAGTTAATCAACGGGAAACCCGGTACGAGCATTAATACCGACGATGCCATTGCAACGGTGGGCAGATTGCCGATTTGGTAGATTTCCGCTTGCGCAGAAATTAAGGTCGTCACAAAGGCGGTCGCTGCAAAGTTCAGTAAAGGGTTAAAGTGACGATGACCAATTTCTTGGCGAACGATCATGCCACCAGCTGATGCTAAAAAGGTCATAACAAATACCCCCCAATCACCACCTGCCAGATGACTGAATGCCGCACATGACAAGCCAATCATAAACACCACCAGCCAGCGGTTATAACGCTCTGGACTGATGGCGTTCAGCTTTTTCTGCGCCATGGTTGCATCGAGCAGCCCACGCTCCATCATGATGCAGATACGTTGAATTTGCGTAATAACACGCATATTAATGCCACGATCGGCACAACTTCGGGTAGTGGTGATGCAGTGTCCATCCATTACCGTCGTTACAACCAGTGCATTGGCTGATAGCGCAACCGCAACTTCATTAACCCCACAAGCAAGGCCAATACGGCGCATAATATCGCTCACCAGAGTACTTTCAGCACCATGAGCGAGTAGCATTTGCCCGGCTTGGGCAACAAGGCGAGAAATAGATCGTTGAGTGGATACCGCCAACTCTCCAGACGGTATGGTTTCTAGAGTCATAAATCAGTCTAATTCCTTTTAGGGTGTTGCTCATTCATACGCGAGAGGTCCAAACTAACCCTCAAAAATCACGACGTATCGGCTATTGTGCCGTAAATCACACCATCTAAATATGATTTAGATACAAAAAAAGCCGCAATAAATAATTGCGGCTTAATGAATTATAGACAAACAGGCATTGTTTGACGGTTCTGATTAGTCACGAACGTAGACAACGTGACCGTCATCTTCTTCATCGTCCCAGTCATCCCAATCGTCGTCGTCATCTTCAGTGATAACGTCTTTACCCGCCATCGCATCTTTATGGTAGTCATCCCACATGAAGTTAACTTTATCTTCTTCAGCCACTTCTTCCTCTTCGCGAGGTAGATTATCCATAAAGTCAGCCAGTTTGTAACAAAGCTCTTTAGTGCCGTTACGGTTGATCGCCGAGATCTTAAAGTACTCGTCTTCCCAGCCTAGTGCGTCTAAGATTTCTTGGATCTTCTCATTCGCTTCTTCTTCAGGCATTAAATCAACTTTGTTGAATACTAACCAGCGTGGCTTGCTTGCCAGTTTTTCACTGTATTGCTCTAGCTCATCAATGATCGTTAGTGCATTTTGCACCGGATCAGACTGATCAATTGGCATAATATCGATCATGTGCAGCAACACTCGGCAACGCTCTAAGTGCTTCAAGAATCGAATACCAAGACCAGCGCCATCTGCTGCACCTTCGATAAGACCTGGAATGTCTGCAACAACAAAGCTTTTCTCTGGTACGACACTCACTACGCCCAAGCTTGGGATCAACGTCGTGAATGGGTAATCAGCGACTTTTGGTTTTGCTGCTGAGACTGCGCGGATAAAGGTTGATTTACCTGCATTAGGTAGACCAAGCATACCAACGTCAGCAAGGAGCAATAGCTCAAGGCGAATTTCACGTACTTCACCTTTTGTGCCTAATGTTCTTTGACGAGGCGCGCGGTTTACTGAAGATTTGAAACGCGTGTTACCTAGACCGTGCCAACCGCCTTTTGCGATCATCACTTTCTTACCGTGTTCAGCAACTTCTGCCACGATTTCATTTGTGTGGATATCCACTGCGCGCGTACCTACAGGCACACGAAGAACGATGTCTTTGCCACGTTTACCAGTACAGTTACCACCGCGGCCATTCTCACCACGCTCCGCTTCGTAGAAGCGCTGGAAACGATAATCAATCAGAGTGTTAAGGTTTTCATCGGCTTGGATATAAACATCACCACCGTCGCCACCATCACCGCCATCAGGGCCACCTTTAGTGATGAATTTTTCACGCCAGAAACTCACAACGCCGCTACCGCCGTCGCCAGCCTGAACTTTTACTACCGCTTCATCTACGAACTTCATCTTTTACTCCGACTACTTCGTGCGTGGATTAAATCTACTTTGTCATCTGACAATTTTAGCAGATGACAGATCTAAGCTCCCAGCCCACAAATAAGGTGGAAACGAGAAACTTCGATATGTCGACTGCCATAAATAAAAAACCCCGCCGATTCGGCAGGGCTTTTGAATTCAGCTTAAAGCTATTAAGTAACTTGGTAAAAACCTAATTACTCAGCTTCGATGCTTACAAACTTACGGTTCTTAGGACCTTTCACTTCGAACTTCACTTTACCTTCAGTAAGAGCGAATAGAGTGTGGTCTTTACCGATACCTACGTTGTTACCAGCGTGGAACTTAGTACCACGTTGACGAACGATGATGTTACCTGCAAGTACAGATTCACCACCGAAACGCTTAACACCTAGACGTTTGCTTTCTGAATCGCGGCCGTTACGAGTAGAACCACCAGCTTTTTTGTGTGCCATTGTTAAACTCTCCTAATAGATTAAGCGTTGATACCAGTGATCTTCACTTCAGTGAACCACTGACGGTGACCCTGTTGCTTACGAGAGTGCTTACGACGACGGAACTTAACGATTTTAACTTTATCGCCACGACCGTGTTGTACAACTTCAGCAACAATTTTGCCGCCCTCTACAAGAGGAGCACCAACTTTGATGTCTTCGCCGTTAGCAACAAGAAGAACTTTATCAAATTCTACAGTTGCACCAGTTTCAACGTCTAATTTCTCTAAACGAAGAGTTTGACCTTCGCTTACACGGTGTTGTTTACCACCAGATTGGAAAACAGCGTACATATTTTACTCCGCTTTTTCCGCACAGCCTTTCTTGAGGGTGTGCGCTAAACTAATCATCAATAGGGCGCAGATTCTACAGAATAGATGCTCCTATGACAAGCCATATTTTGAAAAAATTGGCGAAAAGCTAATCGCCAAAGAAAAGTGCGGCAATCATGCCCTTTAGTAATGTATTAATCAACGTTTTTTAGTGTATTATTCGACAATTATATAAATCGAATAAGCCTTGCAGGGTCTAACTTCAGCCGGATATACGATGGATTTTAAAACTATCCAAGCGCTTACTGCCGATGACATGGCAAAAGTGAATGAAACAATTCAAGCCCAACTTAATTCTGATGTCTCTTTAATCAACCAGCTCGGTTTTTATATCGTGAGTGGTGGAGGCAAACGTCTGAGACCGCTTTTAGCGATACTGTCAGCCCGCGCACTTGGTTACCAAGGCAACGGTCATACAATGGCAGCTGCGTTTATTGAGTTCATCCATACAGCGACTTTGCTGCATGATGACGTGGTCGACGAATCAGACATGCGCCGCGGTAAAGCAACTGCGAATGCTGCATTTGGCAATGCTGCTAGCGTGTTAGTTGGGGACTTTATCTATACTCGCTCATTCCAAATGATGACGGAGCTAGGATCCATAAAGATCCTTAAGCTAATGAGCAACGCCGTAAACGTGATCGCCGAAGGTGAAGTTCAGCAGTTGATGAACTGTAACGATCCTGACACGACAGAAGAAAGCTACATGCAAGTCATCTACTCTAAGACGGCACGCTTATTTGAGTCTGCAACTCAAATTGGCGCAATCTTAAACGATGCTCCTGAGCATGTTGAAATCGCAATGCAAAATTACGGTAAGTATTTGGGTACTGCGTTTCAGCTTATTGATGACGTCATGGATTACACCTCTGATGGCGAAGACATGGGTAAAAATGTGGGGGATGATTTGGCTGAAGGCAAGCCAACTTTGCCTCTACTTCACGCTATGCGTAATACCACGCCAGACAATGCCCTCATGATTCGCGAAGCAATTGAGAAGGCCAATGGCATGGATCGCTTAGAAGATATTCTCGCGGTGATGAAAGAGGCCGGATCTCTGGAATACACGACGCAAAAAGCACTAGAAGAAGCAGACAAAGCGATCGAAGAACTATCAGTATTGCCGGAATCTGAATACAAGCAAGCGCTTATTACTCTGGCTCATGTCGCGGTACAACGCACGAAGTAATCATAGCAACCCATAGCAAGACTTAAAACAAAAAGGAAGAGCAAGCTCTTCCTTTTTTGTATCTGATACCTAATGCCGTGATAGGCGCTAGTAATATCTGTCACTACCGCCATGCAGTTGTGGGTCATCTTCTATTTCATCAAAGCTAACCGCAATCTGCTGGTCAGAGCCTTGTTTCGACAACAGTACCGTCTCTGCTTCACGGTCGACCACCAATATCGTACCTACGCCCTGCTGGCATTCAACAACCATGCCTTTACGGATTCGACTTGCTTCCATCATCTTCTCCTTCACCACGTTGTTTTTATCAAGTAATTTTACGAAGCAGAGAAGCCAAAGATCAAAAAAGCCGATCATTTTGATCGGCTTTCTTCTTATTCGGGCTTTCTAGATTACTTTGCGAATTCAACACCAATATTGATGTCGCTATTTAGTGTTTCTAGCATACCGTCTAGTGCAGACTTTTCGTAATCGCTGAGTTTGCCGTAGCTTAGTACTTCTTCTACGCCTTCTTTACCTAGTTTCACAGGCTGTGCGAAGTAAGTCGCGTGCTCACCGTCGCCTTCAACGTATGCACATTCAACTACGCCTTCTTCACCTTGAAGAGCACGAACTAGAGACAGACCAAAGCGACATGCAGCTTGGCCCATTGATAGTGTTGCACTACCACCACCCGCTTTCGCTTCTACAACTTCGGTACCTGCGTTTTGAATACGTTTCGTTAATGCTTCTACTTCTTCAGCTGTAAAGTCAACGCCTTCCACTTGAGACAGTAGAGGTAAGATCGTTACGCCAGAGTGACCACCGATAACAGGTACGCGAATGTCACCTGGATCTTTGTCTTTTAGCTCTGCAACGAATGTTTCTGAACGGATAACGTCAAGTGTTGTTACACCGAACAAGCGACGCTTATCGTAAACACCCGCTTTCTTAAGTACTTCAGCGGCAATTGGCACTGTTGTATTTACCGGGTTTGTGATGATACCAACACAAGCTTTCGGACAAACAACCGCAATCTTCTCCGCTAGCGACTTAACGATACCAGCATTTACATTGAATAGATCCGCGCGATCCATACCAGGCTTACGAGCAACACCAGCAGAAATCAGCACAACATCCGCACCTTCTAGTGCTGGAGTAGGATCTTCACCCGCGTAACCTTTGATAGAAACTGGCGTCGGGATGTGGCTAAGATCAGCAGCCACACCAGGAGTTACTGGAGCAATATCGTATAAGGCTAAATCAGAACCAGCAGGAAGACGGTTCTTAAGTAGAAGGGCCAGGGCTTGACCGATGCCACCAGCGGCACCAATAACGGCTACTTTCATGTAGTTCTCCTTGAGAGTATTTCTCTTATAAACGTATTCGTAGGGTAGTTTGTAACCAACTTAAATAAAGCTATCGGAATCACAACTTGATTACAATCAATTAACGCTAGCTTTGCGACCTCGCGCAACTCGCTGTTACCGTGCTACAAATGGGGCTTGGATTATTCTTTTATTCTGTTGAAATGACAAGGAATTCAAGAAAACAAAAACAGCCCTACTTCATATAGTTAAAGAATTCCATGTGGTATATAGTTTACAGTGACGTAACTAACATAATACTGGGACTCTTTGGCACCGCATGAATATATATGCGAGAATATGCAAAATTGCTGACCCGTAATAAGAGATTCGTAATGACTATGCGCAATTCAGAAAAACAAGACAACTTAGTCCGCGCCTTTAAAGCCCTATTAAAAGAAGAGAGCTTTGGCTCACAGGGTGAGATTGTTGATGCACTCAAACAACAAGGATTTGAAAGCATTAACCAATCGAAAGTATCACGCATGCTGACTAAATTTGGCGCCGTCCGCACACGCAATGCAAAAATGGAAATGGTTTACTGCCTTCCTGCTGAGCTAGGCGTACCGACTGTAAGCAGCTCTTTGCGTGAACTGGTGCTAGACATTGACCATAACGCGGCATTAGTTGTTATCCATACTGGCCCTGGTGCTGCGCAGTTGATTGCTCGCTTGCTTGACTCACTGGGTAAATCCGAAGGTATTCTTGGTGTTGTCGCAGGTGACGATACCATTTTCATTACGCCAACCATGGCAATTACGACTGAGCAACTCTTCAAATCAGTGTGCGAGCTGTTCGAATATACTGGTTAAGTTCTATAAAGCTTCAATCAGCTAACTCATTGTGGGTTATAAAAGAAGTCTCATTTTGTAGCCCATAATTTATGTAAATTTTTTGCTTACTCCGCTCATTCTTTAACCACCTATTTTGTGATTAACATCACGCAATTGATCTTTTTCATTTCAGTCACTAAACGTTAATTAAGTAATTGTTATAAAAAGAATTAAATCACAAATTGAATCCTATCCCCTGATACAAAATTCAGACTTATCAACTATAACATTTAACAATTGGATAATTTTCTGCCAATTTTTTGTTATGATTCGCTCGCTTTTTCAAACGATTGGATTGAAAAAGGTGCCGTTTCCAAATAGGAAACTCCAGAAGTGATTTATGGTTATTTCCGGGTAAATAATGAATATAAGGAAGGGAAATTCATGGCATTTAACAAACTTCTCAAAGTAGGCGCTATCGCTGCAGCAGTAATGGGTGCAGGCGCAGTTAACGCTCAAGAGTTTATTACTATCGGTACTGGCTCTGTTACAGGTGTTTACTACCCTACTGGTGGTGCTATCTGTAAATTGGTCAATAAAGGTCGTAAAGAACACAACATTCGTTGTTCAGTAGAATCGACTGGCGGCTCTATTTACAACGTTAACACTATCCGTGCTGGCGAGTTAGATTTTGGTATCGTGCAATCGGATTGGCAGTACCACGGCTACAATGGTACGAGTAAGTTTGCGGAACAAGGCCCGTACAAAAAACTACGTGCAATGTTCTCTCTTCATACAGAACCTTTCAACATCATTGCTCGTGCAGATTCAGGTATCGAAAACGTTGAAGACCTAAAAGGTAAGCGCGTAAACATCGGTAACCCAGGCTCTGGTGACCGTGCAACCATGGGCGTTGTTATGGAAGCGATGGGCTGGACAAACGACAGCTTCAAATTGGCTTCTGAGCTAAAGGGCTCTGAGCGTTCTCAAGCACTTTGTGACAACAAAATTGACGCATTCATTTACATGGTGGGTCACCCGAACGGTTCAATCAAAGAAGCAACAACATCATGTGATGCTAAGCTAGTTTCTGCAACAGGCCCGAAAATCGATAAGATTGTTGCTGATAACCCATACTACGCCTTTAGCTCAGTGCCGGCTGGCATGTATCGTGGCACAGACAAAGACGTAAACAGCTTTGGTGTTGCGGCAACGATGGTTACAACAGCAGACGTTTCAGACGATGTCGCTTACAACGTTGCAAAAGCCGTGTTTGAAAACTTCGATACGTTCAAACGTCTACACCCTGCGTTTGCAAACCTGAAAAAAGAAGACATGGTGAAAGCGGGTCTATCTATCCCTCTTCACCCAGGTGCAGAAAAATACTACAAAGAAGTGGGTCTACTTAAGTAACTTCCTCAGACTCCAAACTCACAGGCAGGAAAAGATGGTTTTCTGCCTGTTTGAGCATGCAGGTTGTAGCACGTGCTAACTGTATGCTTCATTCGCCAGTTTTCTTCCGAAAATTGCGAGTTCATACCCAAGAAAAACTTAAACGCCGCCTAGCAGAGTCTCCAAAATTCAATACTTTGAGTTCAGGCAGCAAAATACTCGAAAGCAAACTTCGCTCCATTCGCTACACTGATAAAGGCGAAGTGTGGTTCTCGATAAAAATCCGACAGGACCATCAATAATAAGGAAAAAGTACATGGCGACGAATCAAGCTCCGTCACAAGATGTGCAAGAAATGGTGGCTCAGGCAGACACAGGTGCACGTAGCCCCTCGGGAATGCAAGGACGAATCCTTTGGTTTGTTCCTCTGTGTTGGTCACTATTTCAATTATGGTACGCATCTCCGCTACCATTTATTTTTAATTTCGGCGTACTGAACGACACGGAAGCGCGATCAATCCACCTCACTTTCGCGATCTTCTTGGCTTTCACTGCTTATCCAGCTATGAAAAATTCCCCTCGCGATCATATCCCTCTTGTCGATTGGATATTGGCGCTAGCAGGTAGTTTTTCTGCGGCATATATTTACCTTTTTTATACCGAGCTAGCTGGACGTTCCGGTGCACCAACAACGGCAGATATCGTCGTTGCTGTCATCGGTATGGTTCTCCTTTTAGAGGCAACACGCCGAGCGCTCGGTCCACCACTGATGGTAGTCGCTGCTGTCTTCCTTACTTACACCTTTGCCGGCCCTTACATGCCCGATGTCATCGCGCATAAAGGAGCGAGCTTAAACAAGGCCATGTCTCACTTATGGCTAACAACGGAAGGTGTATTCGGTGTCGCATTAGGCGTTTCAACCTCTTTTGTGTTCTTGTTTGTATTGTTTGGTGCCATGCTGGAACGCGCTGGCGCAGGTGCTTACTTCATTAAAGTCGCCTTTTCTTTGCTGGGTCATATGAAAGGTGGTCCTGCAAAAGCGGCCGTTGTTGCATCTGGTTTATCCGGGCTTGTTTCTGGCTCTTCAATCGCAAACGTGGTAACCACTGGTACCTTTACCATTCCATTGATGAAACGTGTCGGTTTTCCGGGTACCAAAGCGGGAGCCGTTGAAGTTGCCGCCTCAACCAACGGTCAGTTAACACCACCAATCATGGGCGCGGCGGCATTCTTGATGGTGGAATATGTCGGTATCTCATACGTTGAGGTAATTAAGGCTGCCCTACTTCCGGCACTTATCTCTTACATCGCTTTGATTTACATCGTTCACCTTGAGGCGTGTAAAGCGGGTATGACAGGTCTTCCTCGTCGCCACAACCCAACGTTAGTACAAAGTTTGCTTTCCTTTACTGGCACAATCTTGGGACTGTGTGTGATCAGCGCATTGGTTTACTACGGAGTGGGTTGGACGAAAGATGTCTTTGGTGATGCCGCGACGCCAATTGTTACGGTTGCCCTGTTAATTGCGTACGTTGGCTTGGTGAAGATCTCAGCAAATCATGTGCAAGATGGCGCAATTGAGATTGATGCAGAGTTAACAGAAGTACCAGATCCTGGCCCAACGGTTAAATCTGGTTTGCACTATCTACTGCCTATCGTTGTATTGGTTTGGTGTCTGACTGTAGAGCGCTTCTCGCCAGGTCTTTCAGCATTCTGGGCAACGGTGTTCATGATTTTCATTTTGCTGACTCAGCGTCCATTGATTGCTCTGTTATCAAAGCAAGGTGACATGATGCAGCAAACCAAAGATGGCTTCATCGATCTGGCTGAGAGCTTGGTTGCTGGCGCTCGCAATATGATTGGTATCGGCGTTGCAACGGCAGCGGCAGGTACCGTAGTTGGGGTCGTCACCCTAACGGGCATCGGCCTGGTCATGACGGACTTCGTTGAGTTTATCTCTGGCGGTAGCATCATTCTTATGCTGCTGTTTACCGCAATAATCAGCTTGGTTCTTGGGATGGGTCTACCGACAACGGCGAACTACATCGTAGTATCTACGTTGATGGCACCGGTTATTGTCACGCTAGGTGCAGCACATGGCTTGATCATCCCACTCATTGCGGTGCACTTGTTCGTTTTCTACTTTGGTATTTTGGCCGACGACACTCCACCCGTAGGTCTTGCGGCATTTGCGGCGGCTGCGATTGCTAAATCAGACCCGATTCGTACAGGTATCCAAGGCTTTACTTACGATATTCGAACCGCCATTTTGCCATTCATGTTTGTGTTCAATACCCAGCTACTATTGATGGGGGTAGACTCTTGGTGGCATTTAGCACTCACTGTCATCTCATCGATCATTGCGATGCTGATCTTTTCCGCCGCTACACAAGGATGGTGGTTCACGCGTAACAAGTGGTGGGAAACCGTTCTATTATTAGTACTGACATTTTCGTTTTTCCGTCCTGGTTTTTGGTGGGACATGCTGTATCCAGCGAAAGTTCTTTCTCCTGGCGTTGAGGTAGCTCAAATCACGGAAACGCTAAATGTAGGAGAATCATTGGAGCTACGTGTTGCCGGCGAAAACCTTGAAGGCGACTACATCGAGAAAACGGTTCGTCTTCCATTCGAAGACAGTGCGACAACAGCGGAAGCACGTATTTCGTCTATGGGTCTGATGCTGACCGAAAGCGACAACAAAATGATTGTCGATATGGTCGAGTTTGGTAGCCCGGCAGAGTCTGCAGGTATCGACTTTGATTGGGAGATCAAGTGGGTTATCCAAGATGCAGAACGTCCGATGAAAGAATGGGTATTTGTGCCATGCTTAATGATTTTGCTGGTGCTTGCCATGAACCAAAAACGTCGTGCTCGTAAGGAACAATTGAGCGCATAACCGATTTGGCCCCGAGGACAAGGGGCCTTAGTGAGAGACATTGAATGTACAAACAAATTCTTGTTCCGGTTGATCTAAATGACCAAGGCTTTTCAGACCGAGCGGTTGAACTAGCGGTTTGGCAAGCAAAGCAAGCGAATGCGCAAATCCACCTTCTAACAGTATTACCTGGAATTCACATGTCGATGGTTGCTACATACTTCCCAAAAGATGCAGCAGCCAAAATGAAGCAAGACGTGAAGCAGCAATTAAAAGCTTTCGCCAATAAGCATATTGCTGAAGATGTTGTGTACCAAGTGCATGTTGCTGAGGGCAAAGCCTACGCGACAATTCTTGATTATGCAGAGCGCTTGGGCGCTGATCTCATCATTATGCCAAGTCACAAGCGTTCTAAAATCAATAAAGTAATGCTTGGCTCTGTCGCAAGTAAGGTCGTGGAATATTCTCCAATCAATGTGATGGTCGTGAAACCGCAAGGTTAAACAACTAAAGAAACGAAAAAGGACGCTAACATTAGCGTCCTTTTTATATTGAACAAATAAGGATTATGCCATTACTGGGTAATCGGTATAACCTTCTGCTCCACCTAAATAAAAGTGCTCAGGTTTTGCCTCATTAAGAGGTGCATTTTTCTTAAATCGCTCAACTAAATCAGGGTTGGCGATAAATGGAACGCCAAATGCGACCACATCAACTTGATTTTCTGCAATTGCCGTTGTCGCTTCTTGTGCACTGTAGCCCACGTTGGCCATTAGGTAACCTTGATAGTTTTCGCGTGCTGGCTTGAGAACATCTGCTTTTTGTACGCCCTTTAGATCCGCACGCATCACGTGCCAATAAGCAAGGTCGAAAGCATTAAGTTGCTTAGCTAAGTAACGAACCAAGCCAACCGGATCGCTGTCTTTCATATCATTAAATCCATTTAATGGTGATGTGCGCAGCCCTACTCTTCCAGGTCCCCATACCTCGACCACTTCTTTAACTATCTCAAGTAAGAAACGAGCACGATTTTCGACCGAGCCACCGTACTCATCAGTACGTAAATTCGATCCATCACGAAGAAAGTTATCGATAAGATAACCATTGGCGCCATGTATCTCGACCCCATCAAAGCCGGCTTTCTTGGCGTTTTCTGCACCTTGTTTAAACGCCGCAACAATGGAAGCTATCTCATCCACTTCGAGTGCTCGTGGTACCGTATATGCTTGCTTACCCGAAGGGGTATGGACTAATTCATCACGAATGGCCAATGCGCTCGCCGCTACAGGTGTTTTTCCTTCATTCAGATCAGGATGACAAGCGCGTCCCGCATGCCAAATTTGCAATACGATCTTACCGCCTCTTTCATGAACCGCATCCGTTACCTTTTTCCAAGCTGCAATTTGTTCTTCGTTATAAATGCCCGGTTCTGCCATAAAAGCAGACGTTCCTTCCATCACCATGGTGCATTCAGCAATGATAAGTCCAGCACTCGCGCGTTGAGCATAATACTCAACCATAAGGTCATTCGGGATATGATCTGCGCTGGCACGAGCGCGCGTTAAAGGGGCCATAATGGCACGGTTATCTAATGCTAATTGACCGAGTTCGATAGGAGAAAATAAGTCTACAGAGTTGGACATGTTGGTTACCTCAAATGACAATAACTTGATGGCTAAGGATGAGGAGCCAGACTATAATCAGATCAATATTGAAACAATATGGATAATTGAAAGTGATTGTTCGAAATTTAGAAACAATTGACTTTAGGACGCTCTCTATCTTTGTCACAAGCTGTCGACTACTGAGCTTAACCAAGTGCGCGCTGGAGTTAAACCTACCAAAATCTACTGTTAGTAAAGCCATAACCAAACTCGAACAACACTTTGAAGCCAAGCTCCTAGAGCGCACGACCCGAAAGTTGGTGATTACCGAAGCTGGTCAAATGGTTTTAGAGCGTGCTGCAAGCTTAGTTGAAGAATTTCACTCGATTGGTCAAGACGTTCAGGAAATGGAACAGCAGATCCAAGGTCGGCTTCGCATTGCTGCGCCACCAGCATTGGACGCGTATATGGCTGAGCACATCTTTTTACCATTTTTAAAACAATGGCCAAAAGTACAAATTGCGTTAGAAGCATCGAACGATTTTGTTGATCTGTTTTCACACGGTTTTGATATGGCAATTCGAGTCGGCCAGATCGTCGATGATCGACTGATTGCTAAAAAATTGGGCTACACCACCCGAGTATTGGCCGCCAGTCCTGAGTATTTAGCTGAGTGTGGCGTACCTAAAACGCCAGAAGATCTGACAACACACAACTGTTTGAGATATCAGTATGTTTCAGAGATAGGCCCTTGGACGTTGATTTCGCAGGACAACACGGTCAACGTCTCAGTAAGCAGTAACTTCTCTAGCACCACCGTAGAAGCGGTATTAAAAGGCGCGCTCAAAGGATTGGGAATCGCTAACTTACCTATGCAAAACATGACGCAAGAGCTGGAAAATGGCTCCTTAGTCAGAGTTTTACCTCAATGGCACACGGTACCAATGCCCATTTATTTAGTCTATCGTCCTGGCGCAAACCGAACGCGACGAGTACAAGCGATGATTGACCATATCATGAGCCTAAGATCTCAGTTTGAATTTGGTCCTCGACATGGTTTGTGTTGCGGTGAAGCATAATCCCGCCACCATTGAGCATTAGCGTGCGGCTCGGATAAATGCCGCAAGCTTCTCACTAGCATGCTGTTCACTCAATGCAGACATACTATCCGCTGCCTCCACTTTGCCATCAGCCACAAACACAAAGTGGCTGGCAATGGCTTTGGCATCGCTTAAATGGTGCGTGACCATCAATACGGTTATTCCCCTCTCTGCCGCCAGTTTTTTTACCAAGCTCAGCATCTCTTCACGTAAAACCGGATCAAGCGCCGAGAAAGGCTCATCCAACAGCCACATGGGATGAGGCTGAACAAAACAACGCGCCAAGGCAACACGTTGACGCTGCCCTCCAGAAAGGTGCTCAGGCAAACGGTCGAGGTACTCTGCAACGCCAACTTGCTGCGCCGCTTGCTCAACCTGACGTTTTTGGTCTACCGTAAGCTTTAGCCCTGGGTGTAAACCTAAGCCAATGTTGTCACGCACCGACAAGTGAGAAAACAAGTTATGCTCTTGGAACAGCATGGAGAAAGGACGCTGATAAGGCTCTTTGTGCACAATCGACTCACGATCAACCCGAATGTCACCTTGGTCAGGATGGATAAACCCAGCCACCAACGCCAGCAAAGTCGATTTTCCAGCCCCACTTGGTCCCATCAGCGACACTATCTGACCTTGCTCAATCGTTAAGTCAAAACAAAACAGCTCACGTTGGTAGGTGTACTGCACATCATCCAACACTAACATTACGCTCTCTCCTTCGTTTTCAATACTTTCTCAATCAAGGCAAAACAGCCCACACTCAACAACAACAAGGTCACCGATACCACCGCAGCCGCGTCCATCTGATAGCTGCCAAGCAGCTGGAATAAATACAGAGGTAAAGTGCGGAACTCTTGTCCGCCAAACAACGCGATAGCACTTAAATCGCCAATCGCAAACATAAAGCTGATCGCAAACGCATGTGCGAATGGCTTGCGCAGAGCCTGCCACTCCACCACTTTAAAGCGTTGCCAGCCACGCATGCCTAAGCTGGCACACACATACTGGTACTGTTGCTCAATATACAGCATTGGCTGTGCCAGCGTTTTGATAACGTAAGGCAAAGCCATCAAACCGTTCACCAGAATCACAACAAAAAACGCCAAGCTAAAAACATCGGTAAATGATCGCAACAGCAAGAATAATCCGGTGCTAATCACCAAACCTGGCGTCACCAAAATAATGGTGCCGATTAGCTCAATCTGATCGGCTCGCGTGTTTTTGTACTGCAACCGCCAACGGCGACTGGTCAACAATATAGACACGCCCGCAGCGACCGCAAGCGCACTGGCTAACCCTGCCACTTTGAGTGAGTTAAATAACGCAGACCAAAAACGTTCATCGGTTAACACCGTCCAAACTTGTTGGTTGATGCCACTCAGTAACACCATCAATAACGGTGGTATCACCAGTAAAAAGGCACCTATGATCCAAAAGCTATCCCAAGCTTTTGACCACCCATGATCCTTCGTTAAATATTGCTGTACCGATGTGCTGCCAGCACTGATAGAAACAGGCTTTGTTAACTTCTGCACTCCAATGGCAAGCAGTCCACATAACAGCATCTGCCACAGCGCCAATAACGCCCCAGCTTGTAAATCAAAATCAAACTTAATCGCTTGGTAAATTGCCAATTCAATGGTGGTGGATTTTGGCCCGCCCCCCAATGCCATTACAGTGGCGAAACTGGTGAAGCACAGCATAAATACCAAACCACAAACGTGGGGAAGTTGCTGTCTTAAACGCGGCCATTCCACCCAACGAAACTTATTCCAATGGTTCATACCTAAATGCGCACACAGCTTATGTTGCTCGGCAGGAATAGATTCTAATGCTTGCAGAAGCAATCGCGCCGCGTAAGGTAAATTAAAGAACACATGGGCGAGTAATATGCCGTTCAAACCGTAAATAGAGAATGGCAGTTTAGTATCGAAACTTTGCAACCACTGCGCCAACAAACCACTGTTGCCATAAATCGCTAACAGCCCAAAAACACCAACTAAAACCGGCAAAACCAGTGTCGATGCAAACAGCTTAAGCAGTAATGATTTACCAATAAATTGGCGACGCGAAAGTGCGTGCGCTACTGGAATGGCAAAGCCAACACTGAGCAATGTGGAAAGAAAAGCTTGGTAGAAGCTGAACTTGGTGACATGTTGATAATACGGGTCATCCCATACCACAGACACATCAAGTGAAGGGGCTTGAACAATCAAAGCACCTAGGGCAGAAACAACAAAGGTCGCGATGATCATCGCGACCCCTAAACCTATTTTTGGAACAGAATTCAAAGGTAAAACCTATCTCATTCAGATGAGGGGTGGAACGTCAGCTAAAACGTCAGTGCGCTTTGCCATTCGCGAATCCAAGACTTACGCATTTTTGCCACTTCATCAGCACTAAAGCTCAACGACTTGTTTGGAACGCTCAAGGTTTCAAAACCTTTAGGTAACTCAACGTCAGTAACAGGGTACATCCAGTTACCCGTTGGCATCGCTGACTGGAACTCATCACTTAAAATGAAATTCATAAATTGATCAGCAAGTTCTGAATTTTTTGCCCCTTTCACTTTAGCGGCGACTTCAACTTGCATGTAGTGACCTTCAGCAAAATTCGCCGTCGCAAACTTTGAATCGTTTTCCGCAATTAAGTGGTACGCAGGTGACGTAGTGTAAGAAAGCACTAAGTCCGACTCGCCGTTAAGGAACATGGAATACGCTTCTGACCAACCTTTCGTGACCGTTACGGTTTTGCTCGCTAGCTTCTGCCACGCTTGCGTCACATCGTCGCCATAGATGGATTTCATCCACAGCATCAAGCCTTGGCCAGGCGTTGACGTACGCGGATCTTGATAAATCACTTTCAAATCGTCGCGCGTATCCACCAGCTCTTTCATGCTTTTCGGCGGATTAGCCAGTTTCTCTGTGTTGTACACAAACGCGAAGTAGCCGTAATCGTACGGTACAAACGTCGTGTCACTCCAACCATTTGGTAACACTGTGTTAGCCGTATCCACATTGTGCTCGGTAAGCAGGCCGGTTTTCTTCGCTTCTGCCATCAG
The DNA here is from genome assembly GCF_024744415.1 of Vibrio sp. RM-41-2B. Lineage (NCBI taxonomy): Bacteria > Pseudomonadati > Pseudomonadota > Gammaproteobacteria > Vibrionales > Vibrionaceae > Vibrio > Vibrio sp. RM-41-2B. Next base: position 292,788 of record NZ_JAMQWD010000006.1, on the reverse strand, counting down.
GTTGTTATCCAAACCTAACACGATGTCGGCTTTGCTATTACCGCCTTCAAGACGAAGACGATTCAGGATCGACACACCATCGTCCAACGCCACGAAGTTAACGTCACAGCCACATTTTGCTTCAAAAGCTTGCTCGATTTTAGGACCTGGTCCCCAATCTGCGGCAAAAGAATCGTAGGTATAAATAGTTAATGGGTTTTCAGCAGCAAACGCTGAAGTTGAAGTAATTGCAGCTAAGGCAATCAGACTTGAAGTGGTTTTCACTGCTCGCTCTCCATGAGTATTTCAGAGAAATAAGTTGAGCGGCACAGGGTTGAGGCGGCTATTAAGGACTTCCAATATCCAGACTCAATTCCTACGCCAGCATTATCTGGTTCAGGTAATACGGGTCCCTAGTTAAACACTTAGGTCTCAGCGCCCCAATGCATTGATTGACTCAATGCTAAATGGGTTTGCTCCCCGATGAGTTGGATGGATTGTAAAGGTATTTGAGTGGTTACACAATCAGCTCACGAGCGCTGGTCATAACCCCAACGAGGCACCAAACCTTGCTCAATACCTAAGTGGTCGAGAATTCTCGCCACCATAAAATCCACTAAGTCTTCAATGCTCTTTGGCTGATGGTAGAAACCCGGAGCCGCTGGCATGATGGTGACGCCCATTTGCGATAGCTTGTGCATGTTCTCCAGATGCAGCGTTGAGAATGGCGTTTCGCGAACCACGAGCAACAGCTGCCCGCGCTCTTTCATTACTACATCAGCGGCCCGTTCGATCAAGTTATCCGACATACCATGCGCAATCGCCGCAACGCTTCCCGCAGAACATGGGCAAACCACCATTTGCTTTGGTGCCGCAGAGCCAGACGCTACCGGTGAGAACCAGTCATCTTTACCGCAAACGGTGATGTTATTTGGGTCACAGTTAAGGTGTTCCACCAACGCTTGCTTTGCGGCTTCTGGCCCACTTGGCAACTTAAGGTTGTGTTCGGTTGCCATCACGACACGAGCCGCCGAAGAGATCAGAACGTAGACATGATAATCCGCCGCGACCAAACATTCTAAAAGGCGCAGACCATAAGGCGCACCAGATGCTCCAGTTAACGCTAAAGTGATGGCTTTTTCTGCTTGCTGCTGTTTGTTTTGCATAAAATCAGACTTTTTGTTTAAGTTGCTCGAGAATCTTGCCGTGAATACCGCCAAAGCCACCATTACTCATCACCAGAATTTGGTCACCTGGCTGCGCCCGTTCAACGATTTTTGCTACAAAGTTATCGATGTCAGCGTCAACAAAAGCAGGTTGCTGACATTGTTCCGCGATATCTTGCACCGACCATTCGATGCTGTCTGGTTGGAATAAGAACACTTCATCTGCGCTGTGTAGCGAATCCGCGAGTGTGTTTTTGTGCACGCCGCGCTTCATAGTGGCAGAACGAGGTTCCAACACGGCAAGAATGCGTTTTTCGCCTACCTTGTTACGCAAACCACCGACGGTGAGTTCAATTGCCGTTGGGTGATGCGCAAAATCATCGTAAACCGTCACACCTTGCTCTTCACCTTTTAACTCAAGACGGCGCTTGGTGTTAATGAAACGGCCCAGAGCCTGACACGCGAGCTCCGGCGTTACGCCAACGTGTCGCGCAGCAGCGATCGCCATTAACGCATTATCAACGTTATGATCGCCCACCAAATCCCATTCAACGGTACCGACCTTCTCGCCGTGCAGAGCAACTTCAAACTTTGAGCCATCAAGCACTAACTTGTGCGCTTGCCAGTCACCATCAACACCTGAAAACTGCTTTTCTGTCCAGCAACCACGCTCTAATACATCCGCCAAAGCTTGGTCTTGCTTCGGAGCTAAGATTAAGCCATTGCCGGGAACCGTTCGCACTAAATGATGGAATTGGCGCTTGATCGCCTCTAGATCATCGAAGATGTCAGCATGATCAAACTCAAGGTTGTTCATGATTAAGGTTCGAGGATGGTAGTGCACAAACTTAGAACGCTTATCGAAAAAAGCACTGTCATATTCGTCCGCTTCAACGACAAAAAACATGCTTTCACCCAAACGAGCAGAGACTCCAAAGTTACCAAGTACTCCACCAACTAGGAAACCAGGTTGATAACCGCAGTCTTCGAGTATCCAAGCCAGCATGCTCGACGTGGTCGTTTTACCGTGTGTACCCGATACCGCCAATACCCAGCGATCGTGCAGCAAAAACTCGTTGAGCCACTGCGGACCAGAGGTGTAGCGCATGTTGGTATTGAGCACATGTTCAACACATGGGTTACCACGGCTCATGGCATTACCGATCACCACAAGGTCTGGTTGAGGATCGAGTTGAGACGGGTCGAAGCCTTCAATAATTTCAATACCTTGAGACTCAAGCAACGTGCTCATCGGTGGGTAAACGTTGGCATCAGAACCAGTGACTTTATGCCCTAATTGGCGCGCTAAAATCGCAGCGCCGCCCATAAATGTGCCACAGATACCCAAGATATGAATGTGCATAAACTAAACCTTGTAATGCGTTCTTTAATGCTTTCATTATCGCGATCACAACCAGAAAAGCGAGAGACTTTAGCCTTCTTCTTGCAGTCCCTTTCACAAATATGACAAGGTTGAACACAGACTGTACAACCTCTTGCTTACTGATGAATACCTCAAACAAGTCTACAAATAAATTGAGATCTCAAACAGTTACTTCATTACCATTAAAAAGATCTGCGACTTAAACTTACATCCAGCGCAATCGTTTAACATCCATAAAGAGATGCTCACTTGCGCACTACCCCCAATGAAATGAAAATGTAAGGATTAACCATGTCAGGACTGCGCACCCTAGGCGAGTTCATTGTCGAAAAACAAGCGGATTTCCCCCACGCTAGCGGTGATCTATCATCCCTTTTAGCCTCCATTCGTTTAGCTGCGAAAATCGTTAACCGCGAAATCAACGCAGCAGGTCTCGGTGATATCACTGGTGCTGTAGGCACGGAAAATGTCCAAGGTGAAGACCAGCAAAAGCTCGATGTTTACGCGAACGATAAGTTCAAAGCCGCGCTTGAAGCTCGTGACCAAGTATGTGGCGTTGCCAGTGAGGAAGAAGACGAAGCGGTTGCTTTCAACAAAGAGCTCAACCAAAACGCCAAATATGTGGTACTGATGGACCCACTTGATGGTTCTTCTAACATCGATGTGAACGTCTCTGTCGGTACTATCTTCTCTATTTATCGCCGTGTTTCACCTATTGGCACACCAGCGACAGAAGAAGATTTCCTTCAGCCTGGTCATAAGCAAGTTGCTGCTGGTTACGTGATTTACGGTTCATCAACCATGTTGGTTTACACCACGGGTAACGGCGTAAACGGCTTTACTTACGACCCATCTATCGGCAGCTTCTGCCTTTCTCATGAAAACATGATGATTCCAGAAGAAGGCAAGATTTATTCGATCAACGAAGGTAACTACATTCGCTTCCCTCAAGGGGTGAAGAAGTACATCAAGTACTGCCAAGAGAATGTGCCAGAAGACGGTCGTCCATACACTTCGCGCTACATTGGCTCATTGGTTGCTGATTTCCACCGCAACTTACTGAAAGGTGGTATCTACCTTTACCCTAGTACGCAAAGCCATCCTCAGGGCAAACTGCGTCTACTTTATGAATGTAACCCAATGGCGTTCTTAATTGAGCAAGCGGGCGGTATTGCATCAGACGGCGTCAATCGCATCATGGATATCAAACCAACCGAATTACACCAACGTGTGCCTTTCTTTGTTGGTTCTAAGAACATGGTTCGCAAAGTTGAAGAGTTCCTTGAACTGCACCGCGACGAAGAATAATTTCAGACCTTTGTCCAACGCGGCAGGTGTTTACCTGCCGCGTTTTTGTCGCTAAAGTGAAACGCGAATTTATCATCAGATGAAGCCGCTTCAGTGTGACTCATCGTTAATGAAAAGGAATATTCTAATGAGCTTAAACCATGTGCCAGCAGGCAAGTCACTGCCTGAAGATATCTATGTCGTGATCGAAATTCCTGCAAATGCAGATCCAATCAAGTACGAAGTAGATAAAGACTCTGGTGCGGTATTTGTTGACCGTTTCATGTCTGCACCGATGTTCTACCCATGTAACTATGGCTACGTGAACAATACGCTGTCTCTTGATGGCGACCCAGTCGACGTACTGGTACCAACACCATACCCACTTATGCCAGGTTCAGTGATTCGCTGCCGTCCTGTTGGCGTTTTGAAGATGACGGATGAGTCAGGTGAAGACGCAAAAGTGTTTGCGGTTCCACACACCAAAATCTCGAAAGAGTACGATCACATCCAAGATGTGGACGATATCCCAGAACTACTAAAAGCACAGATCACGCAATTCTTTGAGCGTTACAAAGAGCTTGAAGCGGGCAAGTGGGTCAAAGTGGATGGTTGGGCAGATGTTGCTGCCGCTAAAGCTGAGATCCTAGAATCTTACGAGCGCGCTCAGAAAAAATAAGCATCACTGCTAATACAAAATTAAAAAGAGCTGCTTTAGGGCAGCTCTTTTTAATTTTATGTAAGTCAACTAGATAGGCGCGCCTGCAGAAGACATTCGGCCGGCGTCATAGTCATGCTGAAAGAAGGGGTCTAGGTCATCACAAATACCAAAATACGGACGCCCGATAACACCAAGCATATACGCGCTTTGTTCACAATACTCTTGCTTCCCTTGCTGATAACCCGTTTGATAGGCCATGATCAGTTCAGGCGTAGCATGATTAGTACCATCCAGTGCAGCGATGCGATCTTCAGATAAAACTCTTAATCCATCTAAAGCAGACTGCTTACCAAACGCTTGCCAGTCGGTAGCATTACTCGAGGTCGGCAGGGTTGTTTGCGCGCATGCGGCAAGAATCAACGCCATTGATCCAATTACGAATACCTTCATCATGACTCCTTAGTGACCAGCTCGTCGCTATTGATAATGTCAGTATAGCTCACACCTTTTGACACCAATCTCCGGAAGCGATTTCTTCGGTCAGTTGTTCAGTATCTTGATACAAGTAGATCCAAGCTTGGCCAAACGGCGTGACGATGCTCTCTCGACGATACTCTACTGGCACATCTTCCAACTTATCTAGCTCGGATAAGGTTTCATCATCAATCAGATACACTTCACCTTGTATCGAGCGCAGCCCAACAGACAACGCAGGATAAGGACCTAAGTCATACAGTGCGAACTGAGCATCCGTTTCATGCTGACCAAGAAACTGGGCCGAGCTTAGAAAGTGATGATTACACTCTCCTTTACGCAAGGTCCCATATACAAAAACTAAATGCTGCATAACCACTCCTTAGTCATGAACTTTATGTACGCAGACGAACAAGCTCTAATCGAACTCAAATTGATAGAGTAGGTCAACCGCACTATCTACACCAGAAACCGCCTCTAAATACAGATCTTGCATCAATCGATAACGCACTGTGAACTCGCCTAGTGAGTTAAAGATGCCGACGCCGTATTTCACCTGTAATCCCGGCAGAATGTAACCACTGACGGTCACTTGAGAATCATCGCCCGACCCCGCCGTATCCAATTGTAAATCTTGAACCCCAAAGGCTTCGCCGATTTCACCAACCACGCGTCCACTCTTTGCCAAACTTAGGCCGATCAACGTGGTCGTCATAGCATTGCCTCCCGCTTCGCCATCAATGTCTTGACCGCGAAGTAGGTAAGAGAGCGCATTCGCTTGAGGCATCGCTGGCTCAGAGAATATCTCCACATTTGGATCCGATGCTGGTCCTGTTACACGCACACCAGCAATCACGTCATCTTGGGTATTATCTGGATTTCGAATCGCCTTAATAGAAACGTACGGCTGATCTGCCGGACCATTCATTAAGATCTTACCTTCTTCAATCACCAAATCCTGACCAAAAGAGCGGTAAGAACCGTCGACGATATTAACCTCCCCAACGATGAACGGACCTTTATCTTTCTGTGTCACATTGAGGTTACCTTTCAGACCACCTTTCAAGCCAAAGGCGGCCAGTTGGAAGTCATCACCGATTTTAATGTTGATATCCGTTTCAACATCAAATGGCATTGGCTCGATATCACTCACAGGCTGTAAGTTCTGGTCCAAAATCACGGTGTCGCTTGAAACACCAACCGCACTTGGTGGCAGCTCTTCAACCACTACTCGTCCCCAAGGCAGATTAATATTACCTTCGACCTTAGCAAGCTGCGGTGTGACATCAATAGTCATGTCCGGCTCAACTTTGATTTTTACCATTGGTGGAAGATCCACCTGAAGCTCTTTCGCAAATACGCGCGCTTTGGTATGCCAATTTTGTAGATCCTGCCAATCGGCCTCACCGGTCACTTCCAACTCGCCATCTGGCGTCATGATACCCGCATCAAGATCCGCTTGGTGACCTTTAAAGTTGATCGCGACCTGACCGGAGTTAATGTCTATCGGCGTGACTTCACCTTGTAGCTTCATTTGATCAATCATGAACTGACCGTTGACTTTAGGGTGCATAACATCACCAGATATCGCCAAATCAGTATTCATGTTCGCTTTGAATAGGCTGTACTCACCTATCAACGGCGCTAAGAAATCCAGGTGGAATGTCGATAGCGAGACCTTACCGTCAATCTCAGGCTGCTCAGACGTTACATCGACCAAAGAAACCTGACCAGATAAGTCACCGTTGTCTCTCACATCAAATAACCACTCAGCATCTAACTTGTCTTTTGCCAGCGCCGCTTTAAAGCTAAAGCTTTCCCAACCAAGTGTTATCGGCTGCTCTAGTGCTTGCTCTACTTGACCTTTAGGCATATCAACGTTCACCGTGACTTCCGGTTTCATCTCTGGTGCCCATTTTGCTGTCGCTTGCGCGTTGACCGACCCTTGTAATTTCGTCTCTGGCGGCAGGAACTGCTGGATTTGTTCAAAGTCAAAGTCGTTCACGGCTAACTTGGCTTCGCCACTTTGACCAACACTAATATCTTCGGTCAAACAAACACTCGAATTGGCTTGCAGCCAACAATGTGCTTGAACATCAGCGATTTGTTTATCAATGTTGACTTTAACCGCCGTCGATTTCTGCAACGCCCAAGGTCCCTGCGGCGTGCTCAAAGTAAGACGACGCAATGCACCATCCCAGATCATTTGCGGCTTCTGTATGAATGAGCCTTCAATTTCTAAGCTGGTTGATACAATGTCAGACACCACATCTAGCGTCAGTTGGTGCAGTTTTTCATCCCCAGAAACTTCAAGGTCTGCACTATCAACTTTAATGTCGTCGTAGGTAATGTTGTTCGCAATGAGGCTTAAATTCGCTTTCGGTGCTGGCAGAGGCGTCACATCTCCCTTCAAGGTTATGTTTTCAACGTTCGCTTGCTGTTGCCAGTTCACTTGATTTAGCGATAGGTCTAATTTGATATCAGGCTCTTTCAAACTACCACGCAGCGCCACATTGCCCTGCATCTTACCCGCTAGATCCGGAACACTTTTCGCAAAATCAGGGAAGTTAACCTCAACATCCATTAATATCTGCTTATCAATCTTACCCTTGGCACTCAATTGGTTAGGGCCATGAGAAAGCGCTAAACCTTGCGTGGTAAGCTGAATGTCTTCACCTTTGCCATTCTTATCAGACGCTTCCAGTTGGCCTTCCACATTCAGCGGATAACCGCGCAAAATGCCATCGATATCTAACTTAGGTAAACTGACTTGCCAACCGCCTTGTTCTGTTAAAGAACCTGAAGTCGAGAGGCTGCCACTGATATCGCCTTCCGCTTCTTCCCATTGAAGCCCTGGTTGAATATGTTGCAAATTCAGGTCAGCTTGCCAGTTGATTGGCGCAGCCCAATTCGCCATCACCTGACCGGATAGCTCACCGCCCAATGTTTTGACTACCAGGCTTTCAAGATCGATTTGCTCTAATGTGCCTTTGCCGTTTAGTGCAACATCTACAGCAGGAATATCTTTACCCGAAGCTTGTGTTTCTAGTGCCACAGCGTATCCGTCCAGGGAACCTTTTGCAGATAAACTTGGTACCGATACTTGATAATCACTTTGACCGATTAACGGCCATTGTGCTTGTACATTTTTGATTGCAACATCAAAGGGTAACTGCGCTTTCAGGGGCTGAAGTTCACCTTTGATCTCCGCTTCGACTAGTTCAGATAAGGTCGCAGTGAGAAAAAGGTCTCCCACCGAACCAGCAGCTGACAGCGACAGCTTTTGTCCCTTCGCATCCGCTTGCTTCACCAGCGCATCGAGCTGTGCTTTGAGAGGATAGTCAGCAGAAAGCGTTACTTGCGTGCTTAACTTACCTTCCACTTCAGGCATATCGAGCTCTAATGTTTTCACATCAACACGGTCGCCCCCCGCTTTCGCTACAACACCAAGGTGGTGAACGATCACCGGCTTCTCACCTGCAAGCTTGAAGTTATGAATATCGAGGCGTCTTGCTTCCACAGTGAGTGGAATCCACACCTCAGGTAACACAATATCTTGCGGCGGAGCGTCAGCGTCTTTCGGCTCGTCTGTGGCCGCTTCAGGTTCAGCTTCACTTGGAGCCAGTGCAACATTGATGTCTTTTAATGCCGTCGGCGCAATCACTAAACGGTCGCCTTGCATAGAAAGCCCGGTAGAGAAATCTTGCCAGTCAATTTGGTTGCCTAAAATGTTTAAGTTAATGTCATCAAAACTGACCTTATTAACAAAAATAGGGACTGGTGTACTGACTGTACGTAATGGCGGTGTCTCCTCTGGCTCTTCGCCTGCCGGAGGGAGCTCTGGCATCTGAAAGTTAACACCTTGCAGGGTTAGCTCATCGACACAGACTTTAGGATCAAAGAAACAACGGAAGTTAACCGCTAACGCTAAACGATCGACTTTTGCGTCGATGTTCAAAGATTCGTCGACAAAACTGACGTTCTGTAGCTCAAAACGAGGAAATAATGAACCCTGAACTTTCTCTATCTGTAGTTGCGGTAAAGCCTTTTCTGCTCCCCACAACGCGAGCTTAAGACCAGGGTGAGTAAATAGCACTGTCGCAACAAAAATGATGAGCAACAGCAATAGACCAATCAAACTTAACGACAGCCATTTGGTCCACTTAAACATCATTTTGATCATAACTCAGGCCCCAATGAGAAGTGGATGCGGAACTCTCTTTCTGGTTTTTCATCCAGTCCCCACGCAAAATCAAAGCTAACCGGTCCAACCGGAGACGCCCAACGGATACCCACACCAGCACCCGATTTCCATTCAGGTGTTTCGTTAAATGCATCACCAATATCGTAGAAGGTGGCTGCCCACCAGTTTCCATACACGCGATATTGATATTCTAATGTGCTGCTAACGATGTATTTACCACCCGTCAAGGCGCCACTTTCATCCACAGGTGAAATAGACTCGTATCCATAACCACGAATGTTGTTGTCACCACCAGCGAAGAAACGCAGAGAAGGCGAAAGCTTTTCAAATTCGTCAGTGATGTTCGCACCACCTTCTAAACGGAACAAACCACGATGATTATCACCGATCCCGCGGATCCAAGATGATCGCCCTAATAGGCGCAATACTCGCGTTTCTGACAGCAAAGCAGGATCACCATATTCGATCGTTACACTTTGCTTATCCCCCCACATTGGCATGTTGCCACCACGGACACGAGTTCGTGAAAAAGTGGCTCCGGGTAACACAAATTGCACCCCATCATCTTGCAGACCTTGAGAGAAGTTTTCGTACAAGTGACGAACATAAATGGTTTTATGCCAGCCGCCATCGGTTAGCCAATGTCGCTCAACTGCCAGGTTGGATTCCAAACTCTCCGTATCTCGGTTATCAAGGTGCTTTAAACCAAATTGCAATTGGTAGTATTCACGCAATACGTCATCAAGCGGGATTTTGTAGCCTGCCGTGATCGTCTGTTCTGGCTTTGATAGTGATAACGCCGTATTAAAGCTGTGGCCACGTGAACTAACCCATGGTTTTTTCCATTTTAACGTGCCACGCACACCAGTATCGGTCGAGTAACCAAGGCCGGTTTCTATTTGGTTTTTTGACGCTGGCGCGAGCGAGACCTTAATTGGCAATTCGCGTCCCTCATCCAATTTACTTAAATCAGGCTCCACAAAAACCGATGAAAACCAATCGGTATTAGACAGGTTTTGGTTGTACTCTCCCACTTGCGAAACCAAGTAAGGTTCACCAATTTCAAAAGGTCGCATTGATTCAACACGGTTTTCCCAAATCTGACTGCCAGTAATGTTAATCGGACCAAAGTGATAACGAATACCACTGTCATAATGCAAACGCACATTCGCTTCATTGAAGTCAGGAATCACTTCAAGTTTGCTGAGCTTGTAATCACCATTGAAATAACCACGCTGCAACGCCAAGTTACGAATACCCGATTTCAGGCTATCGTATTCGCCTTGATTCAATACTTTGCCGACTTTAAGCGGTGAACGTTCAATAAGTTTGGCGAACTCTTCATCGTCTTTTGCTTCACCTGTGATCACCACATCCATGACTTTCACTTTCACAGGTAAACCCGGCTTGATGCTGACGATCAACTCATCATTCCCTTCCGGAATAGAGTATGAAATTTTTGCATGATAATACCCAAGCGCATTAAGAGCTTCAGTGATACTTTGATCTAATCTCGCTTGAAAACGCAGAGAAGTGGAGTAGTCCTTCGTTGGAATGGACGACAGGTACGCACTGACATTCTCTTCTAAAGCGCCATCGATGCCTTTTAAAGTCAAAGAAACATCGGCATAGGCACCATGAGAAAAGGCAAACAGGCCAACAATGGTGAGGAGAGCTTTTTTTATCATGCTTTTTTGGCTGAATGAGGTTAAGTAAACGTAAATAATGATAACGCCAATTAAAGTCTAAGTCTGTAATATTAATAGGTTTAACGCGGTCTATGTCATCACAGCATCAGATACAGACGAAATGAAAAAGTTCGCAAATTTAAGACACGTATTGAAGGACAAATACCATGCTCAACAAACAAACATTGATCAGTATAGAAGATGCCTTGCCAGGTAGAGATCAACCGATGCAGGTTGAAGATCATCATTTTGTAAATAAATCTAACTTAAAGGCACCATTGGAGCCGCATCAACAACAAATTCTGCTGGGAATGGGCTGCTTTTGGGGGGCTGAGCGCGTATTTTGGCAACTGGATGGGGTTATCTCCACTTCGGTTGGCTACGCCGGTGGATATACACCCAATCCTACTTATGAAGAGGTGTGTACGGGTAAAACAGGCCATACAGAGGTAGTACGAGTCGTCTTCGATGAACGCGTGATTTCCTTAGAAAAACTACTGGCCGTTTTTTGGGAGAAACATGACCCAACCCAGGGGATGCGTCAAGGTAACGATTTGGGCACACAATACCGTTCGGCTATTTACACTTATTCCGCGAAGCAGCAAGAGAGCGCAGAAAAATCGAAGCTCTTGTATCAACAAGCACTGCAAGAGGAACTACGCGCGAACATCACCACTGAGATACAGCCAGCGGGCCCGTATTATTTTGCCGAAACTTACCACCAGCAATATCTGGCTAAAAACCCTGACGGTTACTGCGGTATCGGTGGCACAGGTGTTTGCTTTCCACCCAGCTTACAAAGTTAGTTCCTAGGACTAACTGAAACCAAAAAGAGCGACCGAATAGGTCGCTCTTTTTTGAAATCGAAAACTAAATTCAAGCCAACGGGCTCTTAAACAGACAACGAAGCAATCACTTGGTTGACTTCTTTAAAGATGGTGAGTCTTTTCTGATCGTTGACGTCAGGGAGCAAAACTTTGCCATTGTCGAACTGAAAACATCCAACCCCAGCAATAAAGAATTGACCTTTGAACAACGTTTTAACGAAACGTGCCACTTGTAATGGTCGGTATACAGCAAACTCACGTAGCATAACTCACCTCAATTCCTTTGAGAAAACACGGATTGCTTATTTATCCTCTGCAATCTTGATGCGCAATCTGCGACGAGGTTCATTTTAGCAAATTCTAAATATAACGCAATATTACACCACCCCATACGTTAAATAAATGTTATCAACAGTTCTACAAATTTCCTAGATCTGGATATATACTGGAAAACTTCCAACTCGTACGGAATATAACAATATGAAAACTAAGACTCTCCTACCTCTACTATTGGCTATAACGCCAAGCTTTGCGTTTGCACACAACCTATCTGTCGGTGAGACCGTTCCTTCTGCCAAGGTCGCGGCTTATGGCGAGATTGTTTTGCAGGGTGAGGGCGTGGCATACCAACCATGGGCAACCCAGCATATGCAGGGTAAGGTTCGTGTTATTCAAGCCATCGCAGGTCGTAGCAGTTCAAAAGAAATGAACGCCCCTTTGATGTCAGCAATAACCGCCGCGCAATTCCCGCAAGAAAGCTATCAAACAACTACGATCATTAACCAAGATGATGCAATCTGGGGGACAGGTTCGTTCGTGAAATCTTCAGCCCAAGACAGCAAAAAAGAGTTTCCTTGGTCATCTATGGTTCTGGATGAAAATGGCGTAGTCGCCAACACTTGGGATCTTAAAGAAGAAAGCTCTGCCATTATTGTTCAAGACAAAACAGGCAAAGTGCTGTTTGTAAAAGAAGGCGCACTTGAGCAAGGTGAAATTGCAAAGGTGATCGAGCTAATTAAACAGAACATCTAGTCTCGTTGCTTGGCTCCTTAATATCCGTAATACACAATATAAGGAGCCATGCGACCAAACTTAAAGCCGAGATTTCTGTTGCCCCTAGTTTAACGCTCAGTGATTCCACCAAGGAGACTGTCTCAGATTCGGCGACATCGCATGTGTTGACGTAAATTTTCCCACTAGCCAACAAAAGAGTGAACTTTTACTCATTATGGGTGTTATATTATAACAGTCGGTAAGAGGAGCTCAGATGTACCACCACCAGCAAAAGATACAGAAGCATTGGCATCGCACTGTTTTATTTTTCAGTGTCGCGTTGCTGATCGCTTGGAACTTTGCGGTAATCCTTCATCAAGTTGATCTGACTCCCGAACACCACACACACCATCATTGCCAGCTATTTTCTGGGGTTCAGCACGGCATAGCCAAAGCTCAACCGACCCTATCGACGCCAACATTTACGCGCATCCAATACCATGATGTCTTTCAGCGCCTTGTTAATAGTGAAGACATTCGTGGTGCAGCTCGTGCCCCGCCTTATTTTGCTTAATTTCCAAACTATTCCACACTCAACATAATTTGTGCGTATTCCTGCACCTCACGTGTCAACGAATCGCACCTTAGTAAATACAAATCTGATCCGGTATTGCTCGGGTTAGTGCCAGCAAAATTAGGAAACACAAAATGTCATCGAAACATGTTTTAGCGCTTGTCATTGGTCTCTCTTTATCGACAGCAGCAAATGCGGACGAATACCGCCAGCACGGTGCTCATGTGCATGGTCACGTCGAATTTAATATCGCCCAAGATGGAAAGGATCTGTTAGTGGAGATTACTGCTCCCGGTGCCGATGTGGTCGGTTTCGAGCATGCTCCAGAAAATGAACAGCAAGAGCAAGCACTTAAACAAGCCATTGCCACCCTAGAAGACAGCAACACACTGTTTGCTATTAACGCGCAAGCCAATTGTGATATTGAAGAAGCTTACGTAAACCATAACCTCAGCACCCCTCATGAAGACCATGATCATAGCGAGCACGACCATGATGACCATGCAAATCACGATCATGAAGGGCACGAACACCATGATCACCACAATGAACATCATGATGAACATGAGCACCATGACGGTCACGATGCTCACCATGAGGAGCATGAAAATGGCGGACATGGTGAGTTTTCGGTGCAATATCGCTTCAGCTGTGACCAAGTTAACCAACTCAGTAACATTCAAACCGACTGGTTTAATCAATTTCCAACGACTGAGTCAATCAACGTCAATATATTCACTGACACCATGCAATCAGCCATCAAACTGAGCAAAGATAACTCCCAAATCGTAATCAAATAACACGAGTGGCGTGTAAGTACACACTTACACGCCAATGCTTTGGTGATTTAGTATGACTGAAATCATGTCAAACGTTGTTGAGCTAAATAATGCCCAGTTTGTCTGGCCCGGTTCAACACACGCAACCATTCATATTCCACAGTTACATATTGCCCAAGGTGAGCACGTATTTATCAAAGGTCCCAGTGGCTGCGGTAAATCTACGATGCTTGCCCTACTAACTGGCATCAACACGTTAACATCAGGCGCTCTATCCGTACTGAATACTGACCTTGTTAGTTTAAGTGCAAGTCAAAGAGACAAATTTCGCGCCGATCACATTGGCTATATCTTTCAGCAGTTCAATTTATTGCCTTATTTAAACGTACTTGAAAACGTACTACTGCCTTGCCAATTCAGTCAAACACGACGTGGCCGCGCTCATTCAAGAGTGCCATCTCAAACGTTAGAAGAGCAAGCTCAAGCTCTGCTTGAAAGACTCCACCTACCCAGCGAGCTTCATGCGCGTCCTGTATCGGAGCTGAGCATTGGCCAACAACAACGTGTTGCGGCTGCACGAGCACTCATTGGGTATCCGGGGTTAGTGATTGCTGACGAGCCAACCTCCGCTTTAGACCATGATAACCGTAAAGCGTTTATTGAACTCCTGATGGAGCAAACGAATCAAGCCAACGCTACGCTGATCTTCGTCAGTCACGATCCAACGCTTGAGCCCTTATTTGACCGCACACTTAACCTACCAGATATTAACCAAGCATCTAACCTAGGAGCCGCATCATGAGCGCTGTTGCAAAGCTCGCGTGGAAGAGCTTAATCAATCGTAAGGCGACGGCAATATTAACCATCATGACAGTCGCGATTTCTGTCGTACTCCTTTTAGGAGTAGAACGCATTCGTACTCAGGCAAAAGATAGCTTCGCCAATACAATTTCAGGCACCGACCTCATCATTGGTGGCCGTTCTGGACAAGTGAACTTGCTGCTCTACTCTGTATTTCGCATTGGCAATGCCACCAACAACATTGACTGGAAGAGCTACCAAGAGTTTGCCAATCATCGAGCAGTAGATTGGGCGATTCCAATCTCACTTGGCGACTCGCACAAAGGGTTCCGAGTCATGGGAACCAACCACAGCTATTTTGAACACTATAAATTCGGAAGTAAGCAATCACTAACATTTTCAGAAGGCCGAGAATTCAATGGCTTATTTGAAACAGTGCTCGGTTCTGATGTCGCAAAACAGCTGGGGTATCACGTCGGTAGTGAAATCATCATTGCCCACGGCATTAGTGATGTAGGCTTTAGCCGACATGACAACCTACCATTCAAAGTTGTCGGGATTCTTGCGCCCACAGGCACGCCAGTCGACAAAACCGTTCATGTCTCGCTAGAAGCCATCGAAGCGATTCACGTTGGATGGGAAAGCGGTGCACGTTTAGGCCCAACACCCAAGGCACAAGACCTCAAAAACAGAGACTTTCAGCCCAAGCAAATTACCGCGATGCTGGTCGGTTTGAAATCTCGTATTCAGACTTTCGCCCTACAAAGGCAAATCAACACTTATCCCAAAGAACCGCTTAGCGCGATTATGCCCGGGGTTGCGTTGCATGAATTGTGGGGAATGATGTCTGTTGCCGAGCAAGCCTTAATGGCAGTGTCTGGCTTTGTGGTGATTGCAGGATTACTCGGCATGCTAAGCAGCTTATTAACCAGCTTACAGGAGCGCCGCCGTGAAATGGCGATTTTGCGCGCTATGGGGGCAAGACCTCGTCATGTTTTCTCACTGTTGATCAGCGAAGCCAGTCTACTTACTGCCGCCGGAATTGTGACCGGAGTGGCAGGGCTGTATGCAATTCTCGCCATCGTGCAACCCATCATTCAACAGCATTATGGAATACATCTGACTTTAAGCCTCTTATCGCCCTATGAATGGATGTTATTAGGTTTCGTACAATGCGCTGGAATTGTAATTGGTTTCATCCCGGCTTTTCGCGCCTACCGACTGTCACTAAGTGACGGAATGACAATAAGGATTTAATAAAATGTGGAGAAAAATACTCGCAAGTTGCTTGCTGATAGTCTCATTTATAGCGCCAGTACTCGCAAGCGAGGAGCCATTAACGCTCGACTGGATTGATCTAGTACCTGAGAAAGAACGCAAACTGTTCGACAGTATGGGCATGCCAGCTTCTGATCACAGTGGCGGCGCAGCGCAACAATCTAAAATTGGTAACGTTCGACCAGAGCTAAATGGAAGCCAAGTTAAAATCCCAGGCTTTGTCATCCCGCTTGAAGGTGACGCGAATACCGTCACCGAGTTTTTGTTGGTGCCATACTTTGGAGCTTGTATCCACGTACCACCACCGCCACCAAACCAAATCATTTACGTGAAGTTTCCCAAAGGCGCACCCGTTCAAGAACTGTGGGATGTCATATATGTGGTTGGGGAGTTGAAAACCGAGACGATAAGCCACGAGCTGGCTGAAACGGCTTACGTTATTGAGGGATCGAAAATAGAAGCCTACGACGATATGTAGTTAAGTCGTTGACATGCATCGGTACACCTAAGGCGTCACATCGGCGCCTTTTTTAGTTCTGTGTTACACGATATAACGAGACAAATACGCTAATACGCCAACATAAATAACCAAAAGAAACGCTATCGACAGGTGCTTTTTTAATTTACCTGCTTCTGAGAACTTCATTGTCCCTCCAAAATAACGATAACAATTTTAACAACTCATTATCATTTTGGATAGCCCTATTCGTTCAAAAACTGAGAACTCCTATCTGGTCGCCTGGTTAGATAAGGTGTAGATTTAAACAAGCGAACAGCGCAGTTCTTGGTAGGAAAATTAATGGCAGAACCGACAAAGCAACCTGTTGTCATCGAACATCAGTCAAACGCACAAAAAAATACGCAACAAGAAAAGAAGCAGGGCTACATCAAAGACAGTGCCAGCAAGGTAAAAACCATTGCCCAAATACACGGTCTTGATGCCTTACTACAAACCGATCCACCAGCCAAATCCGCGCTTGAAAGAGCCCAACTGCGTGAACAGAGACGCCAAGAACAGCGACAAAAAAACCTAGAGCAGATTCTAAAGCTAGCACACAGTTCATGCCGAGATGAAACTGCCGGAGAGCCCGACCAAGACTGGTTGTATCGTTTTTTTGAAATGGCTCAAGACATCCATAACAGCGCGATGCAAAAGTTATGGGCTCAAGTGATGAAGCGTGAAGTGACAAACCCAGGCTCGACGTCTATGAAAGCGCTCAAAGTCCTCAAAGATATGTCACCAAAAGAAGCGCAAACTCTGCAAAGAGCCGCCTCTCTAGCGTGCAGTTTTGGAGGGGATCACAGTCGCAAGCTGTTGATTGGTTATAAAGCGCAAGGAGGAATATTTAGCTTCGGCAAACGAGACATCGCCAACAGCTTAAACATGGGAAGTTTTCAGTTGCCCTATTCAAGTTTGTTGCTGTTGATTGAACTAGGGTTACTGCATAGTACCGAGCTTGAATCTGGCGAAATTGGTATCGAGACGCCATTGATCCTCACCTACCAAGGTAAAAACTTGTCGCTGAACGTGAACAGCAAAGGCGTCCGTCTTTTATATTACCGCTTCACGCCAACAGGCAATGAACTCTGTACCTTGCTCGGTAACAAACCACATGCCGACTACTACGACCAAATGCTTGCGCTTTTAAATCATAGATTTAGTGTCCATAGTGACGCTAAAAGTACGGTTCATCATACCGTGTAGGCAGTTCGAGAAGCATTTGACCACCCATGATCTAAATGCTTCTTAAGCCGCTCAAAGAGCTTGAGGTCACCAATGATCCAAATGCTTATTTATCGGATCACTGCACGCGACTTAAGCGCTTCCAAGCACAAGTCCACCAGCTCATCGACGCTTTTTTCGCCCGCTGGTAAATCGACTTCCGGATTCTTCGGTGCTTGATATTCAGAATCAATACCAGTGAAGTTAGGAATTTCTCCCGCACGTGCTTTGCGGTACAAACCTTTAGGATCGCGACCTTCGCAGACTTCTAGAGATGCATTGACGAACACTTCGATAAACTCACCTTCTGGCAATAAGTCGCGCACTAGCTGTCGCTCTGCGCGATGCGGTGAAATGAACGCCGACAACACAATTAAGCCTGCATCCGCCATCAGTTTAGCCAGTTCACCAATACGACGAATGTTCTCGCGGCGATCCTGTTCAGAAAAGCCCAAATCGCTACACAAGCCATGTCGCACATTGTCACCATCCAATAAATAGGTGTGGTAACCCAATGCTGCAAGGCGATTTTCCAACGCCCCCGCTATGGTTGATTTACCCGCTCCAGATAAGCCAGTAAACCACAATACGGCAGGTTTTTGCTTCTTTAATTCAGCACGAAACTGTTTATCGACCGAATGCTGGTGCCAAACAATGTTTTCATCTTTTACCGTCGTTTCGGCAGTCATAACGTATCCTTGTAAATATCGGAATTAAAACGGGAAGAAGACCGGAATCAAAGTAAGTACTAATACAGAGTACACAATCGAAATCGGCACACCAATTCTCACATAGTCGGTCAATTTGTAATTTCCTACGCTGTACACCAGCAAGTTGGTTTGATAACCGTAGGGAGAAATAAAGCTCGCACTGGCGCCAAACAAGACCGCCATAATGAATGGCATCGGATCAACGCCATAACCGACCGCCATGCTATAGCCAATAGGAAAAGAAAGCGCAGCCGCGGCATTGTTCGTCACCAGTTCAGTAAGAACTAATGTCATGATGTAAGTTGCGACCAAGGCTCCAAACACGCCCCAGCCATTGAACGCTTCAATAAACAT
The DNA here is from genome assembly GCF_024744415.1 of Vibrio sp. RM-41-2B. Lineage (NCBI taxonomy): Bacteria > Pseudomonadati > Pseudomonadota > Gammaproteobacteria > Vibrionales > Vibrionaceae > Vibrio > Vibrio sp. RM-41-2B. The sequence continues at coordinate 273,906 of NZ_JAMQWD010000006.1, read as the reverse complement.
CGCTCCCATTCTCTCTGACAAGCCGGAAGAGATCATCAATTGAGCGATGGACAAAGCAGAGCCGACAATCACGACGATATCGATCGGAAAACGGCGGCGCAGTTCTGATATCTGTACAATACCAAACGCGATAAGTGCAATAAGATACGCGGCAAGGCCTTTAATAATCGGTACTAGTTCTAATAGCGCACACCCAATTACGGCAGCAAAACCCAGTAGCACGATGGAGGATTTATTCGTATCAAGCCGAGCGCTAGAGTCCAAATCATGCACTAAAACAAACTCTTTACGATGAGCTCGGCGTTCAGACTCAAAACGCTTCCCCGGAACCAGAACTAACGTGTCACCTGGCGCTAAGGTAATGCTACCCAAACCGCCCTCTAAGCGCTCATGGCCACGACGAATAGCGACAACAACGGCATCAAAGCGGTCACGGAATCGGCTCTCTTTAAGTGTTTTATAGCAAAACGTCGCGGATGAGCTCACCACAACTTCAATAAAATTTTGCCCATTCAAGTGCTGCTGACCAAAAAGCTTGAGGCCCGGAATTTCTTGCAGAGTCGCGACGCTCTCAACATCACCACAAAACAACAAACGGTCTTTCGCATTGAGTACGAAATCCGGTCCTACAGAGGAAACCGTCACGCCATCTCGTACAACCTCCGCAAGAAACAGTTTGCGCAGCGCACGTAAATTATTCTCGCTGACCGTGCGCCCAACTAACGGTGAACCAGGCTCTACGCGAGACTCAAGAAAGTACGGTAAATCTTCTTGGCTTTGATCATCGTAGTTCGGCAGTAAGTAACTGAGCGGGATAAGAATCAGCATTCCTCCCACCAACACCGCCAAGCCAATCATCGTGGGTGTAAAAAAGCTCAGGCTCGGCAAACCGGCATCTTCAACAAAGCTGTTGATGATTAAGTTAGTCGACGTACCTATCAAAGTTAATGTGCCACCAAAAATGGCCGCGTAAGACAGCGGGATGAGTAATTTCGAAGGCGCATGCTGCTGATTACGCTTAATCGCCCCAATCAATGAGACAACCACGGCGGTATTATTCGTGAATGAAGAGAGCAAGGCCGTTGATACACCGAGCTTAGCGATCACACTGCCTAACTGGCCTTCAGAAATACTTCGGCTCACCCAACTGATCAGTAACGTTTTTTCTAAAGCACACGATGCAAGAATCAACAGAACCAGAGTCAATAACGAAGAGTTGGTAAAGTTGGATGCGATCGTGGCTGAATCCATCATTCCCGCCATAAATGCAATAAAAGCGGCACCCGCAAAGACATAACTAGGCTTAATTTTTGTGACAAGCAAACAAGTGATAATGCCAAGCAAAATCGCTAATACAAACCCTTGTTCCCACATAGCCTTTCCTTACCAAATCGCCCAAAGGGCACAACAACGGCTCATTTATCCGTGAGACACCAGAAAAACGAGTAAACAGACCAAAATCAGCGTAAGCGAAAAGAACATCAGAATGCTCGGTTTTCTTGGGCTTCAACGAAGCATTCTGGTATTAGGAGAATAACCTAACTGCATTTCGCAACTCAGTTAGGCAGCGACGCCCCAAGCACAACAACAGATAGAATCAGAGCTTATCGTGCTCGGGCGCGCCAATTACTTTTTCAGCAATTGGCTGACGTCTTTCGCTTCCCAGTGAGGGAAGTGTTTACGCACAAGTGCATTCAGCTCAACTTCAAACGCAGAGATGCCCGTCAAATCGCGCTCAACAACCGCGAGGCTTTCTTTGACCATGCCTGCACCGACCGTCACGTTCGTCAGACGATCGATAATGATGAAGCCGCCGGTATCAGCACAATCTTGGTAATTGTCCAGCGCAACTGATTCATTGAGAGACCATTCACACAAGCCAATACCATTCAATGGCAGCTCTGCCGCACTATGATTTGATAGGTTGTTGATATCATATTGGTGACGAATCGCTTCAACATGGCCCACAGTTTTCTTACCCGCGATTTTGATGTCGTAGTCACGGCCCGGTTGCAGAGGTTGCTCTGTCATCCATACCACATCGGCAAGCAAGTGGTTTGTGGTTTCCACTTGAGCATTGTCTAGGACAATCAAATCGCCACGGCTAATATCGATCTCATCGCTTAGCGTCAGAGTGACCGCCAACCCAGCACGAGCTTCCTCAATATCACCATCAAACGTAACAATGCGTGCCACGGTTGACGTTTTCCCCGATGGCAATGCTTTGATGGCATCACCGACTTTGATCGAACCTGAAGAAATCGTCCCCGCAAAACCACGGAAATCGAGGTTAGGACGGTTAACGTATTGCACAGGGAAGCGGAACTCACCCGCACCTTTTTCTTGATCCACATCGACCGTTTCAAGAAGTTCAAGCAATGACGGGCCTTTAAACCAGCTTAGGTTTTGCCCTTTATCCACCACATTGTCACCTTCAAGCGCCGAAATCGGGATGATTTGAATATCAATATCCCCGGTCAGGTTCTCAGAAAACTTAAGATACTCATCGCGGATTTCTTCAAAGCGCTCTTGCGAGTAATCCACTAAATCCATCTTGTTGATCGCCACAACAAAGTGTTTCAAACCCAGTAGGTTGGAAATAAAAGAGTGACGACGAGTTTGATCAAGAATGCCTTTACGTGCGTCGACTAAGATCACCGCTAAGTCACACGTCGATGCGCCTGTCGCCATATTGCGCGTGTACTGCTCGTGCCCAGGAGTATCAGCGATAATGAACTTACGTTTCTGCGTCGAGAAATAGCGGTAAGCTACATCAATTGTGATCCCCTGCTCGCGCTCAGCTTGTAAGCCATCGACCAACAACGCAAGGTCAGGCTTTTCACCCGTGGTGCCCACACGTTGGCTGTCTGAGTGCACTGCCGCTAGCTGATCTTCATAAATTTGTTTTGAGTCATGGAGTAAGCGACCGATTAGTGTACTTTTACCGTCATCCACCGAGCCACAAGTCAAGAATCTAAGTAACGACTTGTACTGGTGTTGTGTTAAATAGCCTTCGATACCAAGCTCGGCTAATTGAGCTTCAACTGCACTGTTCATTATCTTTCCTTAGATCCTTTAGAAGTAACCTTGACGTTTCTTAAGCTCCATCGATCCTGACTGATCGTGGTCGATCGCTCGGCCTTGGCGCTCACTCGACGTTGCCACCAGCATCTCTTCGATAATGCCGGTCAAAGTGTTTGCTTCAGACTCGATAGCCCCAGTCAATGGATAACAACCAAGAGTACGGAAGCGCACACTCTTCTCTTCAATCACTTCACCCGGTTGAAGCTCCATACGATCATCATCAACCATGATCAGCATGCCATCGCGTTCAACAACTGGGCGTTTGTCCGCGAGGTAAAGCGGCACGATCTCGATGTTTTCTAAATAGATGTATTGCCAGATATCAAGTTCAGTCCAGTTAGACAGTGGGAATACACGAATGCTCTCACCCTTATTAACCTGGCCGTTGTACGTCTTCCATAGCTCAGGACGTTGGTTTTTAGGGTCCCAGGTATGGTTCTTGTCACGGAACGAATACACTCGTTCTTTTGCGCGTGATTTTTCTTCATCACGACGAGCGCCACCAAAAGCAGCATCGAAGCCATATTTGTTTAGCGCCTGCTTAAGACCTTGCGTTTTCATGATGTCCGTATGCTTTGACGAGCCATGAACAAACGGACTGCAGCCCATGGCTAGACCTTCTGGGTTCTTATGTACCAAAAGCTCAAAGCCGTATTTGGCAGCGGTGCGATCGCGAAACTCAATCATCTCGCGGAATTTCCAGTCGGTATCGACATGCAAAAGTGGGAATGGAATTTTGCCCGGGTAAAACGCTTTACGCGCTAGGTGCAGCATCACTGATGAGTCTTTACCAATCGAATACATCATGACTGGGTTATCAAACTCAGCCGCAACTTCGCGGATAATATGGATACTCTCCGCTTCGAGTTGTTTAAGGTGAGTTAAACGTTGTTGGTCCATGTTTTGTATTTCCTTTTTAAGCTTGAAGGCGCATTACGTCTCTAATCTTTGGTCTGAAATTATATGGAGTTGGCAATAGCACTTTTGTTGAATTCAGTACTAGACAAAAACCAGTCTAACTTTTGAGACAGTCGCACTACCTCTCCGACAACAATCAAAGATGGCGATTGAGCTTCCTTCGATAAATCAGAGAGTTGGGAGAGCTCTCCCGTAAATACTTTTTGTTGAATCTGCGTGCCACGCTCAATAATGGCAATCGGAGTCGACGCTGAACGACCATGCTTAATGAGTTGATTCTGAATATAGTGTGATTTCATCAGCCCCATGTAGATCACTAAAGTCTGATTCCCACGCGCCAACGTGGACCAATCCATCTCATCGCTTTCTTCTTTCAAGTGGCCAGTCACAAAGATGGCCGATTGCGCGTAATCGCGATGAGTCAGTGGAATCCCAGCATAGGCCGTTGCGCCAGCTGCCGCGGTAATGCCAGGGACGACCTGAAAACGGACGCCTGCATCAGCAAGCACTTCCAGCTCTTCACCGCCACGACCGAATACAAATGGATCACCACCTTTAATGCGCACGACTTTGTAGCCCTGTTTGGCAAAGTCCACCAATAGCTGGTTCGTCTTCTCCTGCGGCACACTGTGATGCCCAGCTCGCTTCCCAACGCACACTAAAACCGTATCGCTAGGGATCAAGGCCATGATTTCTTCAGACACCAAGTAGTCGTACAAAACCACATCGGCTTGCTGCAAACAGTTCAGTGCTTTCACTGTCAAAAGTTCAGGATCACCCGGCCCCGCCCCCACTAAGGCGACTTCACTAGGCTGTAGCGATTGCTTTGCAAAACGAGTAACACCAGCTACTGGGTTATCAGAAACTAACCGGGGCTTTGGTTTAGGAAAAGAAGTGACTGAATCGTTCGTTGCCATGTGCTTGCTCATCGTCCATTGATATCGTTATGCAAGCATTATGGCGGGGCGTTTATATTACCTGAAATTCTAAAATTTCATTTTTTATTCAAAAATCTGCTAAGAAGTTTTTGTTTGGTCTCATTCAAAAGCGTGAAAAAGTCGGCGGTTAATATGAATAAGGTTCAGTAAACTGATTTCTGCTCACAGTTTTCTGTATCTTTATCATTAAGTTGCACCAGCGTTTGATACATTACGCGGTACGATTCCCCCTTCCCATTGAATTGGAGCACCAAATGAAAGTGGCAGTTCACCCTATTTCCCTCGCAGTGTTAAGTGGCATGCTAACGCTTGCGGGCCCTGCGATGGCCGATACCATCAAGCTTCGTATCATCGAAACCACCGACATTCACACCAACGTGATGGATTACAATTACTACAAAGACCAACCATCACAGCAAATTGGTTTAAGTCGCGCTGCGACCATAGTGAAACAGGCTAAGTCCGAGGCAGAAAACACGGTATTAGTAGATAACGGCGATTTAATTCAGGGCAGCCCAATGGGCGATTACATGGCGGCGAAAGGGATTAACGCTGGCGATGTCCACCCAGTCTACAAGGCGATGAACCAACTAGACTACGATGTGGGCAACATTGGCAATCATGAGTTCAACTATGGCTTAGATTTTCTACAAAAGACGTTGGCGGGCGCTAACTTCCCTTACATCAACGCAAACGTATTTGATAAAAAAACCGGTGAGCATTACTTCAAGCCTTACCTGATCAAAACCCACACCTTTAAAGACACAAACGGCGAAGCGCATCAAATAAAAGTGGGTTATATCGGCTTTGTACCACCACAAATAATGGTGTGGGACAAGAAGAACTTAGAAGGCAAAGTCTTTGCTAAAGACATTAAGGAAACAGCAGAAAAACTGATTCCTCAAATGAAGAAAGAAGGTGCAGACGTTATCATCGCCATTCCTCATTCAGGCATCTCCACTGACCCATACAAGCTTGGCGCAGAAAACTCTGTCTATTACTTAACGCAAGTTGATGGGATTGATGCCATTGCTTTTGGCCACTCTCACGCCGTCTTCCCTGGGAAAGACTTCGCAAACCTACCTGGTGTTGATACTGAGAAAGGGACCATCAATGGTGTGACGTCAGTGATGCCTGGTCGCTGGGGAAGTCATGTAGGTGTGATGGATTTGATGCTGAAAGAGGAAGACGGCAGATGGCAAGTTGTTGAAGGCCAAGCAGAAGCACGCCCTATCTTCGATAAAGTAAATAAGAAGTCATTAGCTAAAGCCGATGAAGGTATTGTGAAAGCGTTAGAAGAGGATCACAAAGGTACTCGTGAATTTGTAAACCAACCAATCGGCAAAGCAAATGATGTCATGTACAGCTTCTTGGCATTAGTGCAGGACGACCCAACCATTCAGATCGTTAACCTTGCTCAGAAAGATTACGTGGAACGCTTTATTCAAGGCGACCCAGATCTCGCTGACATTCCAGTATTGAGTGCCGCAGCACCATTTAAAGTCGGGGGGCGTAAGAACGATCCGAATAACTTTACAGAAGTCGAATCCGGTCAGCTCATCTTCCGTAATGCTGCCGATCTTTACTTATATCCCAACACCTTGGTCGCAATGAAAGTGAAAGGTAAAGAGGTTCGCGAATGGCTAGAGTGCAGCTCGGGTCAATTCAACCACATCAACATCAACAATCCTGAACCGCAATCTTTGATTGATTGGGATAATTTCCGTACGTACAACTTCGATGTCATTGATGGGGTGAACTACCAGATCGATATCACCCAACCGCCCAAATACGATGCGAGCTGCAAAGTGATTAATCCAGATTCTCAGCGTATTGTGAATCTGACATTCAATGGTAAGCCAGTTGATCCAAAACAAGACTTCATCATCGCAACTAATAACTACCGTGCTTATAGCAATACCTTCCCTGGTACGGGCCCAGACTTTATTGCGTTTGACGCACCAGATGAAAACCGCTCTGTCGTCGCCGCTTATATTTCTCGCGTGAGTGAAGAAAAAGGTGAAGTGACACCAAGCGCTGACAACAACTGGTCTTTCGCACCGATTAAATCCGATAAAAAGCTAGATATTCGCTTCGAAACGTCTCCTAGCGATAAAGCGGCGCAATTCATTAAAGATAAAGGTCAATACCCAATGAAACGTGTCGCGACTGACGACATTGGTTTCGCGATTTACCAAATCGATCTGAATAAGTAAGGCTGATTTGACAACAACGCTAAGCGGCTCTCATGAGCCGCTTTTTTGTTATAAATAAAACCCGTTAGAATAAAGAAAACCGTTTCTGAGTTATCACATGCACAGCGATCTTTTTTCAGACTTAGTCAATCATGGCTTCTTAGACACAGAAGCAAACCAACTTATCGAAAATGGTGAGTTACTCGAACTGCCTACGCGCCACATTCTTAACCACCAAGGAGAGTTTAGCTCGCACCTTTACTTCATTATTGAAGGCTTATGCCATGCAAGCTATCTCACTGAGCAGGGCAAAGAGTTCAGTAAAGAATTTTATTGGGAAAAAGACTGGGTTATCGGCTTTGAGAGCATAATTAAGAACCAACCTTCGCCTTACTTATTGGAAACGCTGAGCGCTTGTCAGCTATTTTGCTTACCAATTGAAACGTTGCATCAATGGCGAGCAGAAAAACACGCCATTTACTTAAAGCTACTCGAAAACCAACTGGTTAATAAAGAGAACAAAGAACGCTTTATGCTGCTCTACTCGCCAGAGGAACGATACCAATTATTTTGCGCCCACTACCCAGACTTAAAGCTACGTATTACCGATAGCCAAATAGCTGCTTATCTTGGGATCACGCCTATCAGTTTGAGCCGAATTAAAGCGCGCTTAACTAAAGATCACACATCCAAGTAAACTCGAAAAAGAAAAGGCTCTTCAAACGAAGAGCCTTTCTATGCTATTTAAGCTATTTAAGAAGCCGCGCCCGGAACTGACGCCCTTTCATCTTGCCATTACTAATGGTTTGTAGAGCCTTTTTGGCAGCTGACTTCTCGACCGCAACGTAGGCGCGCATCGGGAAAAGGTGAATCTTGCCAACTTGAGAGCCTGGGATACCATTTTTTCCCGTCAGACACCCTAAGATATCACCCGGTCGTACTTTCTGTTTCTTACCACCATCAATGTTAATCGTCACCATCTTCGCTTGGTATGGCTGCTGATTTGATTTGGCAGGCAATGTTGCTGGTACCACGTCCATATCCAGGTATTCTTCAATACGAGCTACACGCAAACCGTCTTTCTCTCCAAAGAAGCTGAACGCCAAACCTTTACTACCCGCACGGCCTGTACGACCGATACGGTGGACATGAACCTCAGGATCGCGCGATAGCTCAAAGTTAAAGACTGCATCAAGGTTATCTACGTCCAAACCACGCGCCGCGACGTCTGTTGCGACAAGGATAGAAACACTCTTGTTAGCAAACTGCACCAATGCTTGATCGCGTTCACGCTGTTCTAAGTCCCCATGGATATCGATAACGCTGAACCCTTTGCGGTGCAACTCATCTGCGACACTTTGCACTTCTTTTTTGGTATTGCAAAAAACCACAGCGGACTCTGGTTGGTGAGTCAGTAGCAAGTTCGCTAACGCTTCATCACGCGCTTCCGAACCTTCAACTTTATAGAAATGCTGAGCAATGCTTGAGGTATCGTGCGTCGATTCCACCTTAATGACTTCAGGCGTCTGCATAATACGCTGCGCAATTTGCTCAATTTTCTCCGGGAAAGTAGCACTGAAAAGTAGAGTTTGACGCTGCTTTGGCGCTGCATCAATAATCGCATCTAATGCGTCTTGGAAACCCATGTCCAACATGCGATCAGCTTCATCCAACACCAAGGTATTCAGCTCGCTAAGGTTAATGCGGCCTTTCTCAAGGTGATCCAAAATACGGCCAGGTGTGCCGACTAGGATATGCGCTCCATGCTCCAGCGAACCAATTTGTGGCCCCATTGGCATCCCACCGCAGAGAGTAAGCACTTTAATATTATGAATGCCACGACCTAAAGTACGAATTTCCTTCGCGACTTGATCCGCAAGCTCACGAGTTGGACACAATACTAATGACTGGACACGAAAGCGTTTGACGTTAAGGTTCGATAAAACACCCAAACCAAATGCAGCGGTTTTACCTGAGCCCGTTTTACCCTGCCCGATGACATCACGATGTTTTAGGATTGCAGGCAAACTCAAAGCTTGAATTGGCGTCATGTGGGTGTAGTTCAGGGAATCAAGTGTGGCGAGTAACGCTGGGTTTAGCCCGACTTGATCAAAAGTTTGTTTGCTCACGGGAATATCCTCAGGTGAGATGAAAAGAGGGCACATTATCACCAGATTTGGTGGGAAAACCAGTGATAATTAACCTTTGTTAATGAGTATGAGTACAAAACAAAGTAAAGTCAGTCACTCTACTCTCATGACGGATGACAACATGCTCACTTGGATTACTTTGCCCTTTGCTCAACTGACAACCACACAATTGTATACAATGATGAAATTACGTGTGGATGTATTCGTCGTTGAACAAACCTGCCCTTATCCTGAACTGGATGGCAAAGACACACTGGAAGGTGTTTATCATCTAATAGGTTACCACGGTGATGAACTTGTTGCTTGCGCACGATTGCTACCCGCTGGCACTACGTATGACAATGTGAGCATTGGTCGAGTCGTCACCAAACAAACTGCGCGTGGTGATGGTCTGGGACATAAGTTGCTGGAAGAGGCATTAACACAGTGTGAAATATTGTGGCCAGGACAGACGATTGATATAGGAGCTCAAGAGCATCTCATCCAGTTTTATGCGAGTCATGGATTCAAAGTTATTTCTGATAGCTACCTAGAGGATGGTATTCCTCATGTGGATATGCGAAAAGAAGCCGTAGCGATATAACGCGTTCATTGCTAGGTTAACTAATTTATAGATAAACTAAAAAGACGCGATACCTTCGCGTCTTTAGTTCATTTGAAGCATCTACTTGTTGCGCCCAAAGGTCCCATCCGATAAGCGGAAAAACATGACGGACCGGCCGCTTTTTTCTAGTTGCAGCATATCCAACTCGCCTTCATCGCTAAGCTTAAAGCGAATCAATTGTCCTTGTTTAATTTGGCTCAGCGGCTTATCACTGCCTTCGATTTTTACTAGAGCGCTAAGATCCGCCATCGAGAGCTGATTACTTCTGAAAACCTGCGCTAACGTGTCGCCATTTTTAACCGTGTACTCTTTCCAGTCTTCGGATTTCGGCCCAGAATTCTGAGAGGTTCTTTGCTGGCTTAAACTCTGTGCGTTCAGCTGAATCGCTACGCGCTGATGATCGACCTCAGCTTGCTCAACTGATTGTTCTGTTTTATTCGGCAAAGGAATAACAAGGAGTACCAGAATCAATGGTACTAAAACCATCAAAGCTCGTTGATGGAATTTCGGTAGGCGCAGCCAAAACTGCTTAACAGGCTGTATTCGCTCCAACCACTGCTCTTTGTTGAACGGCTGCTTCCAGTCGATAGCAGCGAATTTTTGTTTAACCAATTCGACATAGTCGACTTGCTGCTTTTTCTTTCTGCGACGATTCATTTTAATGAGTCCCTTAATACTTCTACTGCCAGTATAAAAATACCGACGCGGAGAGTATATGTTTTTCACTAAACTAAAATGGAATTTGGATTAAATTAGCAGAAATTTCACTTGGAGTAAGAGATAAGTCACACCCTGGCCGCCTCAATTAAGCATTCAGTCGCAATCATTTAAACCTAAGCTCGAAACTGATATCCTGTTGCCTTTATCACTCCTAACAAGAGCGACATTCATGTCTGAAATTAAATTTGAAACTGCAGAACAAAAAGCAAGCTACGGCATTGGTCTGCAAATGGGTCAGCAACTTGCAGGTTCTGGTCTTGAAGGTCTTAGCGTTGATGCTATCGCAGCGGGTATTGCAACAGCACTAACTGGTGACATGCCATCAATCGAAATTGATGAAATCAACAAAGCACTACAAGAACTTCACACTCGTGCAGAAACCGCTCGCCAAGAAGCAGCGAAAATTGCAGCAGCAGAAGGCGAAGCGTTCCTAAAAGACAACGCACTACGCCCTGAAGTTAACGTTCTAGACTCTGGCCTTCAGTACGAAATCATTTCTGAAGGTACTGGTGCAGTTCCAACAGCAGAAAGCTCAGTTCGCGTTCACTACCACGGTGAGCTAACTGACGGTACTGTATTCGATAGCTCTGTATCTCGCGGTCAACCAGCTGAATTCCCTGTTACAGGCGTAATCAAAGGCTGGGTAGAAGCACTACAACTAATGCCTGTTGGTTCTAAGTGGAAACTATACGTACCACAAGACCTTGCGTACGGTGAGCGTGGCGCTGGTGCAGCTATCCCTCCATTCGCAGCACTAGTTTTCGAAGTAGAACTACTAGATATTCTTTAATTGAAACCATTTTCAATTATGATTTAATAAAACGGCGCATTAGCGCCGTTTTTTTGTCTAAACTGAATAGACTTTCTCACCTCTAAACCTTTCATTCTGATAGCCTTTAAAACAATAAAATCACGTTAAAAACGCTCAACCTTCGGAGGTACTATGCGTAAAACACTCCTGACTCTGGCACTATTATCAATGAACATTGGTAGTGCACACGCATTCTTAGATTCCGTCACGCAAAAAAGTAAAGAAAGTGGCCTAATGGATATGGTAGGTAGTAGCCTGAACACTGAATCATCTCCATTAACAGACATGCTAACTAGCCAATTACCTGTATCTACAGAACAAGCGGCTGGAGGTAGTGGCGCACTACTCGCTTTGGCTCAAAGCCAGCTTTCACAAGAAAATAGCAGTGAATTACAGTCTTTGATTCCTGGGCTTTCAAACTTGCAAGGAGCACAAAGCTTACTGGGGAATATTGAGAATATCAGTGCAGTAAAAAGTGCATTCGATACGTTGGGTTTAGATCCCTCTATGATCAGTCAGTTTGCTCCAGTAATCTTGGATTACTTGAACAAGCAAGGCGCTAGCGAGGGACTTCTAAGTTCGTTAGGCGGGTTGTGGAATACTAGTAAATAAGCGCAAGTGATAATCACTTTTTAAATTGCCAGTCTGCATGGAGTAAAATAAATGCAGGCTGGATATAAAGATTTACTGAATCGCAGATACAAAAAAGCCGAGCTAACGCTCGGCTTTCTCGTTCTTACGAACTGATTACTCAGCAGCTTCTTCAGCAGCTGGGCGATCTACAAGCTCAATGTAAGCCATTGGAGCTTTATCACCAGCACGGAAGCCAGCTTTTAGGATACGAGTGTAACCGCCCTGACGAGCAGCAAAACGTGGACCTAGTTCGTTAAATAGTTTTGCAACTACTTCGTTGTCACGAGTACGTGCAAATGCTAGACGACGGTTAGCAACACTGTCAGTCTTAGCTAGTGTAATCAAAGGCTCAACTACGCGACGTAGCTCTTTTGCTTTTGGCAAAGTAGTCTTGATAACTTCATGACGTACTAGAGAGCTAGCCATGTTGCTGAACATCGCTTTGCGATGTGAGCTGTTGCGGTTGAGTTGACGACCACTCTTACGATGGCGCATGACCTAATCCTTCTAACTAGTATCGATTAATCTTCAGCGATTGATGCAGGTGGCCAGTTTTCTAGGCGCATGCCCAGAGACAGACCACGTGACGCAAGTACGTCTTTAATCTCAGTAAGAGACTTTTTACCAAGGTTAGGCGTTTTAAGTAGCTCAACCTCAGTACGTTGTACTAGATCACCGATGTAGTGAATCGCTTCTGCTTTCAGACAGTTAGCAGAGCGAACTGTTAGTTCAAGATCGTCTACAGGACGCAGTAGGATCGGATCGAATTCTGGCTTTTCTTCTTTCTCCTCAGGAACTCGTACATCACGAAGATCTACGAATGCATCCAATTGTTCAGCTAGGATTGTAGCTGCACGACGGATTGCTTCCTCAGGTTCTAGAGTACCGTTTGTTTCCATATCGATAACAAGCTTGTCTAGATCAGTGCGCTGTTCTACACGAGCTGCTTCTACAGCGTAGGCAATTTTGTCTACTGGGCTGTAAGTAGCATCTACTAGTAGGCGACCGATTGGACGCTCGTCTTCTTCGTTATGGATACGCGCAGAAGCTGGAACATAACCACGACCACGTTCTACTTTAATACGCATTGCGATTTCAGCGTTGTCATCCGTTAGGTGACAAATAACGTGTTCAGGGTTAGCGATCTCTACATCACCATCATGGGTGATGTCACCTGCAACCACAGGGCCCGAGCCTGATTTGTTCAAAGTAATGAACACTTCATCTTTGCCTTCAGCAACACGCACTGCCAAACCTTTAAGGTTTAGAAGGATTTCAAGAATATCTTCTTGTACACCTTCTTTAGTGCTGTACTCGTGAAGTACGCCTTCGATTTCTACTTCTGTCACTGCACAACCAGGCATAGAAGATAGAAGAATGCGGCGAAGTGCATTACCCAGAGTATGACCAAAGCCACGCTCTAATGGCTCAAGAGTTACTTTTGCGTGAGTCGAGCTGATTTGTTCGATGTCAACTAGACGTGGCTTAAGAAATTCTGTTACAGAACCCTGCATTGTGTCCTCTCTTTAGTTTAAACCTTACTTAGAGTAAAGCTCGACGATCAATTGTTCGTTGATGTCAGCTGATAGATCAGAACGCTCAGGCATACGCTTGAATGTACCTTCCATCTTGCCACCATCTACTTCAATCCAAGTTGGTTTTTCACGTTGTTCAGCAACTTCTAGAGCCGCTTTAATACGAGCTTGCTGTTTAGCTTTCTCGCGAATAGAAACAACGTCATTAGCCGCTACTTTGAAAGAAGGAACGTTTACAACTTTACCGTTTACTAGGATAGCTTTGTGGCTAACTAGCTGACGTGCTTCTGCGCGAGTTGCACCAAAGCCCATGCGGTAAACTACGTTATCAAGACGACCTTCAAGAAGCTGAAGTAGGTTTTCACCAGTGTTGCCTTTTAGGCGAGCAGCTTCTTTGTAGTAGTTACGGAATTGTTTTTCTAGAACGCCGTACATACGACGTACTTTTTGCTTCTCACGAAGCTGAACGCCATACTCAGATAGACGACCGCGACGAGCGCCGTGTACACCTGGTGCGTTATCAATTTTACACTTGGTATCGATCGCGCGAACACCAGACTTAAGGAATAAGTCAGTGCCTTCACGACGGCTAAGCTTCAGCTTAGGACCCAAATATCTTGCCATGATTCTTCTCCAATTGTCCTAGAAACGTTATACGCGACGTTTCTTAGGTGGACGACAACCGTTATGAGGGATTGGTGTAGCATCAACGATGTTTGTGATGCGGAAACCAGCGGCGTTTAGTGCACGAACAGTAGATTCGCGACCTGGACCAGGACCCTTAACCATAACTTCCAAGTTCTTTAGGCCGTATTCTTTAGCCATTTCAGCACAACGCTCAGCAGCAACCTGTGCAGCGAACGGAGTAGACTTACGAGAACCACGGAAACCAGAACCACCTGCAGTAGCCCATGCAAGAGCGTTACCTTGACGGTCAGTAATGGTTACGATTGTGTTATTGAAAGAAGCATGGATGTGCGCAACGCCATCTGCAACTTGCTTGCGTACGCGCTTACGAGCGCGAGTTGGTTGTTTAGCCATTGTACTCTACCTTCCCGATTATTTCTTGATCGGCTTACGCGGACCCTTACGGGTGCGAGCGTTGGTTTTAGTACGCTGTCCACGTAGTGGTAGACTGCGACGATGACGAAGACCACGGTAACAGCCAAGGTCCATAAGACGCTTGATGTTCATAGATACTTCACGACGTAGATCACCTTCTACAGTGTACTTAGCTACACCATCACGCAGTTGATCGATCTGCTCTTCAGTTAGTTCACTGATCTTAACATTTTCAGCAATACCCACTTCAGCTAGGATAGCTTGAGAGCGAGTTTTACCGATGCCGTAGATCGCTGTTAGAGCGATTACTGCATGTTTCTGATCAGGAATGTTAATGCCTGCTATACGGGCCATTATTCACTCCTAAGTGTTTCTATAAAAGAATTAGCCGCAGCAAAGCCCGTTATGGATACGCTGCGGAATACTACTTCTTTTGCACGCAAAAGGTAGGCCGAGGAATATACTCGACCCAACCTTCATTTTCAAGTAAAAATTTCTGCTAATTAGCCTTGGCGCTGTTTGTGCTTTGGCTCACTGCAAATCACGCGAACGACACCGTTACGCTTGATTACTTTACAGTTACGGCAGATTTTTTTAACGGAAGCACGAACTTTCATTGCTAAACTCCGTAAATGAAACTGAGTCTACCGCCGGATTAACGGCCGTAGCCTTTCAGATTCGCTTTCTTCAACACAGAATCATACTGTTGAGACATCAGATGAGTCTGTACCTGTGCCATAAAGTCCATAATTACAACAACTACGATTAGTAGCGATGTACCGCCGAAGTAGAAACGTACGTTCCACGCGACCATCATGAACTCGGGAATCAGACAGATAAAGGTAATGTACAGTGCACCAGCAAGGGTTAAACGTGTCATTACTTTATCAATGTACTTCGCTGTCTGCTCACCTGGGCGGATACCGGGTACGAATGCACCAGACTTCTTCAAGTTATCTGCTGTTTCACGCGGGTTGAAAACCAACGCCGTGTAGAAAAAACAGAAGAAGATAATTGCTGCTGCATAAAGCATTACATACAACGGTTGACCTGGGCTAAGAGCCAAAGACACGTCAGTTAACCAACCGAACGCGCTGCTCTCGCCGTTTTGACCAAACCACTGAGCCAATGTTCCTGGGAACAAGATAATGCTTGATGCAAAAATCGCTGGAATTACACCTGCCATGTTAATTTTAAGAGGCAGATGCGAGCTTTGCGCAGCAAATACTTTACGACCTTGTTGACGCTTCGCGTAGTTAACGACGATTCGGCGTTGACCACGTTCCATGAAAACAACGAAGTAAATGACTGCAAAAGCTAATACCGCGATTAGCAACAGAAGAAGTACATGCAATTCACCTTGACGCGCTTGCTCGATTGTTTGACCGATTGCAGAAGGCAATCCAGCAACAATACCTGCAAAAATCAGTATCGAAATACCGTTACCAATTCCTCGCTCTGTAATTTGTTCACCTAACCACATTAAGAACATGGTACCGGTTACTAAACTTACGGTCGCAATTAGCGTAAACATGGTTTGGTTGATAACAACCAGATTGTCGACCATGTTTGGTAGGCCAGTTGCAATACCTATAGCTTGGAAGGTTGCAAGTACAAGCGTGCCGTAGCGTGTGTATTGGCTGATCTTACGACGGCCTGCTTCACCCTCTTTTTTGAGTTCAGCTAACGCTGGATGAACTACAGTTAGCAATTGGACAACAATAGATGCCGAAATATACGGCATGATGCCCAATGCTAATATAGATGCACGCTCAAGAGCACCACCGGAGAACATGTTAAACATTTCAACGATGGTACCTTTTTGCTGTTCGAACAAATCGGCAAGTACAGCAGCGTCAATACCAGGAATCGGCACAAAGGAGCCGGCTCGGAATACTAAAAGTGCACCAATTACGAATAACAAGCGCGACTTTAGTTCACTTAAGCCGCTCTGAGCACTACGAAAATCTTGTCCTGGTTTCTTAGCCATCTGTACCTCGTTCCTCGAGATTATTCCTCGATTTTACCGCCTGCAGCTTCGATTGCAGCTTTAGCGCCTTTAGTCACACGTAGACCTTTCACAGTCACTGCTTTGTTGATTTCACCAGAAAGAACAACTTTTACAAATTCGATGTTCTTAGTGATGATGTTAGCAGCTTTAAGACTGTTTAGATCAACTACGTCACCAGAAACTTTCGCTAGCTCAGCTAGACGAACTTCAGCAGACACTAGGCTCTTACGAGAAGTGAAACCGAATTTTGGTAGACGTTGTTTCAGAGGCATCTGACCGCCTTCGAAACCTGGACGAACACTGCCGCCAGAACGTGATTTTTGACCTTTGTGACCACGGCCACCAGTTTTACCTAGGCCTGAACCGATACCACGACCTACTCGCTTCGCAGAAGTTTTCGCGCCAGCAGCCGGTGCTAGAGTATTCAAACGCATTCTGATTACTCCTCAACTTTAACCATGTAGTAAACCTTGTTGATCATACCGCGAATACACGGAGTATCTTCAAGTTCTACTGTGTGGTTGATTTTACGAAGACCTAGACCGCGCAAAGTAGCTTTGTGCTTTGGCAGACGACCAATTGAGCTTTTAGTTTGAGTTACTTTAATAGTTGCCATGGTGTTCTTACTCCGAAATAGATTCAACAGTTAGACCACGTTTAGCAGCAACCATTTCTGGTGACTTCATGCTACCTAGTGCATCGATCGTTGCACGAACGATGTTGATAGGGTTCGTAGAACCGTACGCTTTAGATAGTACGTTGTGTACACCAGCAACTTCTAGTACTGCACGCATCGCACCACCTGCGATAACACCAGTACCTTCTGCAGCAGGCTGCATGTAAACTTTAGAGCCCGAATGGCGACCTTTCACTGGGTGGTGAAGAGTGCCTTCGTTTAGAGCGATCGTAGTCATGTTACGACGCGCTTTTTCCATTGCTTTTTGAATCGCTGCAGGTACTTCACGAGCTTTGCCGTAACCGAAACCTACACGACCATTACCGTCACCAACTACTGTTAGTGCAGTGAAGCTCATGATTCGACCGCCTTTAACCGTCTTAGATACGCGGTTAACTGCGATTAGCTTTTCTTGCAAATCATTCGCTTGAACTTGTTGTTCTTTAGCCATCTTCCAACCCTACCTTAGAATTTCAGACCAGCTTCGCGAGCAGATTCTGCTAGCGCCGCTACTCGACCGTGGTATTGGAAACCAGAACGATCAAATGCAACTGCAGTTACGCCCTTCTCAAGAGCGCGCTCAGCAATAGCTTTACCCACTGCTTTAGCTGCATCAACGTTACCAGTGTATTTCACTTGCTCACGGATCGCTTTTTCTACAGTAGAAGCTGCTGCGATAACCTCAGAGCCGTTAGCCGCGATAACCTGTGCGTACACGTGACGAGGAGTACGGTGTACAACTAGGCGAGTCGCACCCAGTTCTGCAATCTTACGACGTGCACGTGTAGCACGACGGATGCGAGATGCTTTCTTATCCATAGTGTTACCTTACTTCTTCTTAGCTTCTTTAGTACGCACATTTTCATCTGCGTAACGAACACCTTTGCCTTTGTATGGCTCAGGCTCACGGTAAGAACGAATGTCAGCCGCAACTTGACCAACTAGTTGCTTGTCAGCACCAGTGATCACGATTTCAGTTTGGCTTGGACATTCAGCTTTAATACCCGCTGGCAACTCGTGCTCAACTGGGTGTGAGAAGCCTAGTGTTAGACCTACAGCGTTGCCTTTGATAGCAGCACGGTAACCTACACCTTTAAGAGTTAGCTTCTTAGTAAAGCCTTCAGTAACACCAACAACCATGTTGTTAACTAGAGCGCGAGCAGTACCTGCTTGAGCCCATGCGTTAGCAACACCTTCTTTAGGACCGAAAGTCAGGTTATTTTCTTCCTGAGCGATTACAACTGCATCGTTAAGAACGCGAGTTAGTTCGCCTTTCGCACCTTTTACAGTGATTTCTTGGCCGTTTAGTTTCACCTCTACGCCAGCTGGAATAGCGACAGGTGCTTTTGCAACACGAGACATAGTCTACTCCTTATTAAGCTACGTAAGCGATGATTTCACCACCAAGACCTGCTTTACGTGCAGCGCGGTCTGACATAAGACCCTTGGAAGTTGAAACGATAGCAATACCAAGACCACCCATTACAGAAGGAAGTTCATCTTTCTTCTTGTAAACACGTAGACCTGGACGAGAAACACGTTTAAGTTGCTCGATTACTGGTTTAGCTTGGAAGTACTTAAGTGTAACTTCTAGCTCAGGTTTTGCTTCGCCTTCAACAGCGAAGTCAACGATGTAACCTTCAGCTTTTAGTAGTGCAGCAATTGCAACTTTAAGCTTTGAAGAAGGCATTTTTACAGCAACTTTGTTTGCTGCCTGACCGTTACGAACGCGGGTCAGCATATCCGAAATCGGATCTTGCATGCTCATATGATTTACTCCAAATGATTAAGTGGCAATTACCAGCTAGCCTTACGAAGACCCGGAATCTCGCCTTTCATGCAAGCTTCACGAACCTTAATACGGCTTAGACCGAACTTACGTAGGTAACCGTGTGGACGACCAGTTTGGTTGCAACGGTTGCGCTGACGTGATGCACTTGAATCACGTGGAAGAGATTGCAGTGTAAGAACCGCGTTCCAACGATCTTCTTCAGATGCGTTTACATCGCTGATGATAGCTTTTAGCGCTGCACGCTTTTCAGCGAACTTAGCTACTAGCTGTGCACGTTTAGCTTCACGTGCTTTCATTGATTGTTTAGCCATAACAGTAACCCTTCACCTTACTTACGGAATGGGAAGTTAAAGGCAGCCAGCAGAGCACGGCCTTCCTCATCAGTACCAGCAGACGTCGTAATAGTGATGTCTAAACCGCGTACACGATCAACTTTATCAAAGTCGATTTCCGGGAAGATGATTTGCTCGCGAACGCCCATGCTGTAGTTACCGCGACCGTCAAAAGACTTAGCGCTAACACCACGGAAGTCACGTACACGTGGAAGAGCGATGTTAATTAAACGCTCAAGAAAATCCCACATACGTTCGCCACGCAAGGTTACTTTACAACCGATAGGGTAGCCTTCACGGATTTTGAAACCTGCAACAGATTTGCGCGCTTTTGTGATAAGTGGCTTTTGACCAGAGATCGTTGCCATATCAGACGCTGCATTTTCTAGCAGTTTCTTATCGTTGATTGCTTCACCAACACCCATGTTTAGGGTGATTTTCTCGATTCTAGGGACTTGCATGACGCTTGTGTAACCGAACTGTTTGGTCAGTTCAGCGACTACAGACGACTTGTAGTAATCATGCAGTTTCGCCATAGTAGAACTCCAAATTACTTCTATTAGTTAGAAACGGTTTCGCCGTTAGACTTGAAGAAACGAACTTTTTTGCCGTCTTCAAAACGGAAACCGATACGGTCAGCTTTACCAGTAGCTGCGTTGAAAATCGCCACGTTAGAAACGTCGATTGCTGCTTCTTGCTCTACGATACCGCCTTGGATACCCATAGCTGGAACAGGTTTCTGATGTTTCTTAACTAGGTTGATACCTTCAACGATAACTTTACCAGTTGCTAGAACCTTAGTTACTTTACCTTTCTTGCCTTTGTCTTTACCAGCAAGAACGATTACTTCGTCATTACGACGGATTTTAGCTGCCATTTCTACGTGCTCCTTACAGAACTTCTGGAGCCAGTGAAACGATCTTCATGAACTTATCGCCACGAAGTTCGCGTGTCACAGGACCAAAGATACGTGTACCGATTGGTTGCTCAGTATTGTCGTTTAGCAATACGCAAGCATTTCGGTCGAAGCGAATGACAGAACCGTCAGGACGACGTACGCCTTTACGGGTGCGCACTACCACCGCCTTCAGAACATCACCTTTTTTAACTTTACCGCGAGGGATTGCTTCCTTCACAGTAACTTTGATGACGTCACCGATATGTGCATAACGGCGGTGAGAGCCACCCAGAACCTTAATACACATTACGCTGCGTGCGCCTGAGTTATCAGCTGCGTCCAGCATACTTTGCATTTGGATCATGTTAGTGCTCCGCTAAATATTAATAACTAGACCCATCACGGGTCGGGCTGCCTCTTTAAAAGGGACGCGAATTGTACCACCCTTTTTTGTGATTGGGTAGTCAAAAAATAAACGGCTCCAAAAATATTTTGGAGCCGCTTTAGTTTCATAGAATTAACGAGATTAAATCTTCGCCTTTTCTAGAACTTTTACCAAAGTCCAAGACTTAGTCTTAGACAGTGGACGACACTCTGCGATTTCAACTGTGTCGCCTAGGCCACACTCGTTGTTCTCGTCATGTGCGTGTACTTTAGTCGTACGTTTTACGTATTTACCGTAGATTGGGTGTTTTACGAAACGTTCGATAGCAACAGTGATAGACTTGTCCATCTTATCGCTAACAACACGACCTTGTTGAGTACGTTTTACTTCGCTCATTATGCGCCTGCCTTCTCAGTCAAAACAGTTTTCACACGTGCGATATCACGGCGTACAGCTTTCAGAGTATGAGTTTGCTGTAGTTGACCAGTCGCAGCTTGCATGCGCAAGTTGAACTGTTCACGTAGCAAATTCATTAGCTCAGCGTTAAGCTCTTCAACGCTTTTCTCGCGTAGATCTTGTGCTTTCATCACATCACCTGCTTAGTTACAAATGTAGTTTTGAAAGGCAGTTTACGTGCCGCAAGACGGAACGCTTCACGTGCCAATTCTTCAGGTACACCACCCATTTCGTACATAACCTTACCAGGTTGGATTTGGGCTACCCAGTACTCAACGTTACCTTTACCCTTACCTTGACGAACTTCAAGTGGTTTTTCTGTGATTGGTTTGTCTGGGAACACACGGATCCAGATTTTACCTTGACGCTTAACGTGACGTGTCATTGCACGACGTGCCGCTTCGATTTGACGAGCAGTTAGACGACCACGGCCAACAGCTTTAAGACCGAATTCGCCGAAGCTTACATCAGTACCTTTAGCTAGACCACGGTTACGACCAGTCTGAACCTTACGGAACTTAGTACGTTTAGGTTGTAGCATCTGTCGACTCCTTACTTACGGCCTTTACGCTGCTTCTTAGGCTTGTCGCCTTTAGGCTCTACAGCGTTAGCTGCTGGCATACCACCTAGGATTTCACCTTTGAAGATCCAAGTTTTAATGCCGATCACACCGTATTGAGTGTGAGCCGAAGAAGTTGCGTAATCAATGTCAGCACGAAGAGTGTGTAGAGGCACACGGCCTTCACGGTACCACTCTGAACGTGCGATTTCAGCGCCGCCTAGACGACCGCTTACTTCCACTTTGATACCTTTAGCGCCTAGGCGCATTGCGTTTTGTACTGCGCGCTTCATAGCACGACGGAACATAACACGACGCTCTAGCTGAGACGCGATGCTGTCACCAACAAGTTGCGCATCTAGTTCAGGCTTACGTACTTCAGCGATGTTAATTTGCGCTGGTACACCTGCAATTTTAGCTACAGCTGCGCGTAGCTTCTCAACGTCTTCACCTTTCTTACCGATAACAACGCCTGGACGAGCAGTGTGAATAGTCACACGGATGCTCTTAGCAGGACGCTCGATAACGATACGTGATAGAGACGCTTTTTTCAGTTCACTTGTAAGGAACTGACGTACCTTGAAGTCGCCGTCTAGGTTGTCAGCGAAATCTTTGGTGTTAGCAAACCATGTAGCATTCCAAGGCTTAACGATGCCTAGACGAATACCATTTGGATGTACTTTTTGACCCATTGCTTACTCTCCTAGTCTCTAGCGATCTGCTACAACAACAGTGATGTGGCTTGAACGCTTCAAGATACGATCCGCACGACCTTTAGCACGAGGCATAATACGCTTCATGGTTGGGCCTTCATCTACAAAGATTTTTGCGACATTCAGATCGTCAATATCTGCACCTTCGTTGTGCTCCGCGTTAGCGATAGCAGACTCTAGAACTTTCTTAACTAGTGCAGCAGCTTTTTTGTTGCTGAACGTTAGGATTTCTAGAGCTTGGTCAACAGATTTACCACGGATTAGATCCGCAACTAAGCGAGCTTTCTGAGGCGAAATGCGAGCAAAGTTATGTTTAGCAATTGCTTCCATTATTTACTCCTTAGCGCTTCTTAGCTTTCTTATCCGCAGCGTGACCGCGGTAAGTACGTGTTGGTGCGAATTCACCCAGTTTGTGACCGATCATTTCATCAGTTACAAATACTGGTACGTGCTGACGACCATTATGGACAGCGATGGTCAAACCGATCATCGTAGGGATGATCATTGAACGACGGGACCAAGTCTTAATAGGCTTTTTGTCTCCGCTTTCCACCGCTTTCTCTACCTTCTTCAGCAAGTGTAGGTCAATAAAAGGACCTTTCTTGAGAGAACGTGGCATGGCGATTCCTCTTTATATAGATTACTTGTTACGACGACGTACGATGTACTTGTCAGTGCGTTTGTTCTTACGAGTCTTGAAGCCTTTAGTAGGCATACCCCAAGGAGATACTGGGTGACGACCGCCAGATGTACGACCTTCACCACCACCGTGTGGGTGGTCAATCGGGTTCATTACAACACCACGAACCGTTGGACGGATACCGCGATGACGTGATGCACCTGCTTTACCAAGTTCACGTAGCATGTGCTCAGAGTTACCAACTTCACCGATTGTTGCACGGCCTTCAGAAAGAACTTTGCGCATCTCGCCAGAACGTAGACGGATAGTTACGTACGCACCGTCGCGAGCAACGATTTGAGCGTAAGCACCAGCCGAACGAGCTAGCTGACCACCTTTACCAGGCTTAAGTTCAACGTTATGTACTGTTGAACCTACTGGGATATTACGCATTGGTAGAGTGTTACCAGCTTTGATTGGTGCATCAACACCAGACTGAATAACATCACCAGCTACAACACCTTTAGGTGCTAGGATGTAGCGACGCTCACCGTCTTTGTAAAGAACTAGAGCAATGTTTGCGCTACGGTTTGGATCGTATTCAAGACGCTCAACTGTCGCTGGAATACCATCTTTAGTACGTTTGAAGTCAACTACACGGTAGTGGTGCTTGTGACCACCGCCGATGTGACGTACTGTGATACGACCCTTGTTGTTACGACCACCGTTCTTAGAGTTTTTCTCTAGAAGAGGTGCGTATGGCTTGCCCTTGTGTAGGTCAGCGTTAACAACTTTAACAACGTGACGACGACCAGGGGAAGTCGGCTTACATTTAACAATAGCCATTTTTAACTACTCCTGTTATTCCGCGCCGCCAACGAAGTCAAGATCTTGACCTTCTTTCAAAGTAACGTACGCTTTCTTAACGTCGCTGCGGCGACCTTGGCGTAGACCTTGACGTTTGGTCTTACCCTTAGTGATAAGAGTATTTACAGACTTAACTTCAACTTCAAATAGCTTTTCTACAGCTGCTTTGATCTCTTTTTTAGTCGCATCTTTAGCTACTTTGAAAACGATAGTGTTCGCTTTCTCAGCTGCCATAGTTGCTTTTTCAGAGATGTGCGGTGCACGTAGAACTTTTAGGATACGCTCTTCAGTGATCATGCTAGCATTTCCTCTACTTGCTTAACTGCTTCTGCAGTCATTACAACTTTGTCAAACGCGATTAGAGATACTGGATCGATACCAGCAACATCACGTGCGTCAACTTTGTATAGGTTACGAGCAGCTAGGAATAGATTCTCATCTACTTCGCTAGTCACGATTAGAGCGTCAGTTAGCTCAAGCTCTTTAAGCTTAGCAACTAGCTCTTTAGTCTTTGGTGCTTCAACTGAGAAGTTATCAACAACGATTAGACGCTCTTGACGAACAAGCTCAGAAAGAATGCTCTTCATAGCACCACGGTACATTTTTTTGTTTACTTTTTGGCTGTGATCTTGTGGTTTCGCAGCAAAAGTAACACCACCTGTACGCCAGATTGGGCTACGGATTGTACCAGCACGCGCACGGCCAGTACCTTTTTGACGCCATGGCTTAGCGCCACCGCCAGAAACTTCTGAACGTGTTTTTTGAGCACGAGTACCTTGACGAGCACCTGCTGCGTACGCAACAACTACTTGGTGTACAAGAGCTTCGTTAAACTCACGTCCGAAAGTAGTTTCGGAAACAGTTAGTGCATCGGCACCTTTAACCATTAGTTCCATTACTTACTCCTGAGACGTTATGCTTTAACAGCTGGTTTAACGATCACGTTGCCGCCAGTTGCGCCTGGGACTGCACCTTTAATAAGAAGCAGGTTGCGCTCAGCGTCAACACGTACGATCTCTAGGTTTTGAGTCGTTACACGCTCAGCACCCATGTGACCTGCCATTTTCTTGCCTTTAAATACGCGACCTGGAGTCTGACATTGACCGATAGAACCAGGAGCACGGTGAGACAATGAGTTACCGTGAGTCATATCTTGAGTACGGAAGTTCCAACGCTTAACAGCGCCTTGGAAACCTTTACCCTTAGATGTACCAGTAACGTCTACTTTCTTAGTTTCGTTGAATAGTTCAACAGTTAGTTCTGAACCAACTTCGAACTCTTCGCCGTTTTCTAAACGGAATTCCCAAAGACCGCGACCAGCTTCAACGCCAGCTTTAGCAAAGTGACCTGCTTCAGCTTTGTTTACGCGGTTAGCTTTCTTAGAACCAGCTGTAACCTGGATTGCTGCGTAGCCGTCAGTTTCAAGAGTTTTCACTTGAGAAACACGGTTAGCTTCAACCTCAACAACAGTTACTGGGATAGAAACGCCTTCTTCAGTAAATACGCGGGTCATGCCCACTTTACGACCGATTAGACCAATCATACTTCTAATCTCCCTTAACCTAGGCTAATTTGAACGTCAACGCCCGCAGCAAGGTCTAGACGCATTAGAGCATCAACAGTCTTGTCTGTTGGCTCAACGATGTCGATTAGACGCTTGTGAGTACGGATTTCGTACTGGTCACGTGCTTTCTTGTTAACGTGTGGAGAGATAAGAACTGTGAAACGCTCTTTACGAGTTGGCAGTGGGATTGGACCACGAACCTGTGCGCCAGTGCGCTTAGCTGTTTCAACGATTTCCGCTGTAGAAGCATCGATTAGTTTGTAATCGAAAGCTTTTAGGCGGATACGGATACGTTGGTTCTGCATGAGACAGAGCTCCAAATTTAATAAATTACACAAACAATATCGCCACTCAAACTCGTCAAGACGAGAGAATGCCGATTGATTTATGTGAAACCGTAGCATCCAAGATTAGGACGCATTGTCAGTTAATTTTCGATTAACTATCCCTATATGCCAAAGTCACCTTTGAGGATAGTTTTTCCGAAGAAAAGATAGCTAATTGTATTAACCGCGAACATAAGCTGAGTATACATTACCTCGCAAATCCTTAGATTTGCTCGCTCCTCACTGCTCATTGGTTCACAACTGGCTTAACCAGTGCGCTGCATTATACAGATCACACTTTAGGTTGCAAGCGCTGAGTGAAAAATAATCGGGAATATTCCAAACCCTATACATCCCTCTTCGCTTGGTAGCCATTAAACAAAAAGGACGCCGAAGCGTCCTTTTCTAAACTGTAATCGTAATAGCGGCTGCTATTATTTCTTACCGCTTGATAGTGCACCGAAACGCTTGTTGAAGCGATCAACACGGCCGCCTGTATCAACGATACGTTGCTTACCAGTGTAGAATGGGTGACACTTGTCACATACGTCTAGGTGGATAGACTCTTTACCTAGAGTAGAGTTGAACTCAAAAGAGTTGCCGCAAGAACAAGTCGCTTTTACTGCTTTGTATTCTGGGTGGATACCAGCTTTCATGGGATAACCTCAATAGTAGGCCGTGTCGCTATACGAATCTAAGCCGCACACCACACGCAATTAATAATAAAATGGGATACCGCATCAACTAATTGCCGAAGCCATATCTCAAGGCGCGATATAGTAAAGAATCACATTGCTCGGATCAACACATTTGGCAACTTTTTCGCCACTTTTTTAGCCAGACTAATCATAGAGGCACGATTCACGCTGAATCACATAGCTTTACTCGAATTTCCATACCGATTTTAATAGACTCTCATTTCCTTTCCCTCTTTTTAATAGCTAAGAATTTATGCGTCCAACCATTGCTAGAGTGGCATTACCCGTTCCGCTCGACAAACAATTTGATTACGCCATTCCGGGGCACCTGTTTCCGATCATTGGTGGACGCGTTTCCGTACCTTTTGGACGCCAAACCTTAGTCGGCATCGTCACCGCAATGGTGAACGACTCCGACTTTCCTAAAGATCAACTTAAGCCAATCAAAGCGGTATTAGACTCCCAACCGATATGGCCAGAGACGCTTTATTCTCTCCTAAATTGGTGCAGCCAGTTCTATCAGTACCCTCTAGGTGACACTCTACACAATGCAATGCCTGCCGCGCTGAGGAAAGGCAAGCCGGCTGACTTTGCAACGCTACAAGAATGGCAACTGACAGAAGCAGGAAGAAATAAGCTCATGCAAGGGCTTGGACGTGCAATAAAACAACAGCGTGCACTCCAAATGATGGTCAACGGCCCAACCTCGCATCAAGAGCTCTTGGATCAAGAAGTAAACTCAACCATCTTAAAAAACCTCGAAGAAAAAGGTTGGGTCGAGCGCATCGAGAAAAAGCCGGTTATTACGAAATGGAGTCAAAATGTAGAGTGTGCGGTAGAGAAACCAAAGCTTAACCACGAACAAGCACTCGCGATTGCCAGCGTAAATAGCCAAACGGGCTTTGCTTGCTATTTATTAGAAGGGGTCACGGGATCCGGTAAAACCGAAGTTTACTTAAACCTTATCAAGCCCGTTCTAGAGCAAGGGAAACAAGCATTAGTTTTAGTACCAGAGATCGGTCTAACGCCCCAAACCATCAACCGCTTTAAGCATCGATTTAATGTCCCGGTAGATGTGATTCATTCCGGTTTGAATGAAACAGAGCGTTTGAACGCCTGGTTATCGGCTCGCGATAAAGCCGCGGGGATCATCATTGGTACGCGCTCAGCCCTACTGACACCTTTTGCTGATTTGGGGATTATTATCGTTGATGAAGAGCATGACTCCTCTTATAAGCAACAAGACAGCTTGCGTTACCACGCTCGTGATGTTGCTGTCATGCGCGCCCATAAAGAGCAAGTGCCGATTGTCCTTGGCTCAGCGACGCCAGCGTTAGAAACCCTACATAATGCACTGTCTGGTAAATATCACCATTTAACACTCACCCAACGAGCTGGCTCTGCCGTACCAACCACCAATAAAGTGTTAGATGTAAAAGGTCAGTATTTAGAAAGTGGCTTATCCGCCCAACTGATTGCCGAAATGCGCAAACACTTAAAAATGGGCAATCAGGTTATGTTGTTTCTTAACCGCCGAGGTTTCTCGCCCGCTTTGATGTGCCATGAATGTGGTTGGATTGCAGAATGTAAACGCTGTGATGCGTACTATACGTTCCACCATTACAGCAACGAAATACGCTGCCATCACTGTGGTTCACAACAACCTGTCATTCATCAGTGTCAGGGGTGTGGTTCAACTCAACTGGTTACCGTCGGCGTAGGAACGGAACAGCTCGAACAACAATTGGCTCAGTTGTTTCCAGAATACAAAGCCATTCGCATCGACAGAGACAGCACACGTCGCAAAGGTAGCTTGGAAGATGCCCTTGAGTCGATTCGTAAAGGTGAATACCAAATACTGATAGGCACTCAAATGCTGGCTAAGGGGCACCACTTTCCAAATGTAACGCTCGTAGCTCTTTTGGATGTTGATGGCTCTTTGTATAGTAGTGATTTTCGCGCTTCGGAGCGATTAGCTCAGCTGTTTATTCAGGTCGCAGGTCGTGCTGGCCGAGCAAGTAAACCTGGCGAAGTGATCCTGCAAACTCACCATCCTGAGCACAGCTTGCTGCAAGCCCTACTTCAAAAAGACTATCGTCACTTTGCTATGACAGCTCTGGAAGAACGCAAACTGGCTCAGCTTCCGCCTTATAGTTTCTTGACTCTGTTTAAAGCAGAAGCAAACCAAAGTGAGGTAGTTGAAGACTTCCTGCGTCAGGTTCGCTTTACGTTAGAATCACACCCTCTGTTCGATGATTCCTGCATGGTGTTAGGCCCCACTCCTTCACCTTTGGCCAAGCGGGCTGGTAAATACCGCTGGCAGCTGTTACTTCAAACCCAGCATCGTTCATTGATGCAAAAGTTATTAACCAGTGCCAAACCTGCTATTGAGTTGTTGCCAAATGCCAAGAAAGTTCGCTGGAATTTAGACATAGAGCCACAAGATCTCAGCTAGCAAACGTTTAACTATGTAATGAATTACCATTTAATGTGACGAGCATCACGACGGGATTGCAATTTTTGTTAAACAGACCGTAACTTTCACTTTAGAAATGAATAGACTATCCAAATTAGAAAAGTCTAAAGTGACTTGTTCGCACAGGCTTAGATTAAAACAATGACTATTCCCACAAATTGATGTCGCAGTGAAGAATCCATTTTTCCACTTGTTAACACGAACTGAGCGAAGAGCAAACGCTGCTCTAACTCAGCGTGATTACTATGATTTCAAACCGGAATAACGTCATCTTGGCAAAAAATAAACGAGAGGTTAAAAACTATGGCGACAATGAAGGATGTTGCCCAGCTTGCGGGAGTGTCTACGGCTACGGTATCTCGAGCATTAATGAACCCAGAGAAGGTCTCTTCTTCAACGAGAAAAAGAGTAGAAGATGCCGTACTTGAAGCGGGTTATTCTCCAAACTCATTAGCGCGTAACTTACGTAGAAACGAATCAAAAACCATTGTCACTATCGTTCCCGACATCTGTGATCCTTATTTTTCTGAAATTATTCGCGGCATTGAAGATGCTGCCATGGAACATGGCTATCTAGTCCTGCTGGGCGATAGCGGACAACAGAAGAAACGCGAAAGTTCTTTCGTTAACCTCGTATTTACTAAGCAGGCGGATGGAATGCTACTGCTTGGCACAGATCTACCGTTCGATGTCAGTAAGCCAGAACAAAAGAACTTACCTCCGATGGTAATGGCGTGTGAGTTTGCGCCAGAGTTAGAACTTCCGACAGTACATATTGACAACCTGACCTCAGCATTTGAAGCGGTGAATTACCTAACCCAACTAGGTCATAAACGCATCGCGCAAATCTCGGGGCCAGATACGGCAATATTGTGTCAGTTCCGCCAGCAAGGTTATCAACAAGCCTTGCGCCGTGCAGGCATCAATAAAGATCCTCAATATAGTGTCATTACTGAGTTCTCTTTTGATGGCGGAGCAAAAGCCGTTCGTAAACTGCTCGAATTGCCTGAGCCACCAACGGCTATTTTCTGTCACTGTGACACAATGGCCATCGGCGCAATTCAAGAAGCGAAAAAGCTTGGCTTACGAGTACCGCAAGATCTCTCTGTTGTGGGCTTTGATGACATTAACTTCGCTCAGTACTGCGATCCACCGTTGACCACTATCTCTCAGCCTCGCTATGAGATTGGTCGACAAGCGATGCTAATGATGCTTGAGATGTTAAAAGGACACGACGTGCATTCAGGCTCGCGCCTACTTGAAACTAACCTCGTCATTCGCGGAAGTGCAGCGCCACCACAACGCCCTTAACCTAAAAATTAAGTATCCATACCCAAAGCGGTGCTAAGGCGCCGCTTTTTATTTACCCCATCTGCTTTTTGTTTATCCCGCACAAATATAAGCTCGAACGGAAACACACTCCGACGTTGTCGCGCTTTAGCTATCAAGATTCTATCAATAGGGTGTTTTCTCAACTCGTTCTGGATTAACATATTTGCAAGAATCCTTGATGACCAGAAATAACCGTGGCAAATAGAGATTATGTAAGACGGGGGCGAGGTGCCCCAAAAAAGTCGACAAAAAAACAACCGCCGAGAAGAAAAAAACCTTGGCGTAGTGGCCTGCTCGCTATCTTGCTTGTGGGCGGTTTTGGCTATGGCCTTTACCTTTTGAGTAGCGACCCAGAACCAAAACCACCTGTCGTGAAACAGCCAACAACCACTGTGAGCAAACCAAAGCCGAAAAAAGATTTGCCGCCACCACCAGAAGAAAAGTGGGAATATGTCGAGTCACTACCGAAACGTGAAGTTGAAGTTGTGGCCAAAGAAATTGAAGTTTCTAAGATTCCTTACATTATGCAATGTGGCGCTTATAAAACCCAGACGCAAGCAGAAGAGCGCAAGATTGCAATCGCGTTCCAAGGGATGTCGAGCAAGATTCGTAAGAAAGAAGGCAGTTCATGGTATCGCGTGGTGCTAGGTCCGTATAAGTTCAAACGTGATGCAGAACGTGACCGTCATAAACTGCAACGCGCGAAAATCGAGCCATGTGCGATTTGGAAAGAAAATCTTTAAACTCAGGCCCTAGGAGCTAAGATCCTAGGGCCTTTCTTTTTGCCCCCTTGAATCCCCATTTCCCCTCCCCCATATACTGAATTAAATCCAAAGAGAAATAATCAAGAGGTCGACTGTGACTACCATTGTATCTGTACGTCGAAATAATAAAGTCGTCATCGCGGGTGATGGCCAAGTATCTCTAGGCAATACTGTAATGAAAGGTAATGCGCGCAAAGTTCGCCGCCTATACAACAACCAAGTACTAGCGGGCTTTGCCGGCGGTACTGCGGATGCCTTCACCCTTTTTGAGCGCTTCGAAAGCAAGCTGCAAATGCACCAAGGCCACCTAACTAAGGCTGCGGTTGAGCTAGCCAAAGACTGGCGTAGCGATCGTGCTCTGCGCAAGCTCGAAGCCTTGCTTGCCGTTGCCGACGAAACCGCATCGTTAATCATTACCGGTAATGGTGATGTCGTACAGCCAGAACACGACCTGATTGCGATTGGCTCTGGTGGTGCTTACGCACAAGCTGCAGCAACCGCCCTACTAGAAAACACAGATCTAGATGCTCGTGAGATCGCGGAAAAAGCCCTCAATATCGCGGGTGATATTTGTGTCTTCACTAACCATCACCACACGGTAGAAGAGCTAGACTCAACAATAGAGCCTGAAAAACCAACCGCGTAATCGTAACGAAGTAAGGAAAGAATATGTCTGAAATGACGCCTCGCGAAATCGTTCATGAATTGAACCGCCACATTATCGGTCAAGAAAAAGCCAAGCGTTCGGTTGCGATTGCACTTCGTAACCGCTGGCGCCGTATGCAGCTTGAAGAAAGCTTGCGTGCCGAAGTGACGCCAAAAAACATTTTGATGATTGGTCCTACTGGTGTTGGTAAGACTGAAATCGCACGCCGCCTAGCAAAACTGGCAAATGCACCATTCATCAAAGTTGAAGCAACAAAATTCACAGAAGTGGGTTACGTTGGTAAAGAAGTTGAAACCATCATCCGTGACCTGACTGATGTCGCGGTAAAAATGACGCATCAACAAGCGATGGAAAAAGTAAAATTCCGCGCTGAAGAGCAAGCGGAAGAACGCATTCTTGATGCGCTACTGCCACCAGCACGTGATAGCTGGGGTCAAGCAGAGCAAACGGAAGAGTCTTCTCACACTCGCCAGATTTTCCGTAAAAAATTGCGTGAAGGCCAACTAGACGATAAAGAAATTGAAATCGACGTAGCGGCACCACAAATGGGCGTAGAGATCATGGCGCCCCCAGGTATGGAAGAGATGACCAACCAGCTGCAAGGCATGTTCCAAAACCTAGCTGGCGATACTAAGAAAAAGCGAAAGCTGAAAATCAAAGACGCAATGAAAGCGTTAGCGGAAGAAGAAGCGGCGAAACTGGTTAACCAAGAAGAGCTAAAAGAAGCAGCGATTTTCAACGTTGAAAACAACGGCATCGTATTTATCGATGAGATCGACAAGATCTGTAAACGCGGTGAGAGCTCAGGCCCAGACGTTTCACGCGAAGGTGTTCAGCGCGACCTGCTTCCATTGATTGAAGGCAGCACGGTATCAACCAAGCACGGCATGGTAAAAACAGACCACATTCTGTTTGTTGCATCTGGTGCATTCCAAGTGGCAAAACCATCTGACTTGATCCCAGAATTGCAAGGTCGTCTACCAATTCGCGTTGAGCTAGAAGCACTAAGCAGCAACGACTTCAAACGCATTCTGACAGAGCCAAAAGCCTCTCTAACAGAGCAGTACGTTGCGTTGATGAAAACGGAAGATGTGGACATCGAGTTCACAGAAGATGGCATCACGCAAATCGCGGAAGCGGCATGGACGGTCAACGAAAGCACAGAAAACATCGGTGCTCGTCGCTTACACACCGTTATGGAACGCTTAATGGATGAAATCTCTTACGACGCAGCGGAGCAATCTGGCGCGAAGTTTGTTATCGATGCCGCTTATGTGAAAGAGCGCCTAGGCGACACGATTGAAGATGAAGATCTAAGCCGCTTTATTCTTTAAGCGCAATCTATCCCACCAAAGCCCAGAACCTTGTTTCTGGGCTTTTTGTTTAGAATGACGATTACTGTGACAACACCTAAATCAATAGGTCTGGCCATTCTAGCGAGCTCAAGCGAGACTAAGAATCTGCTAACAGCAGACGCCTATTCTTTCCAACTCACCTTCACCACTGCACAACCGGACGATAGATTCTGACTCACACTCGTTCCTCGCTGTTCAGAATGACGGTGACTTTAATAAACTCTAAATCGAAAGAACTCGTCATTCTAGCGAGCTCAAGCGAGACTAAGAATCTAGTAGCAGCACACCCTATTCTTTCCAGCTCACCTTAACCACCGCACAATCGGACGATTGATTCTGAATCACACTCGTTCCTCGTTGTTCAGAATGGCGGTTACTTTGACAACAGCTAAATCAAAAGATCTCGTCATTCTAGCGAGCTCCAGCGAGACTAAGAATCTAATAGCAGCGTTCTCCGCACCTTCACTTTCCAAAAAGAGTGCTATTTTATCGCCTCAAATATCGAAACTGCTTTCCTTCTCCTTCACCCTTTGACTTTTAGTTGAGTTGTTTTAGGTCAATAGCGTATCTGCCTCTTTGTGCTTATACTGGGCACATTGGTTACTAGCACGAAATTTCCATGAAACAATCTTTACAGATCTGGCTTGAAGCCGCTCGCCCAAAAACACTACCTCTGGCGTTAGTCTCTATCTTAACGGGTAGCGTACTCGCCTACTCGGCGGGTCATTTTTCACTGACAATTGCCATCATGGCTTTCGTAACCGCGACGTTGCTGCAAATTCTATCCAACCTGGCGAACGACTATGGTGATGCCGTTCAAGGTACAGATAACGACAAACGCCTTGGCCCATTACGAGCGATGCAGTCTGGCGCAGTAAGTGCGAAACAGATGAAACAGGCAATTATCTTTAACATCGTTCTGACCGCTATTTCTGGCTTAGTGTTAGTTTTCTATTCACTAAGCTCACTGGAAAGCATTGTGACGTTTATCGGGCTGGGAATTTTAGCCATCCTCGCGGCGATTGCTTACACCATGGGTAGCAAACCATACGGTTACGTGGGGCTTGGCGATATTTCAGTTTTCTTGTTTTTTGGTTTACTCGGCGTATCCGGTACCTATTTCTTGCATACTGGTCACGTAGATACCACGCTATTCTTACCTGCTCTAGGCTGCGGTTTACTCGCCGTTGCAGTACTCAACATCAACAATATGCGTGATATCGAGAACGACCGAGAGTGTGGTAAACGCACGGTCGCAGTGCGTTTGGGTCAACGCAAAGCCAAGCAGTACCACTTTGTTTTACTTGGCGGCGCTATTCTTGCCTTTGCGGCTTACTTGTTAATTCAAGACAAACCCGTTTGGATTAGCTTGCCATTTTTACTTAGTATTTATTTCGTGGCCGATCATGGTAAAGCGGTTTGGCATACACAAAAGCCCGCTCAGATAGCACCAATGATGCCAGTCATCGTGAAATGTTCTTTAGTCACCAACGTTTTGTTTGCAACAATTGTGGTAGCTCAAACTCTAGTAAGTTAAAAAAGGATTGTCATTGCATTGACTTAATGCCTAGATATACTCAAAGACAACCAATTTCTGTTTAGAAAGGTACGCTATGGAATACAATACCTCAGCACTCTGTGATATCTACCTCGATCAGGTAGATGTGGTTGAACCAATGTTCAGTAATTTTGGCGGTCGCGCTTCATTTGCCGGGCAAATCACCACCATCAAGTGTTTTGAAGATAATTCGTTGATCCGCGAGACATTAGAGCAAGATGGACTTGGTCGCGTTTTGTTAATTGACGGTGGCGGTTCCCTACGTAAAGCCCTTATCGATGCAGAAATCGCAACTATTGCGGAAGAAAACGAGTGGGAAGGCATTGTCGTTTACGGCTGTGTTCGTGAAGTAGATGAACTTGAAGATATGAACTTAGGCATTCAAGCCCTCGCTTCTATTCCTGTTGGAGCGACCAGCCAGGGTATCGGCGAATTAGATGTACCAGTCAACTTTGGCGGCGTCAGCTTCTTACCTGAAGATTATATTTATGCTGATAGCACTGGGATCATCCTGTCGCCTGAGCCATTGAATATTGATTTAGAGTTGGATGAAGAAGAATAACAGGTCTTAGGTACCTAAGTTATAGGACCTTGTCTTGGCTATCAGCATCGAGCTTGTCCTAACGATTTTCAACTTGCCCAAAACACAAACACCCGCTTAACGCGGGTGTTTTTAATTTGGAATGAAGAAGCCGGATTATTCCACTTCGTCCATTTTGCCAAGTAGTGCACGAATGCGCTCTTGCCATTGTGCGTGCTCTTGCTGTGCTTGTTGTGCTTTTTGCTCTAGCTCTTCTCGTTGAGAGCGAAGCTCGTTCGCTTCTTCCGCAAGTTTTGCTTTATCTTCTTTCAGCTCTTCGACTTCCATCTGAAGAAGAGTGATTGTGTCAACTGCAGTTTGAATTTTAGATTCTAGTTGTTCTAGTACTTCAAAAGACATCTTGGCCTACCTATGTTATTCCGTTGGGACGATGTGCGAGATTGATGCACACCTAACCTATATAAGGTTCATTCTACTCAGCGTCGCGATGAGAAACACTCACTATATTCGATATTTCGCATCATTCGGTCAAAAAATCGGCGCAATCTCACTAAACGCTGACTTTTCTTATCGCCGAAGCATTTTTGAGCAAGGATTTTGCCTCCCGCCACGCTGAAAATCGCCCTAAGTATTGATCAAATTCAAGTTAGATAAAGTAAAAGCTCCGCAAAAAGGCAAACGTTTACCCTACGTTGTGATAGAATCGCCGCGCAAATTCTTCTTCCCTCTTGCTTACTTGGAGACATCATGAAACGCGATTTAGCAATGGCATTTTCCCGTGTGACTGAAGGTGCAGCTTTGGCTGGTTACAAATGGCTTGGCCGTGGCGATAAAAATGCAGCCGATGGCGCAGCTGTTGAAGTTATGCGCACCCTACTGAACAAAACAGATATCAGTGGTGAAATTGTCATTGGTGAGGGTGAAATCGATGATGCGCCAATGCTATACATTGGTGAGCAAGTGGGTATTGGTGGTGATGAAGTAGATATTGCAGTCGACCCGATTGAAGGGACGCGTATGACGGCAATGGGACAATCAAACGCACTAGCCGTACTTGCCGCAGGTGAGAAAGGCAGCTTTCTTAAAGCGCCAGATATGTACATGGAAAAACTGGTTGCTGGCCCTGGTGCAAAAGGCGTGATTGACTTAGAAAAGCCGTTAAAAGAGAACCTAGAGAACGTAGCAAAAGCCCTGAACAAACCACTTGATACCTTAGTCGTTATTACCCTTGCGAAACCTCGCCACGATGACGTTATTGCAGAAATGCAAGCAATGGGCGTACGTGTCTTTGCGGTGCCTGATGGTGACGTGGCTGCCTCTATTCTGACTTGTATGCCAGACAGTGAAGTGGACATGATGTACTGTATTGGCGGCGCGCCAGAAGGGGTCGTCTCAGCCGCGGTGATTCGAGCGCTAGACGGTGACATGCACGGTCGTTTACTTCCGCGTCACGAAGTAAAAGGCGATACTGAAGAAAACCGCATTTACGGCGCAGACGAACTAAAACGCTGCGATGAAATGGGCGTAAAAGCGAATGTTGTCCTCAAAATGGAAGACATGGCACGCAGCGACAACGTGGTATTCTCAGCAACAGGCATCACTAAAGGTGACTTACTAGAAGGCATCTCTCGCCAAGGCAATATCGCAACCACAGAAACGCTTCTCGTGCGTGGTCGATGCCGTACTATTCGTCGCATTAAGTCGACTCACTACCTAGATCGTAAAGATCCAGAAGTGCGTGATATTATTCTTTAAGCATTGTGTGAGGCTCTCGCTCAATCTGAGTGTGAGCCTTTCTTTCCGCACAACCAAGCAATAGATTCTGAATCACACTCGTTTCTCGTTGTTCAGAATGACGGTGACTTTAATAAGCTCTAAATAAAAAGAGCTCGTCATTCTAGCGAGCTCCAGCGAGACTAAGAATCTAGTAGCAACAAGCTCCTATTCTTTCCTGCTCGCCTTAACCGCTGCACAATCGGACGATAGATTCTGAATCACCTCGTTCCTCGCTGTTCAGAATGACGACGTATATTGGCTCATATGAACATAGCCCTTACAAATCCACACTCAAATTAAGTCAACACTTTTCTTTACTAACCCTATCGCGCATAATATGTACTGACGTATAAATGGTGGGTATATGAAGACCGTAGATAGGATATTGCAAATCGTTAAGCGTGATGGTTCCGTCACTGCAAAACAACTCTCTTCTGAGCTAGGTATGACAACCATGGGGGCTCGTCAGCACCTGCAGAGTTTAGAAGATGATGGCATCCTGTCTATTCATGACGTCAAAGTCAAAGTGGGTCGCCCCGCTCGCCATTGGTCTCTCACTCAAAAAGGTCATGAGCAATTTGCTGATCGTCACGGTGAGTTGACCATTCAATTTATAGAAGCTGTCGAACATATCTTTGGCAAAGATGGACTGGAAAAAGTCACATCAGAAAGGGAAAAACTCACATTACAAAGTTATCGGCAGCATCTTGAGCAATGCGACTCTCTGCAAAGCAAACTAGAAACACTCGTCACATTAAGAGAGCAAGAAGGCTATATGGCAGAGCTTGAGCAAGATGAGAACGGATTTATCTTGATCGAAAATCACTGCCCGATTTGTAAAGCCGCAACTCGCTGCCCAAGCTTGTGCCAATCAGAATTAAGTGTCTTTCAGTCTTTACTTGGACGTGACACCAAAGTAGAGCGTACCGAACACATCATTAGCGGCCAACGACGCTGCGTTTACCGCATCCAACAACTGCAGTAACCACCACAACCCAACATCGACATGTCGCACTTATTCAATCTCAAGCTTGAAAGCTTCTCTTATAAGTGAGACGGCTGAAGAATTCATCCTCTCACCTCTTTCTAGTGGTATAGGCTTTTAGTAACTAAAGGCAATTTCCATAAGGATTTGGAGAGCATCGATGTCTACTCTACGTCACTACTCTTCTCAAACGCTTCCGCCATTCGATGAAATGGTTCGAATGGCAGAGCGAGATCCAGAAGCTTTTGAGCAATTTCGTCATGAAATGGCAAAAGAGATGATCGAAAGCGCATCAGAAAATATGCAAGAAAGACTGTGGGCTCAGCAAAGCCACATCGATAGGGTCATCAGCACGTGTAAAAACCCTCATCACACCAATGTGGTATTGATGAACGAATTACAAAAACAGGTCGTGAAGTTCAGAGCGGCGCTACAAGGGGAAACGACACCGACTCAAAAAGCGGATGTGGTTAGCTTAAATGCGTTTAAAGATAGGGATGAGTTTTACTGATACTCAGCAGACAGCTCGAGAAAGTTAGGATTCGTTTCTCTTACCAAGTCTAACTTCTATTTACGCTTCCACGGCTTGAGCTGCTTCTCTCGGGTTATGGCAGTTGCCATATCTTCGAATAACTCAAAGTAAACGAGCTTATGAACGTTGTATTTCTTGGTAAATCCCTCAACTACTCCGTTTTTATGCTGCCATATTCTTTGAGGCAGCTGACTGGTAACACCAATGTAAAGAACGGCGTTGTTGTTTGACGTTAGGATATAAACGCAAGGTGTCCTATCGATGATTCATTCTCCTTCATGATTCGCTGTTACTTTTCCATTGTAATTCAATCGCTCAGTTCAAACTCGGAGCGCTCTGTGCGTAGATTCTGAATCACACTCGTCCCTCGCTGTTCAGAATGACGGTTCTATTTAATAAGAGAAAGTCGTCATTCTAGCGAGCCTTAGCGAGACTACGAATCGCGTAACAACAAGCTCCTATTCTTTTGCTCTCTCACCTTAGCCACTGCTCAACCGGACGGTAAATTCTTAATCACACTCTTACCTCGTTGTTCAGGATGACGGTGGGTTTAACAGCCTCTAAATCAAAAGAGTCCGTCATTCTAGCGAGCTACAGCGAGACTAAGAATCAAGTAACAGCAAACTCCTATTCTTTCCCTCTCACCTTAGCCACTGCTCAAGCGGACGATAGATTCTGAATCACGCTCGTACCTCGTTGTTCAGAATGACGGGTACAATAGCAAGCTCTAGATCAAAAAAGCTCGTCATTCTAGCTAGCTCCAGCGAGGCTAAGAATCAAGTAACAGCAAACTCCTATTCTTTCCCACTCACCTTAGCTACTGCTCAAGCGGACGATAGATTCTGAATCACGCTCGTACCTCGTTGTTCAGAATGACCGTCACTATAGCAAGCTCTAGATCAAAGGAGTTCGTCATTCTAGCGAGCTCCAGCGAGACTAAGAATCAAGTAACAGCAAACTCCTATTCTTTCCCACTCA
Source organism: Vibrio sp. RM-41-2B (assembly GCF_024744415.1). Lineage (NCBI taxonomy): Bacteria > Pseudomonadati > Pseudomonadota > Gammaproteobacteria > Vibrionales > Vibrionaceae > Vibrio > Vibrio sp. RM-41-2B. The sequence continues at coordinate 234,396 of NZ_JAMQWD010000006.1, read as the reverse complement.
CCTTAGCTACTGCTCAAGCGGACGATAGGTTCTGAATCACGCTCGTACCTCGTTGTTCAGAATGACCGTCACTATAGCAAGCTCTAGATCAAAGGAGTTCGTCATTCTAGCGAGCCTCAGCGAGACTAAGAATCTACTTTCAGCGAGCACGTTACTTAAAGCGATTACTCCGGCTCAGGGCCATATTGGTTTGGTCCTGATGTTCCTTTTAAGAAGCCACATTCAACTAGAATCCATAAACCACAAATCAGAGAAATGGATGCAACGAACATTTGCGGTGTCGACGGCTCTTGTGCAACAGGGCTAGTCATTGGCGTAGCGATTCGTCCGATAATCAGCGGAATATTCAGTGCTAGCCAATAGATTGATTTGTTGCGGTCATGCCAACGCTTGGTGGTGATCGCCAAATCAGGGATTAACAAAATCACCAAGAAAATGGGGAGAAGTAAATAGGAGAAAGTAGGAAATAGCTTACTGATTCCAGCACCAAAACCTAGAATAGAGACATAATAAATGACGTTCCAAATCCAGTAGGTTTTACGGTTTATACGTCCTTGAAAAGAAAACAGTAACTCTTTAGTCGACATCAAATTTCACCCCAAAATAGAAAGGTTATAGATTAGCCGAGTCGATATGGTTTGGAAAGTACACCTGCAGTGTAAGCGCCAACAACGCCGTTATAACAAGCAGAGCGAGACTAAGCTCAAGCAACGATAAACGCTCGATAAGGTCTATTAGCTTTCAGCTCCCTTGCATCTCACGATGCTTAACCCTGCCCGCTACTCTCAAGAAACTCGGTTCAACCTAATTCACTACCTTCTGGAAGCTGTCTACGTCCATGTCTCGGATGTTGACCGTTAAGCTGTGCACGTGACTGGCTTGCTCTTGAAGAGTCGCCATCAAGGCTCGTGACAGTTCTCTCTTCTGCTCTTGGGAACGGCCAGATAACAAATCAAAGTTGATATGGATAAAGTCGAGGCTATCGCCCTCTTCCCCAATTAACCAATTGTGGCACCTGAGCGTTCTAGACTTCACTGACGCGAGTTCAAAAAGGCCACTCTCTAACGCCGTTTGATGTAAGTCCTCCAGCAACCCCTGAACATTGACACGTTCTTCCACCGAGTTTGAATACTCTAAAACGAGATTTGGCATTTTGATTCCTTTCTACAACAATTAATTCCAGCGCGTAGTAATACCAATCTCAGCAGCAATTTCCGAGGAATGAACTATCATTCTGTCTACGTGATCACCAATCGATTGCTTTTGACAAAAATAACAGGATCGATGCTTGGTCGAATCAGTAAAGAAAGCCGGACAAGACATGACGCCAATCATGATCTGTTCACATTATTCTGTTATATTCCTACGTAGATTTTTTACATTAATTGACTATTTACATTAAAGATAAGGGAGATATTCCTATGCGTCGTCCTGTAGTGATGGGTAACTGGAAACTAAACGGCAGCAAAGCAATGGTAACTGAGCTGCTAACTGGTCTTAACGCTGAGCTTGAAGGCGTTGAAGGTGTTGACGTCGCAGTCGCTCCACCAGCACTTTACATCGACCTAGCAGAGCGAGTAATCGCTGAAGGCGGTAACAAGATCATCCTAGGAGCTCAAAACACTGACCTAAACAACAGCGGTGCGTTCACTGGCGATATGTCTCCAGAAATGCTGAAAGATTTCGGTGCTACTCACATCATCATCGGTCACTCAGAGCGTCGTGAATACCACAACGAATCTGACGAGTTCATCGCGAAGAAATTCAACTTCCTAAAAGAAAACGGCCTAACTCCTGTTTTCTGTATCGGTGAATCTGAAGCGCAAAACGAAGCTGGCGAAACTGAAGCTGTATGTGCACGCCAAATCAACGCAGTTATCGACACTTACGGTGTTGAAGCTCTAAACGGCGCAATCATCGCTTACGAACCAATCTGGGCTATCGGTACTGGTAAAGCAGCAACCGCTGAAGATGCACAACGCATCCACGCTTCTATCCGCGCACTTATCGCTGCGAAAGACGAAGCAGTTGCAGCACAAGTAATCATCCAATACGGTGGTTCTGTTAAGCCAGAAAACGCTGAAGCTTACTTCTCGCAACCAGACATCGACGGTGCTCTAGTTGGCGGCGCTTCTCTAGACGCGAAAAGCTTCGCAGCAATCGCTAAAGCAGCGGCAGCAGCTAAAGCTTAATTTCGCTTTTTATTAAGCAGAAATAACAAAGGGATGCATCACGCATCCCTTTTTGTTTGTGTATTAGCTGACACACGATCATCGTAACTAAAGTCTAATCACTACCAAATAGGTCTCGCGTGTAAACCTTATCAGCAACATCAGCAAGTTCTTCAACCATACGGTTAGAAACAATCACATCTGCACTTTGTTTAAACTCATTCAGATCGTTGATTACACGTGAGTTAAAGAATTCATCCTCCTGAAGTACTGGCTCATACACCACGACTTCAATACCTTTTGCCTTAATGCGCTTCATGATGCCTTGGATTGAAGAAGCTCGGAAATTATCCGAGCCGGCTTTCATTATCAAACGGTAGATCCCAACAACTTTAGGTTCTCGTTTGAGAATAGACTCAGCAATAAAGTCTTTACGAGTTCGATTGGCTTCCACTATGGCCCCAATAATACTGTTTGGGACATCTTGATAGTTTGCACGAAGTTGCTTGGTATCTTTTGGCAGACAATAACCGCCATATCCAAACGAAGGGTTGTTGTAGTGGTTACCTATACGCGGGTCCAAGCCAACACCTTCTATAATTTGGCGAGAATCAAGATTATGTGCCTCAGCGTAAGAGTCTAGCTCATTGAAATAAGCTACGCGCATCGCAAGGTAAGTATTTGAGAATAACTTAACCGCTTCTGCTTCTGTAGAGTCAGTAAACAGGACTGGGATATCTTCTTTTATCGCTCCTTCAACGAGAAGGTTGGCGAATGTCTCAGCACGCGCACTGCGCTCACCAACAATAATACGAGAAGGATACAAGTTATCATAAAGTGCTTTGCCTTCGCGAAGAAACTCTGGCGAGAAAATAATGTTTTCACAACCAAACTCTTGCTTAATACGTGCAGTGTAGCCCACAGGTACCGTAGATTTAATCACCATGACTGCGTTCGGATTAATGGTCATCACGTCCTTAATTACCGCTTCAACAGAAGCAGTATTAAAGTAGTTGGTTTGTGGGTCATAATCCGTTGGCGTTGCTATAACAACAAAATCGGCCCCTTTGTAGGCAAACGCTTTATCCGTGGTAGCAGTAAAGTCTAGTTTTCTATTAGAAAGAAAATCTTCAATTTCTTTATCTACAATAGGTGAGCATTTGTTGTTAAGCAGCTCAACTTTTTTTTCTATAATATCAAGTGCAACAACTTGGTGGTTTTGGGCTAACAACATCGCATTAGAGAGCCCGACATACCCCGTACCGGCAACCGCTATTTTCATTCCAATACCCTAATCTTTAGTTCTTATATCAGAATATCAATAGTTTTAATTTTTGGATAGTGAAACAATATTGTGCAACCTAAGCTTCATACATTAGAAAATAAAAAAGCGGCTCATTGGCCGCTTTTTGCACATCGTATTACTCTATGGGTTTAGTCTAACTGAGTTGATAGGTAACGCAGGTAGGCATTACGTAAGCGAATCTTATTCTCTTCAAAGTAATCACTACCATAGCGACCACGGTTGAAGTAACGACGTAGCATGCTGTTGTCCATGATAAGCTCATCACCTTGCCCATCACTTAAGTAATTCACATCATTGCCTACTCGTGTCATCACATTAAAGTCATAGGCCTCGTTGCCTCTAACCTGCAACAAACCAGGAGACATATCGCGCCAAGGTGTTAATGGTAGCTTGACTGAAACAGCCACAAACTGCTCTTCATCAGTATCTTTGTACTTAGTAACCTGATAAGTGGCGGAAACCTCAATATCCTCAAACCAATGAGAGGTTGTTAGCTTGGCACCGACATCACCCCGCCAAAACTCACCCGCTGTCGCGTTAAACTGCCAATCCCATTCAGGCATTGAGAAAGTATAGCGAGCTAGCGAAGTTTGACGATCGAGAGTCTCGTAGCCATTTTCATCTTTCTCATCGACATGCTGGAAATAACTCATTTCTAAGCTAAAGGCATGCGCACCGGACTGAGAGAACCATGTTGATTCACTTCTCGCGCCAATATAATCTGTTTTCGCCAAACCGACGGATACTTGGTTCGCGATATCGACATAAGGCAAACGGAAGAATTGATGCAACATTGCGCGCTCGATATCATTCTCGTACGCGCTATCCTCAAAGTATCCCCATTTTTCATAATCGTCACTTTCTGCTAACGGCAGAATATGGCGAACATCGACAGCGGCACCAGGCCAAAGATACGTATATAAGTTGCTCGACATGGCAAAGGAGTAGTCATAGACCCCAAACTCTGTCGCAACGGCATGGCGAACCATAGGTGAAAAAACAAGTTGAGAGTCTAGTACACCGCTATTTACGCGCTCTGTTTTCCAATTAACCAGCTCAAGTTTCTCGGCTAAATCTCGTGTTGTGAACTTAATATCCTCGCACGCAGCAGAACCATTGATAAAACTTTGATAACAAGACGAATTCGCTTGCACACTAACAACAGGCTTTTGGTTTGCGAGCATAATTAGCTCAATGCGCTCCGACTCACCGCCCACTTCTGATACGGCATTTTGACCTAGGTGGCTAGAGATGATCCCTATCGCAACACCTAAACCGTCAACCTGGTTATGGTTATAACGACGGTTTTCTAGCGCAACTACCGTCGTTTGGTTCAACAGACCGATTTGAATATTCACAAAACCTTCATTACGAAGCGTGCTCACCAAAGCAGAGATAGAAGCCTCTTTGGCTTTCTTCTGCTCCAAAGACAGCCTTTCCATCAACGTGACATTATTGCGAGAGTAATCGCGAGAACGCGTGTACCCGGTGACTAACGGTACTGAAAGTGCTGCGTTCCAGATATTTTGCTCATCTGTATTGTGGCCTGAATATAGCTGATAACTTAGCGAAGCTGTCACATCATAAGGCAGTGTGCCTTGTGGGGTAAAAAGTTTCACCGATGAGTTGAACTCCACAGCATCGTATTCACCACTGACCTGTAAAAAGCTCAATGGTTGATACTCAATACCACCGAATGGGCCGTCCATCACACCCAACTCGATATCAGAGAGCCCGTAACCTGCCGACACTCGAACTGGAGCAAAGTCGAAAGAGTAGTCCGCGACCGCATATTTAGTACTGAACTGGTTACCAGCCCCTCCCAAGTCCTGAATACCCAAAGCAAAGTCTAGATTCTCCGCCCCCCAAAAGTTAGGAACCTGATATTTGAAAGACATCGATAAATCACGAATGTCTCCACAATCGTAAAAACAGTTTGAGGTGTAATCATCAGTGACAATTCTTCCGTGGGCCTCTAACCCCTCAAGCATGCCAAACGAAAACTTAAGAGAATCCAAATCTTGAACTGCCGTTCGAAATGGCAAGCCTTGCGCATACGTAAATGAAAAGTCACCATAGTTTAACGACTGCGCATTAGGCGTAAAAGTTAAACCTGTAAAGCTTTGGTTGGAAGGTAACGTTTCCAACTCGTGAGCGGTAAGGGAGGTACTTACCAGTAGCGGCAGCGATAATGCTGCTATCCCTGTTTTTATCGTTTTCTGTGCCATCAGTTTTAGCCACTGTTAATGTATTGAATACAGAAAAAGGCACTCAGAAGTGCCTTTTTGAGATTGCAATATGCCGATACTGGGCTCGTCATAGGTAAATCTCCACAACGAGCATCACGAAAGCATATCTTATTAATTTTTCTATTATTTACCAATCAAATAAAAGCATCAAGTTTCACTTGCATTACTTTGCTTTGGTTCAAAAGTATATAACTCCGCAGTGCGAGTATTTTGCTTCCATACAAGATCTTCAATGCCATCTACTGGGTTAAAACCTGTAGGGGCCTCGAGCAGTAAACGACGAATCACTTCGTGTTGGAAGTTGTGGCAAGCAACATCGAGCTTGTCGATCAAGGTCTCATACTCTTTCAATGGCAAGTAACTTTCTTTGGCTGTCATAATGCGAGCATGTGCCGTTTCGGAAACATTATCATCCCCAATCAACAGCTCTTCATATAACTTCTCTCCAGGCCTCAAACCTGTGAAGAGAATTTCTATATCGCCATGAGGATTGTTTTTATCTTTGACTTCAAGGCCGGATAAGTAAACCAAATTCTTCGCTAGATCGACAATCTTAACAGGCTCCCCCATATCGAGAACAAATACATCGCCACCTTTACCCATTGCCCCAGCTTGAATGACCAACTGAGCAGCTTCCGGGATCGTCATAAAGTATCGCGTAATATCTTTATGGGTAACCGTAATAGGCTCTCGCTTTTCAATTTGTCTTTTGAATACAGGAATTACCGAACCTGACGAACCCAGTACATTACCAAAGCGCACCATACAAAAGCGCGTGCCAAGATTTGGGTTACCCTCACGAATTCGATTTTGTTGCTCCGCCAACGCTTGTAAACCCAACTCAGCCATGCGTTTAGTCGCACCCATCACGTTCGTTGGTCTAACGGCTTTATCAGTAGAAATGAGAACGAAATTCTTCACACCAGCATCAATCGCGGCTTGTGCGGTGTAGTAAGTGCCAAATACATTGTTTCGCACCCCCTCAACAACGTTGTACTCCACAAGCGGAACATGTTTGTACGCCGCGGCATGGTAAACCGTGTCCACTTCAAACGCCTTCATGGTGGTTTCTAAGCGATTTTGTCGCTGTACAGAGCCAACTAGAGGCACGACTACAATGTTTAACTTCTTAGCCTTGATGATTTGGCTTAGCTCACTGTGAACCTGATACAAGGCAAACTCAGACAGCTCAAATAAGATCAATGACTTTGGTGAGTAGTTCAAAATCTGACGACATAACTCAGAACCAATTGAGCCACCAGCTCCCGTCACCATGACCACTTGGTTCTTGATGTTTGCTTCCATTAATACTTGTTGCGGCTGAACAGGATCACGACCTAACAAATCACCAATCGGAACCTCTTTCAGTTCATCAATTTTCGCCTTACCCGTAAGGATATCTTTCATATCAGGAACGGTTTGGATTTCAACCGGAAGTTTAGAGATTCGATCCAAAACCTCCTTACGGCGTTTATTCGAAGCGCTAGGAATGGCAAGTAAGATTTTTTTCACTTCATGCTTTCTGATCGCCTTTATCGCATTATCTGCGGTATAGACTCGATAACCCATTAACATTGTGTTTTGCAGGGTTTTATCTTCATCCACAAAGCCGATAACTCGGTAGGTTTCTGATTGTCGCAGCGCAAACGCAAGCTCACGACCAGCACTACCTGCACCATAAATGAGGACTGGATCTCCGGCCTTATGTACCGATTGAGCAACCAAACTTCTTACTAACAGACGGCTAGTCCCTACCCCTATTGCTAGAAAAGCGGCATAAATAAAAGGAATCGAGCGTGGTAATTGAGCATCGAATGCGAAAGCAAAACTGGCCACACAAAGCGCAGATAAAATAGTACCCAACCCGACGACTGCCAGCACATGAAAGCCTAAATAGCGTAATACTGCTCGGTAGAGGCCAAACGCGACAAAGACAGCAAGGGTACAAACAACGGTGGCAAGCAATACGTTGTGACTGCTTGTATCTGGAAGTGGACGGAACTCACCGATGCGAGACCAATAAGCAAACATAAAAGCAGCAGAGATAATAAAGAAATCCACTCCGATACTAATAAGGCGCTTTTGATATCTCGGTAAAGACCAAATGACGTTAAGTTTGGAATTATTTTCAATCATGACAGTATGTAAGCCTCATTACCCCAAGTTTATTTTTTAAGAGTTTGGTGGTAATGCTAGTTAATGTTATGAGATAGCCTGAGCAAAGATTATACAACCTGATGATTATGTATAGAACCATTATTTGCATATTATCTCGCTGCATCGCATCTTTTAAGCAATATGCGTAACAGACGTTTTACATTTTTCATCAAGTGGTGGGACGCATTGGTAGGAAAAAATTATAGATAACGATGCGTTAAGGCATTGTTATTTATGCATCCCACTCAGACTGAACGGGTTTACTTCTGCGCCTCTAACAACACTTCACGGATCACGCAGCTGGTTTTAGCCACTTCTTCTGGTGTTAATGTCGGATGGACCAAAAACATCAAACTGGTTTCACCTAACTGCACCGCATTTGGTAGGCGTTTTTCTGGTCGCCATGGCGTATTATCAAATGCTTTTTCTAAATACACCTCAGAACAGCTCCCCTGATAAGCCGGAACGCCACGTTCTACAATGGTTTCCACAATGCGATCTCTGGTCCAGCCCTCTGCCAAATGTTTAGGCTCAACAAATAGGTAGTGTTTGTATTCTGCGTGCTGCGAATGCTCAGGCACGTGAACACGGCGAACGATATTGAGATCTGCAACCGCCTCATCGATTTGTGCCGCATTGGCTTGACGTTTTGCCGTCCATTCTGACATGCGAGCCAATTGAATACGACCAACCACGGCTTGTAGCTCAGTCATACGCCAGTTGGTTCCAAAGCTGTCGTGCAACCAGCGAAAGCCCGGTGGATGTTGACGGTTATAAATCGCGTCATAGTTTTTACCATGATCTTTGTAAGACCACATTTTTGACCACAAATCTTTATCATTCGTGGTCACCATGCCACCTTCACCGCCTGTAGTCATGATCTTATCTTGACAGAATGACCAAGCACCAATGTGACCAATTGTGCCAACACTACGATCTTTGTATTTTGCGCCATGTGCTTGGGCACAATCTTCAATAACAAAAAAACCATGTTTTTCTGAAAGTGCCATAATGGCATCCATTTCTGCAGGCATGCCAGCTAAATGAACAACGATGACTGCTTTCGTCTTAGGGGTTAGCACCGCTTCAATTGACTCTACCGTGATGGCTTGGCTATTGAGATCCACATCCGCGAACACAGGGTTGGCGCCAGCCGTAACAATAGAAGACGCAGAAGCAAGAAACGTTCTAGGCGTCGTAATGACCTCGTCCCCTTCACCAATCGCTAACGCTTTAAGCGCGACATCGAGTGCAAGGGTACCATTGCTTAGTGCAATAGCATGATCACATCCAATCCAAGCTGCGAATTCTTTTTCGAACTCACGACACTCACTACCCGTCCAGTAGTTTACTTTGTTTGACAGTAGTACACGACTAACTGCGTCGGCTTCTTCTTGAGTAAAAGAAGGCCATGGAGAAAATGGAGTATTAAGCACGATGTCACCTAAATAAAAATTATTCTGAGAATGTTATTTTGAGTTTACGAGCTGTGCAGGTGTACCCACAACAGTTTGCAAGTCTGGTACATGGTTCAGGACAGTCGCGCCGGCTCCTACCATTACGCCCGTACCAATGGAAATAAGTTGTTTAACTTGGCTTCCGATACCGAGCCAAGAACCTTCCCCGACAGTTACCCCGCCCGCAAGATTACAACCAGGGCTAACATGAACGCCATCCGCTAAATGGCAGTCATGATCTATCGTTGAGGCCGTGTTAATAATGCATGCTTTACCAACTTTGACAAAAGGATTGATGACAGCACCAGCCATGACCACCGTACCTTTATCAAGCTGACTATGCCGACTAATTGTGGCCCTAGGGTGCTCTAGTACAGAGAACTTAGCGCCAGCTATACTCAGTTGCTTCTGCTTTTCTAACCTGATTTTATTATTGCCGATTGCTATCACCGTTAGATCAAACTGCGCCGCTATCTTTAACAAGGTTTCGGAATTCCCTTTGACTGGCCAATGCTCAACATTTTGCAACTCTGGCCAGCGATCATCAAAAAACTCAATGTTTGTATAACCATTTAGCTCCGCAATTTCAGCAACGACTTTCCCGTGACCACTAGCGCCTAAAATTGCGCAAGTTCTATTCATGGACTTCGCTCTGCTTTGATTGACCAGTAAAAGGTTCTATCGTGACATGGCCATCTGCCGATATTCCTTCCTTCACAAACACTTTTTTAACGGTTAGGAACAGAATTTTGATATCTAGCCATAGGTTACGATTATCGACATACCAGACATCGAGCTTAAACTTATCTTCCCAACTAATCGCATTACGCCCATTAATTTGAGCCCAGCCTGTTACGCCAGGCCTGACTTCGTGACGTCTTGCTTGCTCTTTACTATAAAGCGGTAAGTACTGCATTAATAAAGGACGTGGCCCCACTAAACTCATCTCACCTTTCAATACGTTCCACAACTCCGGAAGCTCATCGAGGCTCGAGTTTCTCAATTTGTCTCCGAACGGAGTCATTCGCTCGGAATCAGGAAGTGGATTTCCTTGTGAATCGACCGCATCTTTCATGGTACGGAACTTAACCATTTCAAATGGTTTGCCATGCAAACCAGGACGTGTTTGACGAAACAACACTGGCGAGCCTAAGTTCTTACGTATTTTCCAAGCCACGAGCGCGATAATTGGCGAAAGCAAAATAAGGGCAAATAAAGAAGCCGTGAAATCAAACATCCTTTTCATTAGATAATCCCATGATTTTTAAAATTTCCGCGTTAACTTTATGGACATCAAATTTTTCATATGCCATATCGTGACTGCTTTTGCCCATTTCCTGCCACTTGTCTTGGTTCTCGATAAACCAGATCATTTTTTCTGCAAGCTGTTCTGCATTGGCTTTTTCAACTAACCAACCATTTTCGCCATCAATTACCGTTTCTCTACAACCTGGTACATCCGTGGTTAAGATTGGTCTACCCATCGCCATCGCCTCTAACACTGTACGAGGCATTCCTTCATGATAAGAGGGCAGTACATAAATAGCGCAGTTTTCAATAAATGGACGCACATCGGTGGTTGCGCCACTGTATTTAATCGCTCCCGACTCAGTCCATTGGTGAACCTCATCAAGCTTGATACCATCAGGAGATGGGTCTTCAGGGCCAACTAACTCAAATACCGCTTCAGGATACTTCTGCTTAACTAACTTAGCAGCTTGAGCGTATTCTCTTATCCCTTTATCGCCTAGTAACCGGGCAATTAACAGAAAGTGTGGAGTAGAAGGTAAAGGAGATAAGCTGTAATGGCTGAGATCGACCCCCGAACCATTTACGAGAAAACATTTTTCTTTTGGGACAATGCCCTCATCAATAAAGACTTGCATATTGTCTCTGTTTTGAAAAATAACGCCTTTAGACTTCTTCAATGCTGAACGGTACAGGAATTTAACGAGAGTGTTGAGTAAGTTCTTTGCCACCCCACCTTTTTGAAAAGCATAGCCAAGACCCGTGATCATCGCGTAAAAAGACTCGACGTTTGCAAATCTTGCTGCGAGGCCACCCCAAATTATAGGTTTGATCGTATATGCAAGAACAATAGATGGCGACACATTAGAATATAAGCTAGTAATGGATAAGATTGTTCTGATATCACTAAAAGGATTAAGACCATTCCTTTCAATAAAAACTGAAATAAATCTGCGAGCTCCAAGAGATAATATCGTTTCAACTTCAATATCAGAAGCATGTCCAGCAGCTGCAATCACATTTAAGTCTTGACTGGAAAGAGCTTTAATAAGTTCACCTCGAAAATTAAACAAAGACGATGGAAGTGCGCCCATTACGATAAGACTTAATCTACTCATTAAAGTTTTCCTTTTTATGGCCATTTAATATACTGAATAATATTAAAAGCAAAAATGGCATAATCATCCACTTTTGTCGAACCGCGATCCCGAGGTTAGCCGTAGTTGATGCAAGGATAGACAACCCACCAATTATATATGAAAAGTGAAACAATACAGGAAATTTGAAATCAATATTACTCAATTTTATTTTAAATAACAAAAAAAAAGAAAACATAGTAATTATAAGAATAAAAACATTCTCTAAAGAAGAATGAAGAGCTGTTAAATTATGGGCATCAAACGGAAGAGGTCTATATAAATAAGAGAAAACCTGTTCAAGAAAGGACATACTAGATATATCTATACTACTACCGCCTTGAGAGTTTAGAGTTTGCCTATGATCAACATAATCTGTCACTGAGCTTACACTAACGCCACCATCTATACCTGCATATTTGAGAGAAAATGGAATTAAAAAAGAGATACATAAGAAAGAAAAAGAAATCAAAAAAACTTTAGTTATCAGAGGGAGCTCTTTATTAAAAAAATAAGAAAAAAGTAGTGCTATAGTAATAACCCCAGCTATATGAGGCCTTACCAAAAGCATTATTAATATAGAGAAAACCAACAATAAAAATCTTTTTTTTATACTCATTACTGCCCAGCAAACTAAACATACAGACATAAATGAGATAGCATCTTTACCAACGCCGGAAGACCAAAAGCTAATTGAAGGTAGAAATACAACTAATGATGCCAGTTGTTTAACTTTTGTTGACGAGTCCGGTACGACGTTCTTTATCGATGCATCCAAGAACACAAGCCCTATCGAACCAAATATATTAAAAACCAAGCAAGAAGCCAAGAAAGAAAAAGAAAAGTAATTAGTAAATGGAATCAGTATCTTAACCACAGCTGGAGTGCCAAAATAACCATTAGGCACATACCCACCTAATTTAAAACTAAGACTTTTTTCATAATATGCAAATGCATCACCACCAAACTTTAAAATATACGATGCATATATAATACAAAATATAGAATGCCAAATATACAAAACCCAAGCACGATATAATTTGATCCCAACAAAATTTCGGAATGATGATACTATCATGAGGCCAGAAACAAAAACAAAAAAACAAGATAACAAATCGTAGACGTCATTAAGCATATCACACTTCCAACATGCGCTTAACTATTCGAAATTTTCCACTATTTTCTTTTTCAATATTATCAACAATAATAATATCTATAAACATCTCATCTCCGAACCTTACTTTCAAAGCTTCGATAAACTTGGTTTTGTTTAACTTATCAAAACATTCACTCACAACCAATCTTACTTCGACACTATTTATCTTATATTGTATAATTTGAAACTGTATTATTCCCTCAATGCCCTTCGTAGCATTACTTATATTTCCAAGATTTACTTTTCCATATTGAGGTGACTCTATATAATCCGTATTTCTTCCTTCTATAGATTCAACGATTGGAAATGGTGAACCACATTTGCAAGTTTCTGAACTATCACCTAAAGTAACCCTATCACCTATCTTATAGCGTATTAATGGCGTGCCGTGGGTGTTAAATGAAGTTACAATTAGCTCACCACTTTTTGCAGGTTGATTTTTTTCATCTACTACTTCAAAGACACCAGACAAAAGCTGTAAATGCTTCTTCCCTTCTTTGCATTCTAGTATAAAAGGAGCCCCCTCTGATGAAGCGTATTGGTCTATTAAAACACAGCCTAAAATTTCTTTTATAAGTTCTCGATGAACAGGTAACACCGTTTCTGCTGTAGGAAAAAAAACTTTTACTTTAGTATCTAATTTCAGGTTTCTCGACTTAGCAATCAGACATATTTCATATAAACTTGACGGAAAACCAACAATAAACTCAGGAGAAAAATCCTTTAGAGCCTTCCAATAAAAGTCAAAGTTTTCTTTATTTATATGGAAAGTAGAGAAAAATCTAATTTTGTTAATATAATCATCGCGATGAAATTTTACGCTTTTATTTTTACTTACAATTTCTTTACCGCTAAACCAAGCTACTTTACTTCCCAACTTATACCCATATATTGCTCGAAAGCTATCTAGTATTGCAAAACGCTCCTGCATATCGCTTTCAGTATATATTACTTTTAATGACGCACCTGTAGTGCCACCAGTATAACTTACAATTCCTTTTTCATCTGGTATCGTTTTAATTTTATCCAGATTATTAATCAATTCTTCTTTTGTTAAAATAGGAAATTGACTAAGGCTATTATAATCAGAAAACTTCTCATACCAAGACGAATTTTTTGTGGCGAAAGTCAAAAAATCGTTCAGTTTTTTGCGTTGAATTTCTTTAGCCTCGTCCAAAGTTAAACCATCCAAGTTTTTATAATACTCAAACTTTTCCCTATATATTCCAGAATGGCGAACTTGATATAATCGACTATTATAAATTGATATTAAAATGTTTTGAATAAAAACAGGAGAATATTTAATAAATATATTTTTAAAGTAACCCATAGTCATCTTGAATATACCTTTTGATAGTCGGTTATTGTTTTAGATAATGTAAAGTTAGATATAATTCTTTCACGGTTTACTTTCCCAATATTAACTCTATCAATCTGTGAAATTCGAGATAATGTTAAAATTCTATCCATCATTTGTGATACGTTTCCTACTTCACATGTATACAAGTGATTATTAAGGATGTGTTCAGCATCACCAGCTCTTGTAGTAATACAAGGTAGTCCTACACTCATAGCCTCACCTAAAACATTAGGAAACCCTTCTGTTATAGAGTGTAGGCAGAAAATATCTGCTGAAGATAACAACTCATGGACATTGTCTCTTTCACCCATAAGTAAAAATAGATCATTATCACAATTTATATATTTAGTAATTTCTTCATTATTGTAATCCATCTCCCTCCCGATCATTACTCCTTTTACATTATGACTTCGAAGACCTTTGATCACATCAATAAAACTTTTATGATCTTTAGCATCAGCATAACGGCCAACAGAGAAAACTAAGATATCTTTATCATCAACATTCATTTCTTTTCTAAGATTATCCCTCAATCTTTTAGAATATTTATATTTTTCCGTATCAAATCCATTATAAATAACAACTGACTTTGATGAATCGAAACCTTCTTTCTCATGACTCACTCTTGCAGATTCAGAGACATAAACTATTTCATCTGGGATGACTCTAGAAAAAAAACCACAGATTTTTCTAAACGCAAAGTTTCTTTTGCCTCTTGCTTTAAGGTCTGTGTTTCTAACATTCCAAACTACTTTATCAATACCAAGTGTTCTTGCAGCTATTCCTCCAAGAAAGTCAGAATGATACATCCAGGTTTGTACTACGTCAGGGTTTAAACCTTTTATTATTTTACGTAATTTAAATATAGAAAAAGGAATATCTAAGTGTCGATTAATACATAGGCTTATAACCCTTACTCCTGTTGCTTCAAATTCGTTTTTCAACACACCTCCATTTAAAAGGGTAATGACAGAGTGGGTATTAATCTTATCATTCTCAATTAAGCGTTTTAGCATTAACTCCGCCCCACCAACATTTAAACTTGAAATTACATGTATAATATGTTTCATCTTGATTCTCTAAATTAACTTTCTCTTATAAAATAAAATAGACAGGCTTCCCATTAGGAATTGACAGAATGCAATGTTAATAGAGCCTCCTTCAATGCCTAAATAACTTATTAATCCCCAAGAAAGAACAAAACCTAGTAAAGAACAGAAAACAACTATACGCATAACAAGTTTATCGAAACCAAGCCTTAGTAAATAGTTGGTACCAAAAACATTAAATATAGAATAAAAATACACACCAAAAACAAGGTAACAAGCTGTTAAGAGGTAAGTCTTTGGGTTAACACCAATATATTCAAGAATATAGGGGAGAATAGAAATAAAAAATATACATATGATAAAGAATAAGAATGAGTAATACCTGCTATATGCTCTAAAAGAATTACCATTTTTAATAAGGTAAGGGAAAAATACACTCGTAACAACAGAATTAAAAACGTTTAACAGGTTAACAACCTGTCTAATAGCCCCAAATATTCCTGCATAATAATTACCGAGCAAGACTCCGATCAAAACACCTGTAGTATTATTATAAAAATTAGGTACAAATTGATTTAAAAATATTGGATAGCCATCAACAAGACATTTTTTTACCCATTTTAATGGAATGACATGTATCCTATTAACAAACCTTTTAATAATAATATAGTGAGAAAACAATGATACTATGATATAGCCTAAACCTAATATTACAGGGTATTTCCAAGAATCAGCCTCCTCATGAATAAAAACAAAAACTCCAACAGTTAAAATAGTTTTTACTGAGACATCTAAAATGGTAATGAAATACATTTTTTCAACCCCTCTAAAAAACCATTCAGGAAATAGAGAGTTTCCGACAAGAACAATTGCAGACAAAGAAAAAATCAATAAATTACCTTTGAAAGAAGGCACTAAATTTATAACTACAAAATAAAAAATTAAAGATATACACAAAAGTAACAACGTGGCAGATAGATACTTGATATATATATAACTTAATTGATTCTCACTATGCCGATGTCTTGCAATATCTCTTGTTGCTGTATAATTAAAACCATATGTTGTAAACGTGTGGAAATATTGATTTAGTGATAGCGATAACACTATCACGCCATACGTACTAAAATCTAGAATTTTAATTAAGTATGGCAACGTAACAAATGGTATTATTAAGTTATAAACTTTAAGAATAGAAAGAGCCGCAAAATTACCGAACAAAACCCTTTCTTTACTTTTTCTAGAATCAACCCCCATCACCACAACCTTGAAAAGTCAATTTCAACACTAAATCAAATGAGTGATTTTTATAAAATAAAACCACTTTAACCTGACTTATAATCATAAAGCATTAAGAAAATCTTTGTACCAAGGCATAGATTTATTAACTCCTTGAAAAATTCTAAATTTAGGCTGATAGCATAATTTTTGCTCAGCTTTATTTATATCTGCTTGAGAATGCCTTACATCACCAGCACGAAACTCTCGATAAATAGGCTCAGCATTCACGACAACATCATTCTCGTTCAGCGCATTTTTAATTGCATAGTACAGGTCATTCAACGTAGTTCTGTCACCAACGGCGACGTTATACACTTCGTCTTTTGCATCTTCTTCCGCTGTTGCTGCTAACAGGTTCATTTGTACTACGTTGTCGATGTAGCAAAAATCTCGGCTTGTTTCGCCATCACCATTAATGTAGACGTCTTCGCCATTGATCATTGCCGCTGTCCATTTCGGAATTACCGCAGCGTAAGCGCCGTTTGGATCTTGTCGACGGCCAAATACATTGAAATAACGAAGCCCTATCGTTTTAAAACCGTAAGTGCGGGCGTATACACCGGCATAAAGCTCGTTTACGTATTTAGTGACTGCATAAGGAGAAAGCGGCTTACCAATATTTTCTTCCACTTTAGGTAGTGCTGGATGGTCACCGTATGTCGAGCTGCTCGCAGCATAAGTAAAGCTGCTTACCCCTTCTTCTTTTGCTGCATCCAGCATATTTAAGAAGCCGGTGATGTTCGCTGCGTTTGTCGTTAGTGGATCAGCGATAGAGCGTGGTACAGAACCAAGTGCTGCTTGGTGTAGTACGTAATCAACACCTTTTACGGCTTGTTGGCATGTTTTCGGCTCTCGGATGTCTCCTTCAATAAAGGTAAAACGATCCCACTGTGCTTCACTTACTAGGCTTTTTACTTCATCTAAGTTGTGTTGATGGCCTGTTGCGAAGTTATCTAAACCCACTACGGTTTGATCAAGCTTGAGTAATTTTTCCAGTAGGTTTGAGCCAATAAAGCCCGCAACACCCGTTACTAACCACGTCTTTGGTGATTCAACTAGTTCTTGTTGGATTTGTTCGTATTTGGTCATTGTGTTTTTCCGTGTGGGGAAGGTCTAGGGTCTAGGGTCTAGGGTCTAGGGTCTAGGGTCTAGGGTCTAGGGTCTAGGGTCTAGGAAACATAATCTTCCTTTTCTTCCCTAACAAAACCTTTCCGGATTTTAATCAAAGCGGCGATCATTGCTGCTATCTCTTTGCATTCTGCAACAATGAATAAGCCACTTTCTTTATCGATGTAACCTATATCGATGCCAATATAGGTTTGCGTAAGGAGTTCACCTAACGAGCCTTTTGCGTAATAGAGAAACCTTGATTCTTCTTTCGCAGTTTCTCTTTCAAGACCTTCTGCGATATTAGAGGGAACAGATAAAGCTGATCGCGTTATTTGATCTTTAAAGCCATAATCTTGGCAATCTCGCATGAGTTTATAGACGTTACTCGCCAAACGTGATGAACGCTTCCAAACGTCTAATTGCTCGAATTTCATGGCTCGGCTCTGAGGTTATGGCTTCTAGGCCCTAGGACCTTCCTTACAAACGCATATCTACGCTTTCTTTATCTAGAACGTATTTCAGGTCGTACAATACGTGTTCTGCTTTACCCAAAGTACGAATTTTCTCAACACCCATTTCTTTAAATTCGTTATGAGATACCGCCATGATGATCGCGTCGTAATGGCCTTGCTTTTCTTTTTCGCAAAGTGTTAAGCCATATTCATGCTGCGCTTCATCATTTGAACACCAAGGGTCCATAACATCGACGTTGATGTTGTACTCTTTTAGCTCAGAGATAATATCCACCACTTTGGTATTGCGTAGGTCTGGGCAGTTTTCTTTAAATGTTAGGCCCATAACAAGTACGTTTGCGCCTTCTACGTGAATACGTTTTTTCAGCATTTTTTTCACCAGCTGAGAAACAACGTATTGCCCCATACCATCGTTTAGGCGTCGGCCAGCCAAAATCATTTCAGGATGGTAGCCTACTGCTTGCGCTTTATGCGTTAGGTAGTACGGATCAACACCAATACAGTGACCGCCTACCAAACCTGGACGGAATGGTAAGAAGTTCCATTTAGTGCCTGCCGCTTCTAACACTTCTAGCGTATCGATACCAAGCTTGTTGAAGATGATTGATAGCTCGTTGATTAATGCAATGTTTACATCACGCTGTGTGTTTTCAATTACTTTTGCAGCTTCGGCAACTTTTATAGATGACGCTTTGTGTGTACCTGCAGTGATGATGGTTTTGTATAGCTGGTCGACAAATTCTGCGACTTCTGGCGTTGAGCCACTTGTTACTTTAAGAATGTTCGTGACTCGGTGTTCTTTATCACCCGGGTTGATTCGCTCTGGAGAGTAGCCTGCGAAAAAGTCTTGGTTAAACTTAAGGCCAGAAACACGCTCAACAACGGGAATACAATCTTCTTCTGTTGCACCTGGGTATACGGTTGATTCATAAACGATGATATCGCCCTGATTTACTACTGTACCCAACGCTTCTGAAGCTTTAATAAGAGGCGTTAAATCCGGTTGTTTGTGTTCGTCAATTGGAGTAGGAACGGTAACAATGTAAACATTGCACTCTTTGAGTTCTTGAAGAGAGGAAGTATAAGAAAGGTACTTTGCTTCTGCTAATTCATTATCGCTGCATTCTAATGTGCTATCGCGTCCGGCAGAGAGTTCATCGATACGGTCTTGGTTGATATCGAAGCCAATCGTTGGTGATTTTTTGCCAAATTCCACTGCAAGTGGTAAACCAACGTAACCTAAGCCAATGATGCCAACTCTGGCGTTTTCTAATGAAAAGTTCATTTTTAGTTCCTAGCAAGTTTAGATTTTTAGAACGCCTTTAGGTCTGGTTAGGGTAACCAAAGGCGTAGATAGACGAAGGACGCACAGGGCATCCCTTGAGAAGTTCTTAATACTTGTAAGAGTGATTTGTATTCGAATAGCGAATATGGATGTTTTAGGCATGCCGTAGACAAGTTGATAGAGCACATGAGTATATGTGCAACGAGAACACTCTACGGAACTAGATACGTGGACGGTAAATAGAAGGGAGGAACCTTATGCCTAGCCAATTATCACTCAAAAACTGTCATCGCAGCTTTGAATTGCCCCTCTGACGTAATGGGACATTTAGTTAATTATTTGTTTAGGCGCACTTTTTATAAAAGCCGACCTTGCCAGAAATGCAACTATGTGCTTAATTGTATTTATATTTATCTGGTGACATTTTTATGTCACTTAGAGAGCTTTGTTTTGCTTTTTGGCACGCTACCGCCCTTAGGTCTGGCTCCTAAAGGCAATGCATTTGGTTTTTTATCATTTGTGCTCAAGGCAAAGGATTGTATAGCAAACAGGTTGCAACGAAAAGCACAAGACTGACAAAAAAATGGCTTTTTTATGACAACTAACCAAGATATAAGGTATCAGTTTAACCAGAAAATCGTAAATTCTACCTACCTAAAGCGCGTTTTATAATACGCATTTATTCGTTTATATTTATTACAAAATGCAAAAAGTTGCCCATGTGGAATATGCATCACAATTTAATGCAACTTAAAGCACTGCTTAACACTCCCCTAGCATTTTGACTCCTACTTTCGTGTTTATCTGGTCGGTTACCCTCCCTCTTCTTTCTTCGATTCATTACATTGATGCCTATGAAAAGGAGATAGCTATGAAAGTACTTCATCATGGTGGGAAGGATACGGTGACAGGCTCTTGTCACGAACTGCGACTTGAGCAAGGGAGCATTTTGATCGACTGCGGGTTATTTCAAGGTAAAGATGCATTGGTAGGTCGTCATGATCGTTCGCTGGCGATAGAGTTTTCTTTAACCAAGGTAAAAGCACTGGTACTGACCCATGCTCATATTGACCATATAGGCCGATTACCATGGTTACTCGCTGCTGGTTTTAAAGGCAAAATCTACTGCACACAAGCTACTGCTGAGTTGGTCCCTCTTATGTTAGAGGACGGATTAAAGCTACAGCTGGGTTTAGGCAAACATCAACGGCAACATATATTAAATCTAATTAAGCAACGATTGGTGCCATGTCAGTACAATACATGGCTTCCTCTTAAGGAGTTGGCTTATATACGCTTTCAACCTGCGGGCCATATTTTAGGTTCTGCTTATTTGGAATTTAAACTCTCAAATAATGACGTAGTGGTATTTTCTGGTGATCTCGGTCCAAGTGATACGCCTTTACTCCCAGATCCGAAACCTCCTGAAAAAGCAGACTATTTGTTTATTGAGTCGACCTATGGTGATAAGCACCATGAAAGCGTGAAAAGTAGAAGCACTCGATTGCTCTCTATTATCGAACATGCGCTGGAAGATGGTGGTGTGATTGTTATTCCTGCTTTTAGTGTCGGTAGGACACAAGAACTGTTATTCGATATCGAACAGCTCCTGCACCAGGAGTCTTTACATGGTGCCCTACCAATTATTCTTGATTCGCCTTTAGCACGAAAAGTGACAAAGACTTATCGGCGCTTTAAAAAGCTTTGGGGTAAAGAAGCTAAAAGGCGTTTGGAGCAACATCGTCATCCTCTCGGGTTTGAACAATGTATTACGATTGAGACTCATGCTGAACATATGAGATTGGTGAATCGTCTGGCGATCACGTCTGAACCGGCTATTGTGGTTGCTGCTTCTGGGATGTGCGAAGGTGGTCGAGTGGTGAGTTACCTCAATGCGTTGTTACCAGATAGTCGTAATGATGTGCTGTTTGCTGGCTATCAAGCTGAGGGAACGCTAGGGAGAGAAATTCAAGAGGGTGCGAGTGAGGTTGATATCGAAGGAAAGAAAATTAAAGTGAAAGCTCAAATACATACGATGTCTGGCTATTCTGCTCATGCAGATCAATCCGATCTAATTTGCTTTGTAGAAGGAATTAATCCACCACCGAAAGAAGTGCATTTAATTCATGGTGAAAGTGTTGCAAAAGCAGAGCTGTATCAACATTTTGCCAGGAAAAAAATGAACGTTGTGCTTTAATTTACTGATAAGAAAATCAGGAGAAATTGGGTAAAAGTATCGTTTTGCTACCATTCTGTTACTTATTTTCTCCTTGAGATAGTTACCTTGTCGGTTAAAATAGCCGTCGAACAATTACAATGGCAGTTGGCACTATTATGTTTCTGGAACTTCTATTTATATTCTTTTCTTCGTTTGCCACTTTGTTTCTCATGCGTAAGGTTGCTAAGTCGGTAGGCTTGGTCGATAAACCAAACGAAAGGAAGTTACATGAAGGTGCTGTTCCACTTATCGGTGGGATCTCTATCTGCATTGTTCTTATCCAGTTTCTCACCTTTAAGCCAGCAACTATCGAGTACAGTTGGCTGTATGTATGTTCTATCGCACTCTTAACGCTGATCGGTGCCATCGACGATAGGGTTGACTTGAGTTTCAAAATACGCATGGGTGTTCAGGCCGGTTTATCGTTAGTGATGATTCATATTGCCGGTATCGAGCTACACAGCTTAGGTAACATGTTCGGCTTTGGGGATATAAATTTAGGTTGGACTGGTATCGCTATCACAGTGCTAGCGGTCATCGGAGCGATCAATGCTTTTAATATGGTAGATGGTATTGATGGCCTGCTAGGTGGGCTTTCTATTGTAACCTTTGGCGCTCTTGCCTATTTATTAAGAGTAGATGCCCAACACGGCTTAGCTTATCTCTGTGTGGTTATTATTATTGCCATGCTGCCGTATATTTTCATGAACTTGGGTATTCTTGGCCGCGCTAGAAAAGTTTTTATGGGCGATGCAGGCAGTATGATGATAGGTTTTACTGTAATCTGGTTATTGCTGGGTGTTAGCCAAACAGAGAGCAAACCTCTGATGCGTCCGGTTACGGCATTATGGCTAATTGCCGTTCCGTTGATGGATATGGCTGCAATCATGATTCGCCGCGTTCGCCGTGGGGACTCGCCATTCAAACCTGACAGAGAACACTTACACCATATTTTCCAACGCATGGGTTTAAGCCCTAAGCAAACTCTAGTAGCAATCTGCGGTATCGCAACCCTTTATGCTGCGTTTGGTATTTATGGCGAGCTGACAGGCATTCCTGAACCAGTCATGTTCTATACCTTCATCACCTGTTTTATTGTGTATTCCCTTTTGCTTTCTTATGTGTGGCGAATTACGAGTTACTTTCGAAATAAGTTTAGCAAACTCAAAGCAATCACTATTTCAAACAACTAACTAGATTTGTAATAAACTAAAAATACCGATGTTCGTGATTCATCACGAACATCGGTATTGAAGTGTTGTTATTAAACCGTGAAATATTGTGAACGCTTAAACCTTGTTAGTTCCAACCAGGTATAAGTATTTTATGAGTTTTAATTGTCGAGTAACTCGGGTGGGTTGACAGGCCAAACGATAGAACCACTCTAAGTTGTATTTCTGCGCCCAATTCGGAGCACGTTTCACTCGATTCGTAAATACATCATAAGTACCACCGACGCCCATATAAAAAGCATCGGGATAGACTTCACGACACTTGTTAATGAAGTTTTCTTGTCTGGGAGAGCCTAGTGCTACTGTTACGACTTTTGCCTGGCTTTCCTTTATTTTATTTATAAGCTCAGCTTCATCTTTAAAATAACCATCACAGGCATCAACAACGTTAACTTTGAGCTCCTGCTTTAGTTTATCAACTGTCTGTTGATTAACTTCAGGCTTAGCACCAACGATAAATACCGGCACATTGAGCGGTGCAGACCCTTTCATTAGTTCTAACCACAAGTCACAGCCAGGGATCCTCGCACTTGGGCAACCACGTTTTGACATGACCAAAGAAACCCCTGCTCCATCAGGATAACGAATGCTTGCAGACTCTAGAGTTCTTTTTACATCAGCCTGCTCGTAACTTGATACTATTTTTTCAGCATTCACGGCAACAGCAAAGCCACTAACAACATTTCCCTGATGTAAGATAGAATCAACTGCGTGGGCCATACTGTCGAATGCAGATATATCTAGCCCACCAATTTTGCATGTTTTATTCATTTTCGTACTTCTTTTCTACTTCTTGGGCATTTCTATATTTGATTACTTTTGCTGGTACGCCACCAACAATTGCATAGCTTGGGACGTCTTTTGTAACTAAAGAACATGCACCTACAATTGCACCTTTCCCAATAGTCACACCATGCTTGATAACCACATTGCGGCCAATCCAAACATCATCTTCAATGATAGGAGGGAGACCAAATACATCTTCTTGATCAACCATCGGAATATCTAGTCTTTCGTAACTGTGTGTGCTGGAAAGAATTGCTACGTTTGGCGCAATCATTACATTATTACCAATTGTGGCACTTTGAATAAATGCATTCTCGTTGATACGAACGTTTTGACCGATTTTTAACTCAGAGGCATTGGATATGTAAATTCGATTTTCTAATCGGTTTTTAGGGTGTGCACTCACCACTTTCAACACTCTGCTCAAATACCAGCAACGAAGTTTGCTAAAAAGAGGTAAGTACCTAGAGTTAGGTAAGTTGTAGAAAAATAGATAGTAAATTACGAGCTTTAATTTTTTCATAGAGGTATTTGGGCACTATATATCCATAATTTGAGATGCTTTAGTAATGAAGATTATATTTTCGTCCTCACCACCTTCTTTCATTAAGTTGTTTTCCACGACATCAAGTACGTAAGTTCGCCCAAGAAGCTCTAAAGCTTCAAAGTGACAAGAGGAGAATATTGAAAAGTGAGCTTTAGATGCACCAATTAACGTCAGCGTATCTTGATATTCCTCTCTATCAATGACTTTAAAGTTGTCATTTTGCACTATGGTTGAAAGCTGAATGTGGTTTTGATGCTCTCGTGGATGAGGTCGATAAACAACGGTGTAGTCTGGGAACTGCTCTATTAGACCTGTGACGAATTCAGCAACGTCTGCATAGCAAATACCCTGTCCAGTAAAAATAAAGAACTTATCGTTACCCACTTGTTTGAATATCTGCTTTTTTACCTCTTCACAAACTTGTGGCAACGCACCTTCTACTTCGATCTTATCCTCTGGTACAAAATTGGCTTCACGCATTTTCATTTGCCAAAAACTTGAATAGATCTTCAGACGTGTAGGTAACATGCTGCTGCGCCATAACTCCACACCGGCATAATGATAAGAGGGATGGTAAGGTGCCAATAGGCCGTGTTGGTATTCAAGCGTCTTAATACCTAACTCATTAGCGGCGCTAACTATTGCAGGCTTAGTGTATGCTGACACGATTTCAACATTCTGAACTCCAAGCCATTTCAGCAATTTCTTATACGCCGCCTTCTTGCATTCGTAGTCCCGTAAAATGGCTTCTACTTGCTTCTGAGAGACACCATACTCTCGGATTAATAACTCAATGAACTCCTCAGAGAGGCTAGGAGTCCGAGAATACCAACCAAAACGTTTAATGAATAAAACGAGTAACTTTACGATAAGGTTTTCAAAGATCACTCCGCGCTTAAAGCATGTTAGGACTTTTGCACCTTCAAAATTTGAGCAGTGATATAGAATACATAGCTTTTGTTGCTTTTCTGCGGAAACGAATTCGTCGTATATCATGCCATCGTTTATCGATACTCGAGAAAATGCGCCAAAATAAGCCACTTTCTTCTTGCTAAACCTAGCCCTAAATAAGTTACAGAAGCTAACAATGAGAGAAAGCAGCAATGACACATATGACTTTGATTTAAACTCCATATCCTCTACCCCTTTAGACAGAGTAATATGGCGAGTCATTTGGTATTTGAGTAGAGGCCAAACCTCGGCTTCGCTGCTAAGGTTGTTTTCAAGAATATGTGTTTCTACGACTTTATGCATTTGCTCGCTTCCGACTATGAACAAAAATAGCGTTGTTCGAAGTCAATACCCCTAGTAAAAAGAAAAGCAATAATCCTATCATATTCCCCATAATGGGTACCATCGAGCCAATCCCAACAAGCATTAAAAATCCATTAATACGAATCAACCTAACATGGACAACCTGGTCAACATAACCATCTTTTTCAGCAAAAAAAGGCTGAAAAATAAACCACATGACAAATATAATACCAAGACCATACTCAGCAATCAGTGAGACAAAAAACAAGTCAAAAATAGGGCCTTCAATCTGGCTTCCATAACCGATAATGGCTTTATCGACTTTAAAGAAAGTATAAACATCGGTATACATTTTGGACATTACGGTTCCATATGTACCCGGCCCTGACCCAAATGGGAAGTTATACTCGAAGATCTCCATTGCATAATAAAAGATCTTATAACGAACATAGTTTTCGTTGAAGTTGGCTTGTATGGAATCGCCAAGAACAAGCCATAAACCAGCTAAAATAGCAGGAGTAATTGCAACAAGAGCAATCGTCCCAAGCAACCTGATCAGCCCTTTATTTTTGTACATTATGGTAATTCCATATGCAACTAAAAGGATTAGAAGCTCTTTCCTAGAAAATGTCAGAAATAATAAAAAAAATGCAAAAAAGAGTAGCAACCAGTAGAATTTAGGTTTGTAAATGAAATATCGTTTAGAGTCATTACTATATTTAAATGACAGTAACAAAATACTATATAATAGAAGAAATCCAGAGTACAAAACTCGAGACCCAAAAAAAGATCCCGGACTCACTCCCATAATGCCACGGCCATCTTTTGCTAATGAGTACAATAAGTTAGGAGCTAAATAATCAGAAACAACAAACAAAGAGGAAAACAATAAAATATACGTGAGTGCTTTCGTGAACTTAGCTAATAGCATTGGTCTATCTGCGTTTAAAGCATATGCCATAACAAAGAAAACAAATACAAACTTTAAAGTTAAAAATGTTTGTAGAATATTTATTATAGGTATTCCGTTTCGGAAAACCATGAAAGCCGAATACATAAACAGTATAAAAGATAGAAAAAGAAATCTTCGCTTAACTGGCTTATATATAATACAGATAAAGAATGCAACAATACAAATCAGTATATATATATGATTAAAATAAGCTAAAGCCCCTAAATTTATTATATTCTGCCGAGATATGAAAAATAAAATTATCGTCGCCAATAATAGATTTAGATAACCTTTAGATGTAAATATCATATTGATACCAAATAAAACCTAATTTTCTCTGGATGTAATATTACGACCAAAGCTGACCATTTAGCTGTTAAAATAACGACGACTTACACGCTTAGAGACGCCCGTAAGTAGTTCATAAGGGATAACTCCAGCACATTTCGCAATGTGCTCAATTGGTAGAGAATCACCCCATAAGGTCACTTCATCTCCCACTTTAACGTCGGAATCATTACCAATATCTACACTGATTAAGTCCATGGAAACCCGTCCAACTAGAGGATATTCAATCTCATTGATAAGTACTGGAGTTCCATTTTTTGCACTTCTCGGATAGCCATCCGCATACCCAATCCCAATCACCGCTAAATTTGTGTCCTTTTCAGAAACCCAAATACCGTCATAACCTACAGGCTCACCTTTGGAGTGGCGACGCACCGAGGTAACATAAGCTTTTAGAGATTGTGATGTGCGTAACCCAAGATCTGGACCAATTTTATCGCCCAAGGGAGAGAGGCCATAGAGTGAAAGACCAACTCTAACATGGCTTTGATCATTAAAGTAACCCTGTAAGAGTCCTGCAGAGTTTGTAATTGAGGTACTTACACTTAGAGTAGATGTGGTACTTTCAAAGGTATCTAACTGGAAAAGACTTCGCTCTGGATCATTGTCCGCAGAAGAGTAATGACTCAAAACTCCTTTTATCGTGATATTTGGCATAGATTTTAAAACTTCAAGAGTGCGATTGAGCTCATCATCATGTAACCCTAAACGATGCATACCGCTGTCAAACTTAATCCAACATTGTAACTCACAATCTATAGGAAGTTTTCTCAAAATGTAGAGTTGACTCTCGGAATGAACTACAACTACAAGTTCATGCTCAATGGCTTGCAGTAGATCATCGTATGTATTAACACCAGAGAAAACTAAAATATTTTTTTTTATACCAGACCTCTTCAAAGCGATACCTTCAGACAGGCGAGCAACCGCAAAAGTCTCAATAGAGTCAATAGTTTGACAAATTTCTAATGCGCCATGTCCATAAGCATCCGCTTTTATTACGCCAATAAGCTCACATTTATCATTTGTTTTTGCTCTTAGAACTTTCGCATTATGTTTAATCGATTCTAAATCAATTAATAGGTAAGGCTCAGCCACTCTTATTTACCTTCTTAAAATATCACTAGATGCGTATTTAGGTACACTACAATCGCTGCTGTCATGCATGCACTTACGAGAAAACCAATACTTTCTTTCAAAAGGTAGTGCTGTTTTACTTTAACATTAACTAGAGCATAAAGTATAAACGCAGCAAAAATACAGCTTAACAATGTTGACGTAGCGGAGCCTAAAATACCATACCTCAGTGTTAAAAAATAACTTAATGGAATATTTACTAACGTAGCAAATAGAAAACCAAACATTTTATATTTTGCTGTTGTCTCTTCTAGAGAAAGAACATTAGTATAAAGTATATACAACGTATTAAACAAAAAGCTTAAGCTAAGAACCACATATACATCATAACTAAACTCTATGTTATCACTATAAATCAGTTTAAAAATGAAGGGTAATACCACGATACAAGACAGAAAAACCAAATAGTTAGTTACCATGAGGCTCTTTGTGTTTTTTCTCATTTTTTCTAAAGAAACGTATCCATATTGTGAGTACAATTTCAACAACTTAGGCATATATGCTTTATTCATCGCAAGTATAACAATCTGAATTGCACCTGCTAGTAAAAATATAGACGTATAATTTGCTAGTTCTTGTACTGGTAATAGTGAAGTAATATATGCTTTATCCACCATAGAGTTGACGACAGAAAAAATACTAACCGGTAAAATTATTGTAGAGTATTTTACAATTCTAATATAAGACTTTTTATCAAAATAAAGCACTTCTTTAAAGAAGTCAGTTAACTTGAAAAACCTAGAGACAATAATAAATACAAATACTAGATTTAGAACTAGTATAGAGTTTAGGTATGCATCAGAGCTTTTGAAAACATATATCGATGTAAGACCAACAATAAACTTCATTGCAAAGTAAAAGATAAACCAGAAGAAATATTTGGTCTTATCAAAACTCAGACGACAAGATAGTAAATACAAGTTAACAAAATATTCAAAGAACACTATCAAGAACATTTTTGTCATTTGATACTTTAACGAAACTATATTGAATAAGAGATAATCATCAATAAATGATAATAATATAGTAACCAAAGTGAATCCAATAAACCCCGTACCTGCAACATGAATGCTATTTATAAACAATCTTTTTTTATTTTTTCCTAATTCTTGATTGTAGAAAATAGAATAAGCAGATTCACTTGAAAGGCTTACCATAGGAACTAAAGCGGTAAGTAAAGCTAAGAAAAGTGTTAATTTACCGTACTCTTGAATAGTCAACAAATGAGATGCTGAAGGCATTAACAAAAACTGCATGCCTTTTACTAAAATATCAGCCAGTAGATAGATTACTACTGGCTTCAATAATAGTAATTTAATACTATTAAAATTCATAACATTATATCTTTGACAAAATATTTTGCATTTTTAAGATATTTTGTTGAAGTGCTGGATGAACTCTATGATCTCCATAGTCGAAACTCAAACCTAATTCAGCTTGAATCGATTTAGTATCGCTATCTAACCGGGTCTTCAATTGTTTAAACTCACTAGATTTAACCCAATTTTCATAATTCATTACACCACTTCCCCTAATAACGAAGTTACCCATCGCTAATAGTTTTCTCGAAACCGTCGTTATTGGATTCGGTTTACCAGATAGGGTAGGTTTGAAGTCTTGACCTTGAATTACAGATAACTCTGGTAATCTCTTAGCAATAAACTCTTGGAATAATTGTCTATTGAGCAATTCATCTTCATTAAATTGCTGCACAGTATCTAAGAAGAATGGAGTGTAAATACTGTAAGAGTCTTTTTGGCCTAAAAAGCTTTCAAAAGCACCTTTGGCATTATTTCTTCCTAGACCAAAAATCGCATAGTTCATCAATTTTTCTGACTTAGAGAGTGTACCAAGGTCAGCGTAGAATGCTTCAATATCAGCAATGCATTCATCTAACTCTGTTTTTGTAAAGAAATCCCCGAAACCAGACATATTCAGTTTCGGTTTAAAATCTAAGGGTAAGCCAGTAAACGAGTTAATAGCTTTCTTTACTTTAGCCGCTTTAGGCTTTATACCAAGTAGAGATTGGTACAGCAAGGTATGATCTAGTAAGGGGTTTTGCTTGATTGAACTGTATAATGGCGATGCACCAATCAAAAAACCACTGGCACCAGTAATGAGCACATTTGATTTTAATTCACCAACATCAACAACTTTAAAGATTTGAGAGCCTATTTCAGGGGCAAGATTTGATTCCAAATCCAGTTGCTTGTTCAGTGGTATAGAATTATATTCTAATGTACGTCGCTCTAATCCAAAATGTTCTGCAATTTTATTTGCGCTGTTGAAATCATTAGATAGAAATACCTTTCTTGGCCTTTCCAGACCGATAGTAAAGCCTTCTATCTGCATTCCATTCTTTTTTGCGTAATAAGGGATTATACGAGAATCAAGTCCACCACTAATACCTACTGCAAAACTCGCTTCATTAGGGTTAAGTGCTTTAACTGTACCAAGTGCGTTGGTAAAGGTTTCATCAATTAAATCAAGCTTATCATCATATGAGAGCTGGTTATCAAGATAACTAAACTGCCAGTATCTTTCAGATAATACAGATTCTTTTTCCAATTCTATTGTTAGAGTTGTAGCTGCAGGTACGGTCTTTACACCTTTGATAAGCGTCCGTTCATTTAAACCTGTGAAGAATACTATTTGTTGCTTTATTGCGGTTACGTCAAGATCACTTATGCCAAATGATAAAGCAGTTTTTATCTCCCAGAAATCATCTGAAATTGTAAGTAGACCTTTACATATATGGTAAAATATATTTTGTTTACCCGGACGATCAGAGACAATTTTCACTTTTCCGGTGGTAGGGTCTAGAACAACAATAGTAAAGTTTCCAATTAATCTTGCCAAATAACTTCTGTTGTTATCAAGTATAGCCTTAATGACTTCGGCTTCATCTTCCAAATATAAGCTACCAAATACTTGATAATAAAACACTTTATTATTAAACTGAATTTCTTTTGTTAAACCAGTCTGTGAAGTTTTGTTTATTTTTATTAGCATTTAAATTTCCAACTAATCAACCACGAACAACCTTATAGTTGATTCTATTCCCATGTATTAATTTAAATTATCCATATGCTCGAGCAGAACTTCTGCGATATGAAAATCCACAATAGTATCTATATCGACTGATCTTTCAACGGGCATATTATACGCTTTTACTTTATCAGAGTAGAAGATCCCGTTATTTTCAACAAAGCTATCTACTTTAAAAGCATAAATAGATCCATTTAGACGATAATAATCAGGTAAGTCCTGTGAACGTTTACCAATTACAGATTCAGGAAAAAAATTCCCCATAGTCATGTCATCTGGAAGCGTGTTTGCCCACAGTGGACTATGCTCACACGGACACACGGACACAACTCCTTCGGTCTTTTCGTCAAATGACTCAAGTAAAATATCAATATCCTCAGCTTTTCTCAGAGGTGAGGTTGGTTGCAGTAATACAACATAATCAAAGCTTTCATCGATATGTTCAAGAGCATGTAGAATCACTCCATTAGAGCTAGCAGTATCACCAGAGAGTTCTTGCGGTCGCAAAAAAGGCACATCACCACCGTATAGTTGTGCAATGTTTGCAATATCTTCGCAATCGGTGCTGATAATAACGCGATCTATATACTTAGATGTTTTAGCAGCCTCTATCGACCATGCGATTAATGGTTTGTCACCTAGTTGTCTTATATTTTTTCCCGGTAACCGCTTACTTCCTCCCCTTGCAGGGATGACAGCAATCACTTTCTTGCAACCTAACATTACTCTAACCCCAGAGATAGTATATCCATTTGCGCACGGTTGAAGTCGTCCATACGACCAATATCAAGCCAATACTCATGTATTGGGAACATAAGTACTTTTTGGCGATCTTTCATATGTTGCTCAAGCAACGTAGGCATATCTATTTTTTGATTTTTTTCTACTGATTGAATCACTCGGGGAGATACAACATAAATACCTGCGTTAACAAAAAAGCGCTGAATCGGTTTTTCGACCATACTAGTGATTTGGTTGCCTTCGCCATTAATCACTCCATATGGAATCTGATAGTCGTATTCTCGCACGCACATTGTCGCATCTGCGTCATTCTCCAAATGGAAGTTCAGCAGGCGTTGAAAGTCTACTTTGGTCAACACATCCCCGTTGATCATAATCAATGGCAAATCTCTTGGCATGTCCTCGGGCAGTAAACCAAGCGCACCACCAGTACCAAGCGGTGTATCTTCGTGGACATATGAGATACTGACACCTAAGTCACTACCATCACCAAAATGTTGGTGAATTTGCTCAGGCATATAGTGCGTTGAGATGTAAAAGTTGCTAAAACCAGCTTTTATAAAGCTCTTGATTACCGTCTCTAAAATAGGTTTATCACCTACTTTTAGCATTGGCTTAGGGCAATTATCCGTCAGCGGTCGTAGGCGAGTACCAAACCCACCAGCCATAATAAATACAGGGTTTTGATATTTGTCCTTACTCAGAGCACTGTGGAGGGTTTCCAAACCGACGACTTTCTTGTCTTGATCGAGTAATGGAACCGATAGAATTTGCTTTTTTTCCATTAACTCTACGAGGTGTTCTTTTGTTGCTCCCAGCTCTGCGGTTGTAGGCTTAGAGTTCATCACCTTGACAACGGAGTCGGTTAACACCAGATCATTTAATAAGCCACGTCGAATATCACCATCGGTAATCATGCCTAGAAGCTTTTGCTCTTGATCAACAACCACAGCAACACGCAATGCTTCGCTATTGATGATTTCTAATGCATGCTTGATTGTACTTGACTCAGATATCAGCGTTTTTTGCCAACAATGACTCATATCCTACCTTTTGTTTTCTAAGAATTTGTTTTAATTACTGCTCTAGCAGGGTATGCAATGGTATTTTCTTCTAAGGACTGAGTGAGGCCAGCACCGGCACCCACGATAGCACCACTGCCAATAGATATCCCTTGGATAACTGTTGAACCAGCTCCAACATAGACATTTTCTTTTGTCTCTACTTGACCACACAACGTTGCTTTAGGAGCGATATGGTTATAAGCACCTATTTTACAATCATGCTCAACCAGAGCACCTGTATTAATTATACTATGGCTACCCACTGTTGCCCCAGTCTGAACAATCGCCATAGGTAAAATCTGAGCACCAGTTTCGATTTTAGAGAAAGGTGAAACGAATGCACTGTCAGCGATGACCGTCTCAAATTGATATCCTAATGAAAGAAAATACTCATTAATTTTTTTCTTAAAGCCAGATTTGGGCATCATCCCAATGCCGTTGACCAAAAGAATCTTGTCCTTGTCAAACCTCAGAATATCTTCGTCCTTTTCAAGTATAGTGATTCCTTTAAATACAAAACGTTGACTGACATCTTCTGGGCTTATCACGGCAAGAATATCTCTCCCTTGAGTAAGTAATATTTCGGCAAGAACGGAGGCATGACCGCCTCCACCAATCATTACAATAGGAAGACTAGGCCCATCACTCAATGATCAACTCTCCAGCTTTATATCCTTGTCTTGCCTTACTACCAATCAGTTCCCAATATCTGTAAGGGGACAAACCCGTGCCCGGGCGTTTAATCGTAAGGTTAGATTCTGTTAATTCTTCACCCTTTTCAATATCTGTTGCTGCAACCAAGCTTTTTCTTACGACTGCCTTATTTTTAATTTCAGAGACTGTAGGCGTTTTTACGTTTGAACCAAGAGCAGTTTCAACTTGACGAATTGCAGCTACCATTGCACTAAGTTCTTGTGGCTCAAGGGACGCTTTGTGGTCTGGACCCTCCATACCTTTGTCCAAAGTGAAATGCTTCTCGATTAGGCAAGCACCACGAGCGACAGCGGCAATAGGTATTGTAATTCCCTCACTGTGGTCGGAATAACCTGCAGATAACTCAAATGCCTTACCAAGGGTATCCATTGCTTTTAGGTTGATTTCTTCCATTGGTGCTGGGTATTCCGTTGTGCAGTGTAGAATCGTCACTTTTTCTTTTAACGCTTTTTGGCCCGCTTCTGACGCATAAGCTTTTTGAAACTCTACAATTGAAGGCTCAACGTTTTCTCCTGCAGTAAAGCCGAAAGCAATTACTCCCAGAGCAATTTCAATTTCAGAAAGTGTTGCCATCCCTGTTGATACAATAAGATCACAACCAGTACGGGCATGAGCCAATACAAGAGGAGCGTTCGTTAACTCACCGGAAGGCAATTTCAAGCGCGTTAAACCGAGATCATTGACTAAGAAATCTAAACTTTCTAAATCGAAAGCTGTTGATAGAAACTCAATACCAAGGGACTCGCAGTATTTTACAAGCTCGTGATGAACTTCATACGAAAGTTCAAGGCGACTGAGCATTGACAGTTGAGACTCTCGCTTCTGAGTGTTTACAACTTGGTAATCCGCTTGCCTAGCGTCTTCAGTCACCAAGTTTTTTGCTTTAAAAGTCTGAAACTTAACAATGTCCGCACCGGCTTTATGTGCTGCTGTTACTAAATCAAAAGCGAGGTCTTCTTGACCATTATGATTTACACCGGCCTCGGCAATAATGAGTGTCATAAAATTTCCTTAATTAACATGAAAGCCTCTGCCGCCTCAGAGTTACATTGAACACCTCGAACTCTAGCTAAAGCTTCAAGTGCGATTCTAGAGCGAGGAAATGGGAAGTCATGGACCTCTGATTCAAAAATTTCCAATATTTCGAGCTTTCGACTAATGTGGTCAGTAATATCAAAATAGACTGTAGGCCTGAAACCACCGTCTTCAGGTTTCATACCAAAATCTGTTTCAGACATTGTTTCGTAGGCCATTACTTTCTTCACGAAAGGATAACGAAATGATTTTGTCGCAGACATCACCGCATCAAATACAATTTCATGATCACTGTGTGCATCATTACGATAAACGGTAAACACGAGCGATGGCTTTACTTTGCCTACAATCGCGCTGATTGGGGCTATGATATCACCTTTTGGTAGCGTTTCGAGGCTTGCTGGAGGGAGGCCAAGCTCATACGTAGCTGCAAAACCGTAGGCCATTGCTACCTTTTCTATTTCTGATTTTCTAGTTCTTATCTGCGCTTTTGAAAAACCAGTGCTTTCAGTCATTCCCGTAACGAGCAACCAGTGAACTTGATACCCTTGCTCCACCAATTTTAAAATTGTCCCACCACATCCCAATGTTTCATCATCTGCATGCGGCGCCACAATAAGTGCTGTCTTCATTATAAATAATCCCCTACGGAAATATTATTCTTCTCTAAATCTAGAAGCCAAATTGCACCACTTTCCGCAGTTTTAACCAATAAATCATCCCCTTTCTTACACAGAACTTTTCCTGGTTCAATGTTTGCAGAAAAACTATCCGGCGATACATGACTTCTCTGAACAACTATATATTGGTCATTTAAGATAAACTCAGCGCCTGGGTATGGTGGGGCAAGCGCCCTAATTAAGTTATGGATAGACCTCGCTGTCATGCGAAAATCTATAGTTCCATCACGGCGGCTCCTCTTGCGCCAGTAGGTCGCTTTACTTTCATCCTGCTTAATAAAAGTAGCGCTTCCACTAACTAAGTTGTTTGCTAAATTAACCAATTGATGTTGAGACACTTCAAGAATTTTTGCATATAGACTGGTAGCGTTATCTGATTCAGAGATAGGAATTAGCAATTGACTAGCAATTGGGCCCGAATCAGCACCCTCATCCATGAGAAAAAAGGTAGATGCCGTTTCTTCTAGCCCTAAAGCAAGCGCCCAAATAACAGGGTGTCGACCGCGGTTATTTGGTAAATGAGCGGGATGAAAACCAATCACACCTTGCTTAGGAAGAGCAAGCATTTTTTGATCTAACAAATAGCTCCAACCAATGCAAAACACAATATCGAGCTCAAATGACTCCAAAAAACTCACTGAGGCAGTGCGTTCCTTTGGGTTCTCGAAGTGAAAAGGGATACCATTGAGCTCACATAGATCAGTCAAGTCGCAAAAGTCAGCATTTACGGCTGATTTCTCTCTCGTGACTACAGCTGATACTGTTAACCCTTTTACACTCAAGAGTGCTTGAAGTGCGACCCGACTTGACTCAACACATCCAATAAAACCTGCTCGCATTTTGCCCCTACTTGATATCAAAAAAGGATTTAAACACTAAACCTTCCAACTTCGTGTTTTGAATAATATTAAGGATTGTTTCTGAGCTATCTCCCTTTCCATAAGGATTATGGGAATTTAAGCACTTTTGTTTAAACTCTGGGCTAAGAGCTACATTTATAGCATTTAGAATAGAGCTTTTATCGCCTTCACAACTTATCACAGTGTCTCCGGTCATTCGACCTTTCTGTCGATTACCAATATTGACCGTTGGCACCTTGAATGTCGGAACCTCAATCAAGCCACTAGAAGAATTACCAATAACAAGATCAGAGTATTTTAGTGCACTCAAGTACCTTAACTGTCCAAGAGACTGAATAAGTAATACTCTACCTTGCAACTCTTTCGCAAAATCATCTAAAAGAGGGATTAATGCCCTGCCATGTGTATCTGCATTTGGGTAAGTAACTAAGAATTTATGATCTGGGAATTGGCGTAATGTAGTAAGTAACTGCTTTAAATCTTCGACGGCGCCATCACGACTCAATGTCACTGGATGGTAGGTCACTACCATGTATGGTGCATCTGTAACATCAAAATCAATCGACTTTGAAAGCTCTTCCCGAGATAAAAGCTTCAATGCTTTTATACTATCAATACCAGGTGCACCAACATTAAACACATGCTCAGGATTCTCACCAAGCTGAATCACTCGCTGTCTATATTCTTCAGTCGCTGTAAAATGCAAATGAGACATCTTGCTAATTGAGTGACGAACTGCCTCATCAATAAGGCCCTCGGTAGTCTCCCCACCATGAATATGAGCAATAGGTATCTGTGCAACCATCGCTGCTTGACATATTGCCATCGACTCAAATCGGTCCCCGAGCACCACTAACAAATCGGGTTTGCTTCTTTCCAGTGCATCAGCTGCACCTATCAACGCCAGCCCCATTGACTTCGCGATTCCAACTGGGGTATCCGACGACAATAAAAACTCTAATTTCTCTGCAACTGGAAAACCGTCTGACCTAATTTGTTCAATCGTTTTTCCGAATTCAGGCGAAAGGTGCATACCTCCAACATAAAGTTGAAGCTCAGCGCTAGGAGACTCATGAAGACCTTTAATAATCCAGTACAAAAGCCCATATTCAGCACGAGTCCCCGTGAATACAGCGATTCTTTTCATTTTACTTAACCTCAATTGGGGTGCTCGGAAGATTGATTAGGTGTGCCTCAATAAACTCTGAGTAAGTTAGGTCACCACGTATTGCATTCTCAAACATAGGCAATCTATGCATAAGCTGCCAAATTGGCCGAGTCATCACTCCAGAATCATTTGTGACACTGAGGATCTCTTCGCGGCTTTCTTTATCCGAGCAAATGATCGCATTTAACCAATAGTTTGACTGCGCATATTCAGGTTCAGTGACAAACTTGATGTCTGAACCTTTAAAAAAGTCATTGTAACCTTCAGCAAGCACTCTCTTTTGCTTTAGGTACTGCTCGATAACTTCCATCTGAGCACACCCTAGAGCTGCATTCAGGTTTGGCATACGATAGTTGAAACCAGGTTCATCATGGAAGAATTCATACGGATGAGGAACTTTTGCTGTCGTCGTGACATGCTTAGTACGCGCACCTAATTCTTGAGTCTTACATAACACCATGCCACCACCGCCTGTGGTGATGATCTTGTTGCCATTGAAGCTGACAGCACCAAAATCACCAATAGTACCGGTGTGTTTTCCCTTATAGAACGAGCCTAGGCTTTCTGCGGCATCTTCAACCAACGTGATGTTCCATTTCAAGCAAACGGCAACCAGTTCATCAAGCTCTACAGGGTGACCAAACGTGTGCATTGGTACAACGGCTTTGATTCTTCTACCTGTTTTTTTATGGATACACCCCGCGTCTGTGACTTCAGCATTCTCTTCTAAAAATGCATCCACAGCCTTAGGGCACAACCCTAAACTCACTGGAGATACATCCAGAAAAATAGGCTCAGCCCCCATATGATAAAGAGCATTGCAGGTTGCAACAAAAGTCAAAGCTTGCGTGACGACCAAGTCGCCTCTTTGAACATCAGCCATGTACAATGCAGCATGCAATGCTGCTGTGCCATTCACTGTCGCTACAGCTTTAGCCGTACCAGTGTAAGCTTCAATTTTTCTCTCAAAATCATCAACAAATTTACCGACGCTAGAAACAAATGTACTTTCAATCGTTTCCATTACGTACGCTTTTTCGTTGCCATCGAACGTCGGTGCATGTAAGGGAATAAATTCGTCTGTTTTGTAAGTATCTCTCACAAATTCAACAATAGATGTCGCTTTCATTGAATGCTCCACTTACATCTTGCTATCGAGGTATTTACCCGTTTCTTTGTGCCCAAAATCAGGGATCATGGTAAAGAACAGTTTCACAATCTGTTCTTTAGTCCAAGCTCGCTCACCTTTCATCTCAGAGATGCTGCTTTCAAACAAAGTAAGAAGCTCTTGCTCATAAAGAGGTTCATTTTTGATGATGCCCAGATTTTCGAATCGAGACATATCCAGCTCTTCTTTATCTGTAAAAAACTCTTCGAAGTCTTTTTCACCTGTAGTATCACTTGAAGTAAATAAACATGGCCACTTGCCTTGCTCTGGCAGCGTATGTGCAAGTTGGCGTGCTTCTTCTTCTGTCTCACATAGGTGAGGTTCAAAACCAAGTTGCTCTAGGTATTTCACCGCAATATCTGCAAACGAAATAAGATGCAGAGCTTCGCTCAGTTTCGGGAAGAAAATGTCACGGTTTTCACCAAAGATACAAGACATTAAGCATAGTTCACCCGACTCTTGAGGAGTAACAAAATAACGCTTGATGTCGTTTGGTGCTACGATAGGTTGACGCTTTTGGATACGTTGGTTAAATCCGTGTAGCAGCGAGCCATCAGAGAATGCCACATTTGCAAAGCGAGCAGTTGAGATCGTCATTTGCTCACTTTTACGCATCAAGAACATCTCCATAATTCGCTTTGACGCTCCCATCATATTAACTGGGTTTGCTGCTTTATCTGTTGAAACACAGAAGTATTTTTTCGAGCCCGCATCAATAGACTGCTGAATGGTTTTATCTGTATTAAAGACGTTTACATCAATCATACGCATCAATGTATAAGGATCTTTTTCACTTCTAACATGCTTGAGCGCAGATAAGTTCAATACATAGTCAAACTTACCATCGGCTTTTATGAATGCGTCGTACTCTAGAGAACCAATATCCAAAGCAAATGTCTGGAAATCACCATCAATGTAACCAAATGAGCTACGGATATCTCGAACAAGCTCTACCATGTTGTTTTCACTAATATCGACAACATGCAACTTCTTAGGATTACGCTTGAAGATTTCTTTAGTTACAGCTTGGCCAATGGAACCTGCACCACCAAGAACAAGAAAACTGGACTCAGAAACAATGCGTGAGAGTTCTACTTCATGGTTTTCAATATCTTGTGTGAATAAGGCTTCGGTACGGCCGATTAAAGGCAAAATAGCGTTCATTACCAAACCCCCTTGGTATCTACTAAGTATGGTGAGTTTAGTGACTCAGCTTTAAATTCTTTATGGTCAACGAGCATTACATGAATATCAGCTGTCGACTTTGCAAAGTCAAAACTCTGAAGTTCAACCTGCTCTAATGAATTCGGTAATTGATGGATATTAGGTTCAACTGCAATTACATTCCCAGTGTGGGAAGAAGCAATTTCTTTTACAATCTGCATTGCTGGGCTTTCACGTAAATCATCAATATCAGGTTTAAACGCTAAGCCATAGCATGCGATTGT
This sequence comes from Vibrio sp. RM-41-2B, assembly GCF_024744415.1. Lineage (NCBI taxonomy): Bacteria > Pseudomonadati > Pseudomonadota > Gammaproteobacteria > Vibrionales > Vibrionaceae > Vibrio > Vibrio sp. RM-41-2B. The sequence continues at coordinate 194,558 of NZ_JAMQWD010000006.1, read as the reverse complement.
AATATCTTTAGCGGTTTTATCAGAGTTCTGTTGCAAAAAATCTGCAATAGCCATTTTAGTTTTACTCACAACCCAGCCGGGTTTGCTGTCATTCACTTTTCTTGCTGTATGAATAATTTGAGCTTCTACTGGCGTTTTTGAAACGATAAACCATGGGTCAACTGCAATGCAATGCCCACCTACACCTGGTCCTGGTTGAAGGATGTTCACACGAGGATGACGGTTTGCTAGCTCAATCAGCTCCCAAACATTAATTTCTAACTTGTCACAGATAACTGAAAGCTCATTTGCAAATGCAATTTGGACATCACGAGAGCTGTTTTCTGTCAGTTTCGCCATTTCTGCAGTTCGGGCATTGGTAACAACACATTCCCCCTGAACAAATGTCTTGTATAACTCCACCGAACGTTGTGAACATTTAGGAGTAAGACCACCAATAACACGATCGTTTTCCACTAATTCACGTACAACATGTCCAGGTAAAACACGCTCTGGGCAGTGTGCAATATTGATATCTGCCTGTTCTCCATGAGTTTGTGGAAAAGTAAGATCTGGGCGTGCCCGAAATAGCCAGTCAGCCATCTGCTCTGTAGCACCAACTGGAGAAGTTGACTCTAAAATTACTAGGTCACCCTTTTTCAAGACTGGCGCAATCGCGTTACTGGCGGCTTCGATGTAAGAAAGGTCTGGTGCAGGTATTTCATTATCTTTACAAGGAAGAAAAGGGGTTGGTACTGCAATAAGAAACGCATCAGCGGCTTCTGGAGTATTCACCGCTTTTAGATAGCCTTCTTTTACCGCCGCATTTACGATCATATCAAGCTCAGGCTCTACTATATGAATTTTACCTTGATTGATAGTGTCGACAGCATGTTGGTTAACATCTACACCAATTACTTTTTTCTTACGTGATGCAAACATCGCTGCAGTTGGTAGGCCAATGTAACCTAGGCCTACAACCGAAACTGTTTCAAAAGACATATATACTTCTCGTTAAATTAAATTATTTTGCTAGAACATCTAGAATTCGTTGACATGCTTTTCCATCCCCATAAGGGTTATGTGCAAAGCTCATTTCTTTGTATGCTTGTTCATCTTGCAGCAAAGTTGTCAAACCTGTAACGATTCTATCTACATTAGTGCCAACCAACTTAACCGTTCCAGCTTCCACAGCCTCTGGACGTTCAGTGGTATCCCTCATAACTAGTACTGGTTTCCCTAAAGAAGGGGCCTCTTCCTGGATACCACCAGAGTCCGTCAATATAATATGCGCCTTATTCATCAGATAAATAAATGGCAAGTATTGTTGAGGCTCGATCAAATGCACATTGTTGATGCCCGCAAGAATTCGATTAACGGGTTCTCGTACATTCGGGTTCAAATGCATTGGATAAACAATTTGAGCTTCTGGATGTTTTTGTGCTGTCAAAGCTAGAGCCTCACAAATACGCTCAAAGCCGCCACCAAAACTCTCTCTTCTGTGACCTGTAACGAGTACTAACTTTTTATTTTCACAAAGGAATGGGAATTGCTCCGATAACTGCTGCTGAAGAGACTTATCATGATCAATTTTATCTTTAATTATAAATAGTGCATCGATAACCGTATTCCCCGTAACAGAGATATTCTTTTCATCGAAATTCTCTTGTAACAAGTTGTTTTGGGACGTGTCTGTTGGTGCAAAGTGATATTGGGTTAGTGTACCCGTCAGCTTTCTGTTTGCTTCCTCAGGCCAAGGCGAGTAAATGTTACCAGTTCTCAGACCTGCCTCTACATGACCAACTGGAACTTGCTCATAATATGCTGCAAGACTCGCTGCAAATGTAGTTGCAGTATCACCATGAACTAAAACAACATCGGGTTTAAACTCTTGTAATACTGGTTTTAATTCTAACAAGATTCGTGCGGTCACATCGTTTAAAGATTGCCCTGCTCTCATTAAATCTAAGTCATAGTCTGGCTTAATATCAAATAGTTCAAGCACTTGATCTAGCATCTCTCGATGTTGAGCTGTAACACAACACTTTGCTTCAAATCGTTCATCATTAGCTAAAGCATGTACCAATGGGGCCATCTTTATTGCTTCAGGTCGGGTACCAAATACCGTGAGTACTCTTTTCTTTGTCATCATTACTGGCCTAATGAAAGTCTTAAAAAATATCGTTACAGGAGCATGAACTCAGTTTTATTTCAAGCCCCCATCAATCTCTGTATGATTTGCTTTGAGTCAACAACTCATCACTTCGACTCTAACTTGTCTCTTTTAGTAAACACGAAGCGGATTAGCACAATCATAATACCCAGCATACCGCCAAGCAGTGTACCCGCAATACAGATCAGAGCCCTTTTAGGTGACGCTTTTTCTTCTGGCACAACTGCTGGATCGATTACTTTAAATACGAATTCTTCTTGAGCTTCAGCAAGCATTAGGTTCTTTGTCTGCTCTTCAATTAGCTTGTAAAATGCAGATTGCATATCAGCAACAGCCGTTTTCTGAAGCTGTTCACTCAAGTAAGTTAGATTTTTATTAGTATCTCGAATTGTACGTTCACGCATGACTTGGTTAATATCTTCAATCAGCCAATTAACCCATTGTTGAGCTACATACGGTGAGTAGTGGTTAACCGATAGTCTAAATAAACCAGACTCTTTATCTGGCTCAATACTCAAAACCTCAGTAACGAATAAACGGTAGGCCTCTTGAGCTGTAGGCTTAACTCCCTTTAGTCCTTGAGGTTTTCTCAGCCAAACTTGTTTCTCTTCATCGTAAAGTTCATCATCTAGTATTAATTTGTTGGAACCCACGTCCCAGCCTTTGCTGCCCATAAGAGGAACTAAAATGTCATGTTTCTCTACAAAAGATTCAATAAACTGACGAGACTTAATGACTTGAACAGCTAAGTCAGTTTGATTGCTTTGGCTTGGTAAGCTCACTCCGGCAAGTGACGCCAATCCGCCAAGTTGACCAGACATAGCCGCCAAGCCACTAGCATTGGTGTCTTGCGTTGGAGATAAAAGAGCGTCTGCTCTGTAAATATTCGACTTTGATAGTGCAAATGCCACAGCAGCGACAGCAAAAATGACCGTAGTAACAATGATGATCCATTTCCCCTGCCAAAATGCAGAGAGTAATTCACGTAGGTCTATCTCATCTTCGGCAGGTATGTAGGTATGAGGATATGGGGGCAGGTTTGGGTGTTGCTCAGATTTCATTTTACTTTATCCCAGTCAATTAGCTTCTTGCTCATTGATTAAATACAGATACATACAAAATACGTGAGCCCAGACATCACTTAGACTCACGAATGTTTTTCTATTTCAATGCGTTAATTGCTACACCAGTTTGATATAGTATTTGTGTAGCCGCGGTCCAAGTACTCAACGCATCGCGGTAATCCGTATCAATAGGTACAACAATTGTGTCGCCAGCTTTTAGCCCTTCTTTGTTATTTCCAAACCAATAACCTGATGAAGGCTTGTAAACAGAACCATCTGCACGCACTACAAAAATGCGATCTTCGTCCGCTTGCTTTTTAGCACCACCCGCTTTGTTCAGATAATCATCGACGTCAAGTTTGTTATCTAACAAGTAGGTAATTGGAACCTGAACTTCACCCATAATTGATACTGTGTTTCGGAAAGTCGGAACAAAGAGGAAGTCACCGTCCTCGAGCATAAAGTCTGCTGAACGCTCGCCTTTTAAAATACGGTTTAACTGTACCACCATACGGCCAAGTGCTTTGCTGCGACTTGCTTCTTCAACAAATGCTAACGTTTTCTCTGGGTCTGAAATTACAGAACCTATATTGCTATCTGCTCGGAACGTCTTCTTCGCGGTTTCTTTTCGCATATCTGCGGCGTATTGGTTTAAAAGCTTCTGCTCTTGTAAACGCAATGCTTCACGCGTAAATATTGCTCCTTGAGGGTGAGCAAACTCTGTCAGACCGCCAGCTCGATCCAATAACTCACTTAAGGTTTCACCTTGACGCACGGTATAGGTTCCAGGGAAGCGAACTTCACCCTGTAGAGTTACTGTGCTTTGTAGCTTCACATTTGGCTTTTCTAAGATGTTCAAACGATCTCGGCCCACGATAACTGCATCGTCTGAAGCACTGCCTTGGATTGCTTTACGCAAATCAATACGTTCAACATCAATATACGTACGCTCATCCGCACTATTAATCGCGGTTCGCGCTAGTTCTGCATTAATTGTGAATGCGTTGTAAGTTAAACCACCAGCGGCTTCAATAAGCGTTGATACCGTCATTCTTGGAGTGATCGGGTAGCGCCCTGGGTGCTTCACTTCACCAAAGACTTCAGCAATTTGAGGGGCTAGCCCCAAACGAGACTGTTGCTGAAGTTGTAACAACACTGGGGCAAGTAAAGTGCGACGAGTGTTTTGCTTCAGTTTTTCAAAGTCTTCTTCCGTAATCTCTTTGCCACGGAATATGATCTTAGCTGGTTTCGCCAGCTCAGTAGTGTTCTGGTTGATAACCATACCGTCTGCTGAATGCGAAACGGCAACAGAAGAGCTCATCACTTCTTGTTCTTTCTGTTGTTCCAGCTCAGCTTGCTCTTGCGCTTGCTCCAATGTTTTTGCTTTTGAAACAGCCTCTTGTGTTGCCAATGTATCCAAATCTTCGTTATTAAAGCGGTTGAAAACCAATATACGATCTCGTGATTGTAACTGGAGGTTGTCTCGGCTACCTGGTGATAGAATTGCGTTGGCTAAACTTAGTTGGAACACTTCAATATCACGCTGTGGATTAATCTCTCTTACCACAACGGCATAGTTAACATCAGCTGTAGAATTAAAAGCGGAGTCAACAGATTTGAAAAGATCGGCAACACGAAGGCCATTGCGCCATTCCACATAGCCAGGATGACGAACATCCCCCTCTATCTGCACGTAACGAGTAAGCTCTTCGCTTTTTTTCAAGATCTTGATGGCGTCGCCATTTTTAACTTTACTCTGTCGATCTTGCGTTTTATTGAAATCAAGCGTCAAAGCCTCACGAGCGCCATGTGAAGCGTAGCGTTTTATCTCCAACTGCTCGACATGAGCATTCGCAGTAAAACCACCTGCCATCTGAATAAGTTGTTGGTAAGTTTCACAGGGCTTGACTTCATAAATTGCCGGACGGTTGATCTCGCCCTCTATAGACACTGTATCGTTAACAGAACCAATTAAAACAACATCATCCGGTAGTAAGCGCACATCATTACTTGCATCACCTTTTAGTAAAAGGTCATACATATCCAACTTACGAATGATTTTACCATCACGCTTTAGCTGGATATCTCTCAGCGCCCCACTCTCACCAAAACCGCCGCTGTAATAAATAGCTTGTGAAATTGTCGTTAATGCGCTAACCGTGTAGGCACCAGGCTTATATGCATCCCCCATTACAAACACTTGCATGGTGCGTAATTCACCCAATGAGATATCACTGCGCACACCAATCATTTGCTCTTTTACACGTTGCGTCAGAGAGTCTCGAACATCAGAAAAGTGCATGCCAGCAACATTTACCGGCCCAAGTGAGGGGAAGTTGATTGTGCCCGCACGATTTACGCGTAAACGATGCGTTTCATTCTCCTTACCAAACAACTGCACAATGATTTCATCACCTGCACCCACGGTGTAATTTGCTGGCACAGGAACATCACTGATCGGAGCAAAGGTGCTTGGAGAACCAGCAAAAAGATCTAAACCAAAGCGTTTAAGCTCTTCCTGCTCACCTTTTTTGAGCCATTGTTCTTCGATATTGGAAGATACAGCGCCACTAGCTTCAGTTCTAGGTTGGATTACTTGCGGATTTTCGTAAGGAGACTTGTTTGAAGATGAACTAGAAGGAATGGAGAAACCATACTTACTCGCCAAGGCCTTTTGTTGGTCGGCGGGTAGATTTTGAAACATTTTCATTTGTTCTGGAGTGGGTGTTTGTGCCATTGAATAAGACGCAAACGTACTTGCCAATATAAAAGCGGCAATAGAGAAATATCCTTTAAACATGGTATGTCACTATAATAATTGAATAAAAGACCCTAGCCCCAAGTTTGAGCTCTAGGTATTTAAATTAGAAACGGTGCTGAAAACCCAATGTAATCGAGTTAAGGCGAACTTGGTCTTCAGAGACGTTATCAACGAACTCAAATATCACCGCGCTTTGGTTATTTAAAGCGTAGTGCATACCTAACCCAAAACTAAATCCTTGTTCTTTGTGAGAACCTACATTTTGTAGATCAAGCTGAACGCTTGAATACCCAGCTAAACCATAAAGTGCAACTCGCTCTGAAACCGGCATATTCAACTTAACAAAGCCGCTCAAAGCGCTATCAACGGCAAGACCACTGTCACGTTGAACTGATGTCCCATAACGCCCTTCTAAGCCAATATAGTCATTAAAGAAATAACCAGCTTGTGCACTAAGAAGAAAAGGACTCCCCTCTTTTACGGACTCAGAAGACGAGCTTTTCAATTCTGCATTTGAGTAGCTCACTAACGCACCAGCATAAAAATCGGCTGACGCTGAAAAAGAACTCAGGCTTAAGCCCAGTGCACTAAGTATTCCTAAACAATGCTGCTTTCTTATCACGTAAAAGTCCCTAGTACTGGTAATAATATGGGCTGCCAAAGCAAAGTTAAGCGTGCTATGCAGGCCATTAAATACTGAAGAGTTGCCACGCTACCGCCCTGAGGCGTTGAGCGTAAGCCACTGTATCGCTTTCTATATGGTGTAAGTAAAAACGACCTATTGACTCCAAGCCTCTAGTGCTGGAGGAAATAGGCCGACAAATTATGCACTCTTGATAGTTTATCAGCAAGCAAGGGAGCAAGATAACCGCACAATGTCACGCTGGTGTTAGAAATGAGATCGTAAGCCATAGCAAAATAAGAAACTATTTACATGCTAAGGCTTTTTTATCTAGAATATAATTTGGAGCATTTTTTATGCTACCAAACATCGATGTTTTTATACCGGATATACAAGGATTAATAATGAAGAATACAGCTCTAGCTATTCTTATGGCTTTAAGCGCATCAACTGCATTTGCAGCAGAAGAAGCAGGTTCAGCAGGCGCAGCTTCTGCCTCTGCAACAGGCACAACAGCTGTAGCAGTAGGTGCGGCAGCAGCAGTAACTGTAGTAGCAGTTGCGGCGTCAGATAGCGACTCAACATCTACTTCAACATCTACTTCAACTTCTACTTCTACAAACTAATTTCGTTTTGTAGATAGAAGATAATCGCCCTGAATGACTCAGGGCGATTTTATTTGTAAGAGGGAATAATGAATATCTTCCGAACGTCTAAATGGATACGCCCACTTCTCACTCTTCCGCTATTCACCTTACTCTTTGGCTGTACACAAAAGTTCAATGATGTATCAGCCACAGTCCAAGAAGCATACGGTAACTACATCGATGTAGAGATGACCCCAGAAGAAATAAAAGCCGTTCCTTATGCCAGTGCCTATTTAAAACTTGGGAATCAAAAACAGGTCTTTGTTGTTTTAGCTTTTGCAGAGCGAAATCCTCTCAATGGAAGAATACAACTGAAATGGGTAAGTGCTGACAAAGCTATGATCGTTACGGAGAATGGGCATATCGTCAAAACGATAGGTCTGCAGAATGGGGACTTAGCGGGTGTTTATGGTGACGTGCCAGATTTTTCTTCAGATTCAGCCTCCGTGAACTACACACTCTCATATGATTGGGCAAAACAATACCGTTATGGCTTTCCTGCACATGTAACGCGTTCTTACTCAGGCCAAGAAACGTTAACAACACCAATTTCTAACGCGATGACTAGTGTATATAAAGAAGTCGTTGAGTTTATTAGTCTTTCTCAATCGGTCGAAAACCTTTATTGGGTTAATGAACAAGGTCAGGTTGTCAAAACCTTACAATATTTAGGACCGAAGATGATTCCGGTTGAGTTAACCATTTTAAAGGGGTATAGCAAATCATGAGCAAGCGACTACTCACATTATTATTCGGTTTGGTCATGCCGCTTTTGAGCACACATGGCTTCGCTCAAACAGAAACCTCTACTACACAGCCATTAAATGTTAAGTTACTGGAGGTAAGCAAACAGCTACAATTCCAAGAGCCTGCTCGTTTAGAAAGTGTGTTAGCACTTGCTACGGAGCAAAACGTCTCACTACAATACTCTCTTGGTACGACTTTGTTTGATAAATCAGATCATGCCGAGAAAACCTCTACCGCTTTAAAGAACTCGGTACTCAATCAAATGATTCAACACAATTTGGTTGCACATCCATTCTACAAATTTATTCAGAAGCAAAACTTTGCACCACGCTTACTGTCTGCGATCGATGTTGATAAAATTCGACTAAATAAATTCGACAATCCGCTTTTGCACGGCAATTACCTTCTCGCAAGCCCTCTACGCGAAGAAAAAGTGTATTACCTGGGAAACCTAAATAGAGTGTATTCCATTAAGGAGCAGGCAGGCATCCCTTTGCAGAGACAGTTAGAGAATTTGAAAAGTAACATTGGTACGTTCTCAACACCGCCAGTGTTGATCTACCCAGATGGTCACGTAGTTAAGCCGCATCACGGAGCTTGGTTAACAACACAATATTACTTACCACCTCTGACATTGGTATATATTCCGTTTGGTGAACTTGAATACTCCGAAATGGACCAAGACATTGTCCGCCTACTCACTCAACTGATACCAAATTCCACAAAGAGACCGCAATGATGCCAATTAGAAAAAGCTTAACCCTTTCTTTAATGGGCCCAGCATTGGTTTGGGCTCAAGACATGCCCTTTGAGGCTCCCACGTTACAGCCTTCTCAGTCTGACTTTGGTGGTGTTGGCTTAATGCAGATGCCAACCGGACGTATGGCCCCTGAAGGGGAATTCAACTTTTCTGTCACAGGTAGTAATGAGTACCTTTTTTACAACGCTACAATACAGGTGATGCCGTGGGCTGAAGCGACTATTAGATATACAATTGTCGATGGACTTCCATACTGTACGGATCCACGATTTTGTGGAGATAACGAATACACAGATAAAGGTATTGATTTTAAATTCAGGCTTCTAGAAGAAAGTCAATATGTACCAGAAGTGTCCTTTGGTGTTAGAGATTTTGCAGGTACTGGCCTTTTTGACTCTGAATATTTTGCCGCAACCAAACAATACTCCAATAGAAGTGTAGGGACACTTGATCTTACACTCGGTATTGGCTGGGGTTCTTTAGGCACCAGAGGAAATATCACCAATCCAGTATGTAAGATCTCTGATCGATTTTGTTCTCGCCCAGGTGATTATCAACTAACAGGTGGAACAACAAACACTGACCGTTTTTTCAAAGGCCCAGCTGCTTTATTTGGAGGTATTGAGTATCAGACTCTGCACGAACCTTTACGCTTAAAAATAGAATATGACAGCAATGATTACAGCGGGGACTTTCCTGTAACAAACGGTGGCGTGGACATGACTCCACATACACCGTGGAACTTTGGTGTACTCTACCGTCTAGGCATGGCCGATTTTCGTTTAAGTTACGAACGCGGAGACACGTTGGTCGCGGGCTTAACGCTAAACACTAATTTCAATGACATGCCATCATTCTGGCGAGACACACCAACACCAGAAGTAGAAAGCAATCAGCCAGAAGAACTGTCTGATGTTGACTGGGAACGTGTAACAGAAGACTTAGACAAAATTGCGGGTTACCAAAACACTCGCATTTATGTTGATGACAACACCGTAACTGTCGTTGGTGAGCAGAAGAAATATCGTGACCGTACAGAGGCACATGAAAAAGCGGCGGCTGTACTTCATAATGGAATGCCTGAAGATATTGATACCTATGCGATCAATGAACGTAGCCGAGGCTTAGTCGGCGAACAAACGATTATTTCCAAGGAGAAATATCGCGACTTTGCCCAAGTTAATTACATCAACCCCAAAATAGAAGATGCAACCGCAAAAGCTAACAATAAGCCAAGTGGAGAATCTGTCTATGATGGTTTTGAACGTTTTGATTGGGGCTTTGCACCGAAGCTTGTTCAAACTCTCGGTAACGCAGAAGACTTCTACCTCTTTAGTGTAGGGTTAAGCGGTAATGCCTCATACTGGCTGACGGACAACCTTGAAATAGGCGGCTCGTTATACTGGGATTGGTATAACAACTACGATAAGTTTAATTATGTCACTCCACCTGATGGTACTACCGTTCCCCGGGTTCGTACCATGTTCCGTGCTTACCAAAATGAGCATGCTGTAACCATGTCAAACTTACAATTGACTTGGTTCCAAGAGTATTCCGATACCATGGATCAGCAATTCTACGCTGGCTATCTGGAAAGCATGTTTGCAGGAGTCGGTACCGAGTTTCTTTACCGACCACAAGGAGCTAACTGGGCGATTGGCGCTGACGTCAACTTAATTTCTCAACGTGATCCACAAAGTTACTTCGGTGTTTACGATGAGAAATGGCAAAACGTGCCAGAATATGGACGTCCGTTCCAAGTTATTGATAAAGGATTCACTGGTTTTGTATCTGGTTACTACTACCCTCAATGGGAATTCCTGCAAGATTTGATGATCCAAGTCGATGTTGGTCAGTTCCTAGCTGGCGATGTTGGTACACAAATCAATGTTTCTAAGCAGTTCAAGAGTGGCGTAATTGCTGGCGCCTTTGCCTCATTTACAGACTTGTCTGCGGACGAATTTGGTGAAGGTAGCTTTACTAAAGGTTTCTACTTGTCGATTCCGTTTGACATCATGACCGTTAAGCCAAGTAACAATCGTGCGAACTTTAGTTGGCAGCCTCTTACTCGTGACGGAGGGCAGAAGCTCGGCCGTAAATACAGCTTAATTGAGTTAACCGACGAACGAAATCCTTGGTACCAAAGACCTAACCGTTCGGATGTGGAATAATAAAATAATCAAGGGAGCTGCGGCTCCCTTTTTCATATCTAGATACTAAGTCATAGAAGACTAAAACCTATCTTCCTGCTTCCAATAGCGCTACTTTTCGTTTCTTGCTAGAATTCCTGAGAAAATTTTAATCTATGGTGGAAGTTCTATGATCATCGTAACTGGTGGCGCTGGCATGATCGGCAGCAACATTGTTAAAGCACTAAACGAAGCTGGTATTAACGATATCCTGGTTGTCGACAACTTAAAAAATGGCAAAAAGTTTAAGAACTTAGTTGATCTGGACATCACAGATTACATGGATCGTGACGACTTTCTGACCCAAATTATGGCAGGCGATGATTTTGGTCCGATTGAGGCAATTTTCCACGAAGGTGCTTGCTCGGCAACGACTGAGTGGGATGGTAAGTATATGATGCTAAACAACTACGAGTACTCTAAAGAGCTGCTTCATTACTGTTTAGATCGCGAGATTCCATTCCTATACGCTTCTTCAGCAGCCACTTACGGCGATACAGATACTTTCGTTGAAGAACGCGAATACGAAGGCGCACTGAATGTATACGGTTACTCGAAACAGCAGTTTGATAACTACGTTCGTCGCCTATGGCAAGACGCTGAAGAACATGGTGAGACCCTTTCTCAAATCACCGGCTTCCGCTACTTCAACGTATATGGCCCACGTGAAGACCACAAAGGTAGCATGGCATCAGTTGCGTTCCACCTAAACAACCAACTTAACGCAGGTGAAAATCCTAAATTGTTCGCGGGCAGCGAATCATTCAAACGCGACTTCGTTTACGTTGGTGATGTCTGTAAAGTAAACCTGTGGTTCTTAGAAAACGGCGTATCAGGCATTTTTAACTGTGGTACTGGCCGTGCTGAATCTTTTGAAGAGGTAGCAAAAGCAGTTATCAAGCATCATGGCAAAGGCCAAATTGAAACCATCCCATTCCCTGAGCACCTAAAAGGCGCTTACCAAGAATTCACACAAGCGGATCTGACCAAACTGCGCACCGCAGGCTGTGATGTTGAATTCAAGACAGTTGCAGAAGGCGTTGCCGAATACTTGACTATCCAAAACAGTTAAGCACCACAAGGTGGTAGAACCATAACCTGCCACCTTTACTCAAATGCAATAGCCTGTATCATTCCTAACTATCTTTTTTCTCATTTAAACCACTTCGCCCGTACACGAATAGGTAACTAGACACGCCATGACCATAAAACGTGATGACTTCGACCCTAAAGCATATAACCCTGAGTTTAAGCGCCACTTTCTGTCGCCTAAGTACTGGGGCACGTGGTTAGGTGTTATCTTATTTTTACCTTTATCATTAATGCCACTGGGTTTACAAAAGTGGTTGGCGAAAACCATAGCCAAAAAACTGTCGAAATCCCACAAGGGGCCAGCTCACCGAGCGAGGGTTAACTTTGAGCTGTGTTTTCCGGAAAAGTCGTTCCAAGAACGTGAAGCTTTGATAGAAAAAACACTCTACACAGCGGCCATGTTCTTTTTTCGCTTCGGGTTACTAAGTTTACGCTCACCAAAGTGGCTTCAGAACCGTTGCCAAATTCGCGGCCTAGACATTTTACGACAGCACATTGATAACAACGAAAATGTGATTTTAATGGTTCCCCACTCTTGGGCAATTGATGTGCCTGCTATCTTGCTCGCTTCAATGGGAATGCCAGTTTCTGCAATGGCGAAGAAACAAAAGAATGATGTTGCTGACTGGCTGATGCACAAGCAAAGAGTTCAATACGGTGGTCGTGTTTATGAACGCTCAGGTGGCATTAAGCCTTTTCTGAAATCCATTCGAGATGGCTATGTGGGGTATTATCTACCCGATCAAGATCACGGCCCAGAGCATAGTGTGTTTGTCGATTTTTTTGCCACACGTAAAGCAACGCTACCTGGTTTAGGCAAAATTGCAAAACTATCACGCTCAAAAGTATTGCCTCTATTTGCGTCGATGAACACAGAAGACGGTACGTTTGATATTGAGATTTTACCGGCGTTTGAGCTGGATAAAGGCGAAGAGCAAGACGCTCGTACCTGTAATGAAGCTATTGAATATTTTGTCGGTGATAAACCCGAACAATATATGTGGGTACTGCAGTTGCTGCACTCTCAAGAAGACGGCAATAACTATTACAATTTGTTTAAACCAAGATATAACAGCGACTGGAAAGTGCAGTGAAAGTATTTGTCGTAAGCTTGGCTCGATCGCTGGATCGCCGAGAACGTATTGAAGAAAAGTTAAAACAACAAGGCATTACGTTTGAATTTTTTGATGCCGTAGATGGCTCTGTTGACCGTTTTCTTCATTCAGAAAAAAGTCGTCCAACCATTACTCTACGCCGCAAAGGGTATCAATTAAAAACCAGTGAAGTCGCCTGTTTTGCAAGCCATTACGAGTTGTGGGTTCGCTGTGTTGAGCTTGATGAACCGATCGTCATCTTAGAAGACAACGTCGACCCCGTAGAAGGGCTGAAGCAAGTACTCGAACATACCCTTCCATTGACTTCTAATTATGACTACATCAAGTTGTCCGCCACTCAGAAGCGTGTATTCACCCCAATCGTACCTATTGATGATAATCATATGCTAGGGGGATACTCAGCAGGCACTTGTGGTACCACCGCTTATATCGTCACACCTAAAGCAGCCTCAAAGTTTGTTATGCATGCTCAAGAGTTTATTGAACCAGTCGATGACTACATGGAAAAACCATGGAGACATGGTGTTCAAGTTTACAGCGTGTCTCCAGATCTTTTTACTAGAGCTGAGATTGCTTCGACGATTGGTGGGAAAAGAAAAGATAAATCCAAAATGACTCTTGCGAATAAAATATACGCTGAACTTTTTAGAACTTATGAGTCAATTTTGAAATTCCTATACTGGAAAAACAAAGCATGAAGATTTTAGTCATTGGCCCTGCGTGGGTCGGCGATATGGTAATGTCGCAATCGTTATATATCGTATTAAAGCAACGTCATCCAGATAGCCAAATTGACGTTATCGCTCCAGGATGGTGTAAACCGATTCTTGAACGTATGCCAGAAATCCACCAAGCGATTGAAATGCCTATCGGTCATGGTGAATTTAACTTATTAGGCCGCAGGGAAATTGGTAAATCATTACGTGAAAAGCAATATGACCACGCCTATATCTTGCCTAAATCAGCGAAATCAGCACTGATCCCATGGTTTGCCAACATTCCTCTTCGTACTGGCTGGAAGGGAGAAATGCGCTATGGTTTATTGAATGACTTACGCCCCAACATGAAGTCTTTTCAATACATGGTAGAACGCTATGTAGCATTAGCTTATCCAAAAGCAGAGATGGTGGACTCCAACTCCCTTGGCGGGCTTGAAACCTTGCCCCGCCCACGCCTTGCAATCAACGCGGCTGAGCAACAAGCCACGCTCAAAAAGTTCAACTTAACGCAAGACCAACCAATCATTGGACTGTGCCCAGGAGCAGAGTTTGGTCCTGCCAAAAAATGGCCCGAAACACACTACGCTGAAGTTGCGACGCAAATGGTTCGATCTGGGCATCAAATCTGGTTGTTTGGTTCTCAAAAAGACTTAGAGACTTGTAACAATATCCGCGCACTTGTCCCGACGCAATTCCATGAGAACATTCATGTTCTAGCAGGACAAACCAGCTTAATTGAAGCGGTCGATCTACTTGCTGCATGCAAGACTGTTGTCGCGAATGACTCAGGCTTAATGCATGTGGCTGCTGCGGTTGGTTGTAATGTTGTTGCCGTGTATGGCTCAACTTCACCGAAGTACACCCCCCCACTCGCAGAAAAAGTGGAGATTGTTCATACCGATATTGATTGTCGCCCTTGTTTCCAGCGTGAATGTCAATACAAACACCTTAAGTGCTTGACAGAACTTTCGCCTAAGCAAGTGCTAGATAGTATCCAAAAACTTGACGCCATTACGATAAGCTCATGTTAGTTCGTATTGTTTATACCTTACTACTCGCTCTAGCGTCACCGCTGCTTTTATTTGGTTTGTACAAGAGCAAACCAAATAAGCCTAAGTTCGGCTCTCGCTGGAAAGAGCACTTTGGCATAACCCCCAAGCTAAAAAGCAACGACAAACCTATTTGGATACATGCCGTATCTGTTGGTGAAAGCATAGCAGCAACACCTTTAATCAAAGCCCTTAAGGAACAAAACCCCGAACAGTCTATTCTAGTTACTACAACAACAAGTACTGGAGCTGAACAGATTGCTAAGTTGGGTGATTTAATTGAACACCGCTATATGCCAATTGACTTTGGGTTCGCTATCAAAGGTTTTCTTAAAGCAGTGCAACCAAAACAGATGTTGATCATTGAGACTGAGCTGTGGCCAAACACGCTTCACAATGTTCACAAAGCGGGTATCCCTATAACTGTCGTGAATGCGCGCCTATCTGAAAAATCGTGTCAGAACTACGCCAAAATACAGCGGCTTTTTAACCAGCTTCATCCATGCCTAACTCAAGTACTCTGCCAAACGGATTCAGATGCAGAGCGCTTCGAACGCTTAGGTGTTGAGAAAAAGAAACTATCCGTTACTGGCTCGATTAAGTTCGATATTCAAATATCAGAGCAAGTGAAACAACAAGGGCAGCAGCTTCGAGCCCAGCTTGGAAACGATCGTCCGATTTGGATTGCAGCTAGCACCCACAAAGGCGAGGACGAACAGGTATTAGATGCACATAGACAAGTTTTAAAATCTCATCCAAATGCATTACTTATTTTGGTTCCTCGACATCCAGAACGATTTGATGATGTGTTTGCGCTTTGCCAAAATTCCGGCTTCAATAGCACCAGAAGAACCAATGCTGCAATAGTTAACGCCGATACACAGGTATACCTTGCTGATACTATGGGTGAAATGCTGATTCTCCTTGGTGCCAGTGATGTTTGCTTTATGGCTGGGAGTTTGCTTGGGGATAAAGTTGGTGGACATAATGTGCTTGAACCAGTCGCACTCAACGTTCCAGTGATATCAGGCCCTAGTTACTTCAACTTCAAAGCGATTGTAGAAGACATGATTGCTCTGAATATTATAGACATTACCGATAAAACTCAGCTAGCGAGTAAAGTACTAGAGCGCTTTCAACATAGTAACTCTCAGCAAATGAGTGATTTTATTCAAGGCTATTTAAACTCGACTCAAAAAACAATTGAAGCAATTAAATAATGTCACAGACCCATTCAGCCTACTTTGTCATTACCGTTTTTGTGATTGCAATAATTGCCCTTGTCACAAGGTATCAAAACAAACCTGAAAAGGTTTTTGGAGTAGTTTTGCTTGTTTTATATAGCAGCAGATCCGTATCGACAGAGCAACTCATTAGCAGTATTGCCAATCCTGGCGTACTTACGCTGGTACTACTTATCATCTGCTCGCTAGCTTTAGAAAAGACCTCACTACTTCGTAGAATCTCGCAATTAGTCATCAAACCTAGCTATAAATCTACCTGGGTTCGACTGTTCTCGATAACCACATTGTCTTCAGCATTTCTAAACAACACAGCGGTGGTCTCCACCATGATCGCCCCAATACGTGCCAATGCCCTTCACCCAGCCAGCAAACTGCTACTTCCCCTATCTTTTGCTGCCATCCTTGGCGGAACACTAACGCTGATCGGCACTTCAACAAATTTAATCGTCAACAGTATGGTGCTCGATGCTGGGCTACCTAGTCTCTCCTTTTTTGATTTTTCACTTGTTGGCAGCATTGTTGTACTTGGGTGCGGGCTCACCCTGTTTTTACTTAGCCATTGGCTACCTATCAACATTGAACGAGCAGATACTCAAGCTCAATACTTCATTGACGCTGAGGTAGAACCAAACTCCCCACTTATCGGTAAAACTATTCAGCGCAACGGGCTGAGAAATCTAAACTCTCTGTTTTTAGTCGAGATTCATCGCCAAGGAAGAACTATTTCACCAGTATCACCACATGAGTTAATAGAGGAAAATGATCGCCTATTATTCTGTGGAGAGATTAGAAAAGTAACTCAGCTGAATCACTTCCCGGGCTTATCACTCTTTGCTCATAAAGGCGAAAGACTAAGTCATGATCTCAAAGAGGTAGTGTTACGCCCTGAAAGTGCTTTAGTAAATAAGACCTTAAAACAAATTGGCTTTCGCGCTATGTTCAACGCTGCAGTTGTCGCGATCCGACGCGATGGCCACACGGTTTCCGGAAAGCTCGGTGAAGTTACCTTAAAAGCTGGTGACTATCTGGTACTCGCTGTAGGTGATGACTATCACCAGCGAAATAACATCGCTAAAAACTTTATCCAGCTCCAAGCGCTAAAAGCCGATAGGCTGCTCAAAGGACCACAAGAAATTGTCGCTGTTCTTGGCTTTTTTAGTGCTATCGCCCTCGCAGCTATGGAGATAGCTCCACTGCTGCACAACCTGATCTTGTTGCTTGGTGTTCTACTATTAACTGGAGCACTGAAAACGAATGAAATTATACGAAGACTACCAGTCCAGATATGGCTAGTCATTTCATCTGCACTTTTGTTGTCTCAGGCATTAGATAACAGTACAGCAGTCGATCTCCTGCGGAGCGCAATGACAGAGCAAGCTGAGTTTATGAGCCCGTTGTCAGGGCTTATCATGGTTTACTTGGTCACTTTATTGCTAACGGAGTTGGTCACCAACAATGCGGCGGCGGCCTTAGTCTTCCCCGTTGCTTATGCCCTCGCGACGAGTCTAGATGCAAATCTTCACAGCTATATTTTAGCTGTCGCGTTCGGCGCAAGTGCAAGCTTTATTAGCCCATATGGATACCAAACCAACTTAATGGTTTACAATGCAGGTCAGTACTGTATCAAGGATTATATAAAGATTGGGGTGCCGATGAGTATTACGTATAGCGGTTTAGTATTAACGGCTATCACAACTATCTATGGCGTTTAACTCCCTCATCGAATCAAAGAGAGGCCGGAATGAAACTTTCTCCACAACGAATGACTCACCTTAAACAGCTTGAGGCAGAATCTATCCATATTATGCGTGAGGTAGCTGCCGAGTTTGATAACCCAGTGATGCTTTACTCTGTTGGTAAAGACTCTTCAGTGATGCTACACCTTGCACAGAAAGCCTTTGCGCCTGGCATTCCCCCGTTTCCACTTATGCATGTTGATACCACATGGAAATTCAAAGAAATGATTGAGTTTCGTGACTACATGGCGAAAAAGCTTGGTATGAAGCTGATTGTGCACCAAAACCCAGAAGGGCTTGCGATGAACATCAGCCCATTTGTGCATGGCAGCTCAAAGCATACTGATATCATGAAGACACAAGGCCTAAAACAAGCCTTAGATAATCATGGCTTTGATGCTGCTTTTGGTGGTGCTCGTCGTGACGAAGAAAAGTCTCGCGCGAAAGAGCGTGTTTACTCTTTCCGTGATGAACATCACCGCTGGGATCCTAAAAATCAACGCCCTGAGCTTTGGAATATCTACAACGGCAAAGTAAACCAAGGCGAAAGCATTCGTGTATTCCCTCTTTCTAACTGGACTGAGCTGGATATTTGGCAATATATCTACCTAGAGAGCATCGAGATTCCAAGCCTGTACTTTGCAAAAGAGCGTCCTGTCGTTGAGCGTGATGGTATGTTGATCATGAAAGATGATGATCGCATGGAGCTTCGTGAAGGGGAGACGGTAGAACAACGCATGGTTCGCTTTCGTACACTGGGCTGCTACCCATTAACGGGAGCGGTTGAATCTCAAGCAACAACGCTACCAGAGATCATTCAAGAGATGCTGCTTACAACCACTTCTGAGCGCCAAGGCCGTGCCATTGACCACGATAGCTCTGGCTCAATGGAGAAAAAGAAACGTGAGGGTTACTTCTAACTATGACCTCGCCGTATCAAAAGAAGCGCAATGAGTCTGTGAGTGACGATGTGGTGTGGCATAACACCAGCGTAACTCATGAAGATCGTGTTGCGCTTAAGCAGCAAAAGCCTGTTGTACTTTGGTTTACCGGACTTAGTGGCTCAGGAAAATCGACCGTCGCCAACGCGGTAGAAAGCAAGCTATTAGCGTTAGGTAAACATAGTTACCTTCTTGATGGTGACAATGTGCGCCACGGTCTAAACAAAGATCTTGGCTTTAGTGATCTAGACCGTATTGAGAACATTCGCCGCATTGGCGAGGTGGCTAAACTATTTGTCGATGCCGGGAACATTGTTCTGACCGCGTTTATTTCGCCATTTATCTCAGATAGAGAGCAAGTGCGCCAATTAATGCAGCAAGGCGAGTTTTTAGAGGTGTTTGTTGATACTCCACTCGAAATCTGCGAGCAAAGAGATCCTAAAGACCTGTATAAAAAGGCACGCGCAGGTGAGATTAAACACTTCACAGGCATCGACTCTGAGTACCAAGCGCCTATATCTCCAGAAATTCACATCAAGACAGCAGAGCTGTCTGTCGAAGCGTGTGCCGACCAAGTGATTCGAGCGCTCACTGAAAAAGAATACATTTAAAAGGAAGTCATTATGTCTCATAGCTCTGAGCTTATCGCTAAAGACATTGAAGCGTACCTAAACGTACATGAAAACAAAGACCTACTTCGTTTCTTAACTTGTGGTAACGTTGATGACGGCAAATCTACACTGATTGGTCGCCTGCTATACGACAGCAAGCTGATTTATGAAGATCAAATGGCCGCGATCGAAAAAGATTCTCAAAAGTTCAATACGACAGATGAAGCGTTCGACTTAGCGCTACTAGTCGACGGTCTACAGTCCGAGCGTGAACAAGGCATCACGATTGATGTTGCCTACCGCTACTTCTCAACCGACAAGCGTAAATTCATCATCGCCGACACTCCAGGACATGAACAGTACACTCGTAATATGGTTACGGGTGCTTCTACCTGTGATCTTGCGATTGTAATGGTTGATGCTCGCCACGGTATCCAGACGCAAACACGTCGTCATAGCTATATCTGTAGTCTACTTGGAATTA
This sequence comes from Vibrio sp. RM-41-2B, assembly GCF_024744415.1. Classification (NCBI taxonomy): domain Bacteria; kingdom Pseudomonadati; phylum Pseudomonadota; class Gammaproteobacteria; order Vibrionales; family Vibrionaceae; genus Vibrio; species Vibrio sp. RM-41-2B. The sequence continues at coordinate 174,625 of NZ_JAMQWD010000006.1, read as the reverse complement.
AGCACGTTATCGTTGCCGTTAACAAAATGGATCTGATGGACTACAGCCAAGAGGTGTATCAGAAAATCAAAGCCGATTACCGAGATATGGCAAAGAACTTCAACATCAAGGATATCCGCTTTGTGCCAATCTCTGCTCTAAAAGGCGACAATGTTGTAACTCCAAGTGAGAACATGGATTGGTACCCTGGCGCTACATTAATGAAGCTGCTTGAAACGGTTAAGATTAACCAAGACATCAACACTGAAGTCATGCGCTTCCCAGTGCAATATGTCAATCGCCCAAACCTAAACTTCCGTGGTTTTTGTGGCACCCTTGCTTCAGGCATTGTACAGGTTGGTGATGAGGTTACTGCTCTTCCATCGAACAAAGTTTCTCGCATCAAATCTATCTTTACCTTCGATGGTGAGCTAAAAGAAGCAATGCCGGGTCAAGCGATCACCCTAACGCTTGAAGATGAGATCGATGTGTCACGCGGCGATATGCTTGTCCACTCCAACAACATTCCAGAGGTTGTAGACGCTTACCAAGCTCATATCGTTTGGATGGATGAATCTCCGATGCAAACGCATAAAGAATACCTATTCAAATTTGCGACTAAAACCTGTACAGGTAAGGTTTCTCAAATTGAGCATAAGGTTGATGTCAATACACTTAAGCAGCATGATCATAAAAATACGCGCCTTGAGTTAAACGAGATTGCACTCGCCTCAATAAAGCTTACCGATAAAGTTGCAATGGATGTTTATCAGCAGCTACCTCAAACTGGCGCTTTTATCATTATTGACCGCATTAGTAACGTGACTGTCGGCGCCGGTATGGTGTCATCGATACAATTAAACAATACTGAAGAACCAGCTCGTGTTTACTCAGAAGCAGAGAAAGAGCTCAATGCTTATGTATGTAAGCACTTCCCAGAGTGGGGCTGTGTAAAAATAAACTAAATAAATAGGTGAGCCATAAATATATCGCTCACCTATTTTATTGGGAAGGGTTAGAGAATATTAGATTTCTGATCCTCTCCTTTATCGCTTTCCTCTGAGATTTTCGCGCTCTTTTTTTATATTTTCTTATTCGATTGCTAAATGACTTTAAGTTAACTCCATCCAAGTCTTGTTTTAGTGACTCCAAACTGTTGGCCATTGCTAACAAAAAGTCTCTCTGATTTTCGTGAGAGGACGAGGATATCCTTGTTGAAAAAGAATCTTTTTGATTAATTCTATATACAGACATTGGTTCAGGTAAGTAGACTCCGCCTCCTTTTACAGAAGACATAATCTGCATAAAATAGTCTCCACATGGCATTAATTTAATAGTGCTTGATGAAGCTAGGGATAATGCAGACTTACGGATAAATAAAGATGCTGTTGGGCAGTAATCACCATCTCCTAGTATAACTTCATCAGTAGAAACGTAATGGGTTCCCTCAAAATGATTTGAGACTAGCTCTCTATTGCCTTCTGGGTCCTCTGAGTATGCTGGGTGAAAGCAAAGGTCTATATTTGGGTTCCCCTCTAAAGCATCAAATTGTTTCTGTAGCTTTGTATTATCTATCCAATAGTCATCACCTTCGCAAAAAGCTAAATACTCCCCTTTAGCCTTTGGTGATAAGTGTGACAATGCTAGGGTTCGGATACCTTTAGAGTAAAGATTTTCATCAGTATACATTCGAACTATGTTCGAATGCTTTTCACATATCTCATCAATAATTTCTCTACTATTGTCCGTAGAGAGATCATCATAAACAATAACTTCAAATTCGAAATCACAGGACTGGTTGAGAAAGCTATTAATTGTTTTCTCAATATATTTAGAGTGATTATAACAAACACAAAGAATTGAAACTTTAACAGACATATTATTACCGACCTACAAGTAGCGCTCCAACTTACTCTCTTTAACAAAATCCTCTATACGACTTACAATGTCTGCATCAAGGCTATTTTGCCAGCTTATGTCTTTATCCTTGTTTTTGAATACAGAGTAGGTAGTATCAACCTTCTTTTTTGACATAAGAAATGACTTAGTTTGTGAGGTAAGCTCTAGTCCTAGAAAATCGAATATATCTTCAACTTGTTCTAGAGGTTCTTCTAGTAGAGCACTATAGTGCACAAGTTTAAAGTTATCTGGATACAGCTGAGAAAGTTTTTCAAATAACTTTGTAGTCTCAGCCCACTTAGACAGACCAAAATATTCTTCTTTTTTCTCTAAGTTTTTCTTGCCTGCATAGATCAACTCTTCTTCCAAAAGCCAGCCTAAATCGGATCTAAATTCTCGCTTTGCATTGTACCAACTGCTAATTACAGCTCTCGGGTCTCTAACCAAGCCTAAAATCTTTACATCAGGACACTTTTTGATCATATTCTCTATAATATGATGGTATCTAACTTCTTTGTATGCAACGACTGTCAATTTATTGCTTTTTTCGAAGATAGGTTTTTTACCTTCTTTTCTATCATCTTCTTGACGAATAAAAGAGGAGTTAGTTTGTGCAATGCTATTAAAGAATTCTTCAATATCATCTTTTTCAGAATTGTCATCTAGAAATGACTTGAATTCATAAGAAAATAGAGGCTGATATAGATAGTTAACGTCAGGGGAACTATTAATAATTTCACCTAACCAAGATGAACCAGAACGTGGCACAGAGTGGATCGCAACTTTATTCATACTATATAATTTCCACGTCGTTTAGAAATTTTCTAATTTCACTTTTACTGCAATACATGAGTAAATCAATAATAGATAAGTTATCTATAAATACATCACACCCTTGTTTATAGCTTATAGGTTTCTTTTTTAAAAATTGCAAAGAAATACCTTCATCGAAAAATCTATCTTTTGAGTATAGTTCATAACCACCTATAGAGTTAATATATTCACTTGCTTCGTAAAGCTTACAAATTGATATCAATTTATCCTGTGCATTCGAATCTCTATTATATTCCAAGCTACTAGAATGGACAAAAACACGTTCAACATTAAGATATTTAAATACTTCTACTGTAGAACAAGCTGCCATCTCAGATATACTTAGGCTACTGCTTAGCACATTCTCTATAATTGGCATTACTTCATTAAAATAAGGAGCTTTTGAGTAAGCTTGTCTTATTGTTGCAATAACCTTACTCAAATCACCTTGGCACGAAATTTCATTAATAAGCTTGTTTTGAGATGCTTTTATCAATGGAACAGTAAATCTAGTGACCTTCCCATTCATTAATATACTATTTCGATTAACGTACCCTCTCTTAGGAAAGTTTACATCATCATAAAAAACAAACACGTCTGACCTGTAAACTAACTGATAGTAGCCTAGATATGGAAACAAGTAAGGCTGCATAATAGCAAGTTTCATATTATAAGAACTCTCACATGGTTAATTTAGTATCAATTCTAAAACTTTACATACAGCTTCAACATCATTTTCTGACATACTAGCATGTAGCGGTAGACAAATAATTCCTTTTGATATCTGCTGACTTACAGGGCATCCAAAGCTCAGATTATCAGGGTAAGCAACATCTAAGGATGGCGTAAAGTATCGTCGATGTTCAATATCATGCGCAGACAAAGCATCAAGTAGTCTTTCCTGCTTGTCTTTATCTCCAATGAAAATTGGCATGTAAGCACCATTATACGACGCTTCGGGTAACCAAAGAGGTAATTCAACATAAGGTTCTAAACGCGTCCGGTACAAACTAAACAGGTTGGATCGATGCTCAATTACCTCTTCAATCTGATCAAGTAGTGTTAATCCTACTGCGCATTGGTACTCATTCAACTTTGCATTAATACCTGGCTCGCCTAATTGTCCATTCGCTTGAAGACCAAAGTTAATGAACTCTTTCGCACGTAAATAATCTTCATGCCGCTTGAATACAATTGCACCACCTTCGACTGTATGGAATATCTTAGTGGCATGAAAACTCAATGTACTAGCATCGCCAAAGTTTAAGAGAGACTCCTGACCAACCTTAACTCCAAATGCATGAGCAGCGTCGTATAGAACTTTGACCTGATATCGCTCTGCAATTTCTTTGAAACTATCAACTTCACAAGGATTTCCATATACATGTGTTGCAACAACACCATCTACTTGAGAGTTTGCTTCAAGAGCTGCTTTCAAAGCATCTGGAGATAAGTTATAAGATTTTGAATCGATATCGCAATAGCTCACATCAATACCTTGCCACATCAACGCTGATGAAGTTGCAACAAAGCTAAAGGGTGTAGAGAGCGCGGATTCAATTCCTAAAACTTTACATGCCACCTGAAGTGCCAGCGTACCATTAGAAACTAACAATAAGTTTTTAACACCCAAAAACGTTTCAAGTCGTGTAGTAAGCTTTTCATGCAATGGCCCAAAGTTAGTATACCAACCACTCTCATTTACTTGAGATAAATAGTTAGAAAGCTTAGTTAAGTCTGGGGCTAATGGACTGTTAAGTTTAATTGTCATCTTCGCTCACAATGCTTGATAGGTAGATACCATAATTGTTCTTCTTAAGGGCATCAGCTGCCGCCACTAACTTCTGTTTGCTAATCCAACCATTGTTAAAGGCAATTTCTTCCAAACATGCAATCTTATAACCTTGTCGTTTCTCTATCGTCGAAACAAATTGAGCAGCTTCGAGCAAGCTTTCGTATGTACCTGTGTCTAACCAGGCAAAACCACGCCCTAACATTTCAACATTGAGCTCGTTTGCTGTTAGGTACATTTGATTTAATGTGGTAATTTCCAGCTCACCTCGCTCTGATGGTTCGACTTGCTTAGCTCTACTCACGACTTGGTTGTCAAAGAAGTACAGCCCTGTCACAGCATAGTGGCTCTTTGGCTTAGCTGGTTTTTCTTCAATAGAGATAGCTTTTCTGTCGGCATCAAACTCAACCACACCAAAGCGCTCAGGGTCTTTCACTTGGTAGCCAAACACCGTAGCCCCATTGCCACTCTCTGCCGTCTCAACCGCTTTCTTTAACTTTGGAGAGAAGCCTTGTCCATAAAAAATGTTGTCACCCAGCACCAAACATACTGAGTCATCGCCAATGAAGTTTTCACCAATGATGAAGGCTTGAGCTAAGCCGTCTGGACTTGGTTGAATCGCGTATTGCAACTCAATGCCAAACTCTGAGCCATCACCTAACAAGCGCTGAAAACCCTCCTGGTCTTCTGGCGTGGTGATGATCAAGATTTCACGAATGCCAGCAAGCATAAGTACCGACAACGGATAGTAAATCATTGGTTTGTCATAAACCGGCAGCAACTGCTTAGAGACACCGCGTGTAATAGGGTAAAGTCGAGTGCCCGAGCCGCCTGCTAAAATAATGCCTTTCATTATTCGCCCGCTCCTAATCGCTCTAAACTGTATGAACCATCAAGCACACGTTGCCACCATTGTGGGTTGTTTAGGTACCATTCGACGGTTTTGCGAATACCGCTTTCAAACGTTTCTTCTGGCGTCCAGCCAAGCTCTTGAGCGATCTTGGTGGCATCAATTGCGTAACGCACATCATGACCTGGGCGATCTTTGACATAAGTGATCAAAGATTCATAAGACTCGACCCCGGCCGGCTTGTCTGGTCGCAACTCTTCAAGCAAAGCACAAATGGTTTTCACCACTTCGATGTTTGCTTTTTCGTTATGGCCACCAATGTTGTAGGTTTCACCGACTTCACCTTCGTTGACCACTTTGTACAGCGCGCGAGCATGATCTTCCACGAACAGCCAATCTCGGATTTGCATACCATCGCCATACACAGGCAACGGCTTGCCGTCGAGGGCATTTAAAATCATCAGAGGGATCAACTTCTCTGGGAAGTGGTACGGGCCATAGTTGTTGGAGCAATTGGTGACAAGTGTCGGTAAACCATAAGTACGTTGCCAAGCGCGAACCAGATGATCGCTCGACGCTTTAGATGCGGAATATGGGCTGCTCGGCGCGTATGAAGTGGTTTCGGTGAACAAATCATCCGTTCCCTCTAAATCGCCGTACACTTCATCCGTAGAAATATGATGAAAACGGAATGCCGATTGGCGCGCTTCATCTAGGTTCGACCAATATTGGCGAGCCGCTTCAAGCAAATGGTAAGTGCCCATCACGTTGGTCTCAATAAAAGCAGCAGGACCATCAATAGAGCGATCGACATGAGACTCGGCGGCCAAATGCATCACCCTATCGGGTTGATGCTCTGAAAACACGCGATCTAGTTCAGCTCGGTCACAGATATCTACTTGCTCAAAATAGTAACGTTCACTCTCTGAGACATCAACCAGTGATTCTAGATTCCCTGCGTAGGTCAGTTTATCTAAATTGATAACGGTATCTTGGGTGTCACGAATGATATGTCGGACAACAGCTGACCCAATGAAGCCTGCTCCACCGGTTACTAATATTTTCATTACAAATGTTACCTACGTTAATTTTTGTGCCATCAGATACACATGAATACTTTATGATTATTGTAGTTTATAGACTCACTCGAGCATCGTTAGACTCAAGAAGGCTTACTTAGAGCAATCAATATAAAATGATAAAAAACTCAATTAAGATTGAGAAGCATAACCGTCCTGAAAATGTTCAAAATCGGATTCTTGCCAAATAATCTGTCGCTTTAAACGCTCTTTATTAAATGAACGCAGAAGTCTATTTAGATTTTGATGCTTCCAGTCACCAGAAGTTTCAAAACGACACTTATCAAAATCGATAATCCATACCTTATCTTTGTCGTCGATCAAGATATTGTGGATATTCAAATCGGTATGGTTAACGCCAACCTGATGCATCTTGGCAATTTCTTGCCCTATTTTCTGATACATTTCTGCCGATAAGGATTGTTCTTGCAAGATACTGACCAGATCTCTGGCGTTCGGGATTCGCTCACTTAATAAATCAGCTTGATAGAAGAACCCTGACTTTACGGCTCTTGCTGCAATTGGACGAGGAACGTGCACCCCAGCCTCGATTAGCGCCAACAAAAGCTGAAACTCTTGCGCACAACGGGTGTTATCCCAGCCAGAGAACCAATAATGATCGTTAACCAACTTCCCAAACAAACCGCCACGACGGTAATGACGCAGTGCTGCTTGCATGTTCTCTAGTTGGATAAACCATGTCGTGCCTCGCCCCGTCGCACTGCCAACCACCTTGTCTAAGGACTGCCAGTATTCCGCATCAAATATCGGTTGGCTAGGGTCTGTAAGGATCTCGTCATCAAACCAGATCATTTGGTTGTTGTTTGGATACTGTTGAGTCACGCGCTTACCCCCTAGCCTAAATATCGGCTGGTTAATATATACAACCAAGTAAATCCGGCGAACGCCAATGCAACCATAACGGCAGCAGAGCCTATGTCTTTAGCTCGACCACTGAGTTCATGCCGCTCAATACCGATACGATCAACCACAGCCTCAATAGCTGAATTCACAAGCTCTACAATCAAGACTAACACCACGACCCCGATCATTAAGATACGCTCAACCATGCCGACATCCACTAGCCAAGCCAAAATCACAGCGATACTCAACAGAGCCAACTCTTGTCGAATGGCAGCTTCATGCTTAAAAGCCGCTTTTAATCCTTGGATCGAATAACCCGTCGCTTTAACGATGCGCTTTAGCCCGGTATTACCCGGTTTGCCAGATTCTTGCGATTGATGCGGTGTTGTCTTTGACATTGCAGAACACTTATCAGTACTTAGCTATATTCGAGCCGTGTATTTTACATTTATTGGGGATGTCTGCATAATTTACCTGCCTCTATTCATCGAATCAGACAATAATTATGTTCACTTCTGCCCCATCGTCATTATGCATCTTGCGTTTGTCCGCTATTGGAGACGTTTGCAATACCATCGCCACCGTTCAAGCTATTCAGAAACACTGGCCTTCGACCCAGATTACTTGGATAACGGGTAAACTTGAAGCCCAGTTATTAGCCGCCATTGATGGCGTAGAAGTGATTGTTTTTGATAAAAAAGCGGGACTCGATGGCTACAAATCGCTTTGGCGACAGCTGAAAGGCAGAGAGTTTGATGCGCTATTGCATATGCAGTACGCGATTCGAGCGAGTGTCGCGACGTTGGGCATTAAAGCAAAATACAAACTTGGTTTCTCTTCTGATAGAAGCCAAGATTTTCAGACGCTATTTACCAATGTCAAAGTGCCTTCCCCGCAATCTCTGCATGTCGCAGATGGCTTAATGGCCTTTGCCCATCAAATTGGGGTACCAAAGGCAGAACTGGACTGGGTACTTTCTTATTCAGACCACGACCAAGCTTGGGCAGAGTCTCATATTTCTCGTAGTAAACCTAACCTGCTGATTGTGCCTGGTGCGAGCAAAGCTTATAAAAACTGGAACGCGGAAGGTTATGTGGATGTGATTCATCACGCCAGAGCAAAAGGCTGGAACGTGATTCTGGCAGGCAGCCCTGCTCAGGTAGAATTGGACCTGGTAGAGGCCATTCAATCTCGCTTGGAAGAACCGTGTCTAAATTTAGTTGGACAAAGTTCAATTCTGCAAATGCTTGCGTTAATAGATAAGGTTGAAATGGTCATCGCCCCCGATACCGGACCAGCACACATGGCAAATGCCATGAAAACGCCAATCATCGGACTCTATGCACACCATAATCCGCTTCGAGTGGGACCTTACCGCTACCTAAAATACGTTGTCTCGGTTTATGAAGAAACGATCTTTGCGGAAACAGGCAAAAACAGTCACGAGTTAAGCTGGCGAACTCGCGCTAAAGATGAAACGGCAATGAACCGCATTACCAGCACTCAAGTAATGAGCATGTTCGATCAAGTCTTAGAAGATTTGTATCCTCAATACCAGTAAACTTACTGTCTTGATTTGTTAAGAAGGAAATGACCTTGTCCAAACCAACCTTAGCCGTTGCCTTAATTGTAAAAAATGAAGAGAAGCACTTACAAGCTTGTCTAGACACAGTAAAAGATTGGGTCGATGAGATTGTCTTTCTAGACTCGGGCAGCACCGATCGCACCGAAGAAATCGCCCGACAATACACAGATAAGTTTTACACCAATCTAGATTGGCCAGGTTTCGGTAAACAACGCCAACTTGCGCAGCAATACGTTACGGCAGACTACGTTTTATGGCTTGATGCAGACGAACAAGTCACTCCAGAGCTAAAAGAAAGTATCTTACACGCGGTATCAGCCAATAAGCCGAACGTTTTATACAAACTTAATCGACTAAGCTCAGCGTTTGGTAAGTTCATCTACCATTCTGGTTGGTCTCCAGACTGGATTGTGCGCTTATATCGCACCGAATATACGCAATATAATGATTCGCTCGTTCATGAAAAAGTTGATGAGAAAAACTATCAAACTGAAAAACTGGATGGTCGACTGCATCACTACACTTACGAGCACCTTCATCATTACATCAATAAAACCACTGGCTACCTCAAGGCCTGGACGGATGAACGTGAAGGTAAAAAGAAAGCGGGTTTAACGACCGCTATCGTTCACGCTCTTGCTAGCTTTTTGAAGATGTATGTGCTCAAACGAGGCTTCCTTGATGGTAAGCATGGCTTCATTCTAGCTTGGCTAAGCATGCACTCTACTTTTGTAAAATATATCGACCTCTACTTACGTGAACAGGCAAAAAAATCATGAAAACGACTTTAATTATCACCACTTACAACTGGAAAGAAGCATTAAAAGCGGTGTTAGAAAGCGTGAAACGTCAAACCGTTTTGCCTGATGAAGTCATCGTTGCAGATGACGGTTCTCGAGACGATACCAAAGCAATGATCGACCAACTGCGTGACGGCTTTCCAGTACCACTTATTCATAGCTGGCACGAAGATAATGGCTTTCAACTTTCAATGAGCCGCAACCGTGCTATCGCAAAAGCATCAGGTGACTACCTCATCATGATTGATGGCGATATGGTGTTGTCTCAAACGTTTATTGAATCACATAAACAAGTCGCAAAGCCAAATTGGTTTGTGCAGGGTGGACGTGTGTTAACGGATGAAAACTGCAGCAAGGCCATCATGGAAAACGGCTTAGTGCCTTCTATCTTCAGCAAAGGCATTCGCAATCGTAAAAACTGCATCACCAACGCTTTGCTATCGAAATGGTTCTCTTACGAGCGCAATAACGATAAAGCCACTCGCGGTTGCAACATGGCGTTTTGGCGACAAGATGTCATCGAGGTGAATGGCTTCAACCAAGATTTTGTTGGATGGGGACGCGAAGACAGCGAGTTTGTTCATCGCATGTTGAATGCGGGTAAGTCACGTCTTTACCTAAAATTCGCAGGTGTAGGCTACCACTTGTACCACGTAGAAAACTCTCGTGCGTCACTCGGACAAAATGACGAGATTTTAGAGAACACCATTAAAAACAAGCTTAAACGCTGTGAGAATGGTGTTGATCAATTTCTAGAAGCTTAAGATTATAAAAAGGGGCGTTTCGCCCCTTTTTTATTGTTGCTGAGATAAAGCGAAGTACTTATCGGCAACCATCAATGAGATCAAACGCTCTTTACGTTTATCTTTGAACTGCTCAACCCACTGGTGCGCATTTTCAATGATCGCTAATGCTTCTTGCTCATTCGCTAGATAATAGTCCATCTTTTCGGGCAAATCCGAATAGTCATCCTTCACTTCAACATAGTGGACACCAGCCTCTAGCTTACCTTCCATAAACCAAGTCTCATATTTTGGCTTTGACATAATAACCAAGGAGTTAGACGACATAGCCCACTTAAGGTTGGTGGCCACATCATTGCCTTCTATACACAACAAGAACTTGTATTGAAGTTGCTCCTCAATGCTCATAAAACCTTTTTCCCAAGGCTGCCCTTCTACCGGGCGGGTCTGGCCAATGTTGCATTGCGGATGGTTGTAGAACGCATGAATCACCTTTTGACGATGAGGCTGAAAACCCACACCACGCCAAGCGACCATATCCTTTTTATCTTGATAGCGAACACGATCATCAACAAATTTAAAATGACGAACTTGGTTGAGTTTCAATACCACTGAATTTTGGTTGCTACCAAAAATAGGGCGGCTTTTTATAAAGCTCGGTACATTGGGAATGTGTGTAACATCACCGTTGATGTAGTTAAACGCAAAACTGGAAGGGAAATAGCGTACAACTTGGCGAAGATCGAAAAAATACGTCCAACCTTTCGTTTTTTTAAATGTATCGACAGTCGCGTAACTTTGTTCTCGGCTATCGACTGAAAACGGCGTTTCACACTTGTTGTAATAGTTCACCCGCTCAAGGCAGAGTTGCTTCTCGGCTTCAGTTAAATTCGAAAGTAAACGCTTTGCTTGTGCTCGATATACAAAACGAGGGATAAGTATCGAGAGAGCGTTTGAGAAATAATAAGGGAATTTACTGTCTTTCATTCAGTTTTTCCCCAATCGCGATGGCTACTGGCTTGGGAACGAACTGATCGATACTTCCGCCATGAATGGCCACTTCTCTCACGATAGTCGACGATAGAAATGCAAACTCTTCTTCAGGAGTCAAAAATACACTTTCGATACCTGGTAATAGCTTTCGGTACATGTTGGTCAGTCCAAACTCGTATTCAAAGTCTACCGTTGTTCGCAAACCACGAATAAGAACCTTAGCTTGCTCATCTCTCGCGAAATCCACTAATAACCCAGAGAACCCCTTTACCGTCACCCCGGGTAAATGCGCTACAACGTCCTGCATCAGTGCAACGCGCTCTTCCAATGAAAACATGGTGTTCTTCGATGGGCTTGCGGCTACGCCAATCACAACCTCATCAAACATTTCGTGAGTACGTTCTATTAGATTGAGATGACCATTAGTCACTGGATCAAAAGTGCCCGGATAAATGACTTTCATATAATTTACTAAGTTATTCGAAACTGATTGAATTATTGAGGCTCGAGCGCAAGATTACAACAACTTAAGCTCGATATTAGCTCGTCTTACTTCTGACACTCACCACAAAAGAAGGTATTACGCTGCCCTATTTTTAGCTCTTGAAGTCGTTCGCCGCATTCTGGGCATGGCTCTCCGGCTTTTCCGTAAACTAATAACTCTTGTGCAAAGTAACCCGGCTTTCCATCGGCTTGCGCAAAGTCTTTCAGCGTAGTCCCACCTTGCGTAATGGCAATCTCAAGTGTCATTTTGATATTTTCAACAAGTAACCCCCACTCTTGAGAAGTTAGCTTACCTGCAGGCCTTGAAGGGTGAATTCGAGATTTAAACAACGACTCATTCGCGTAGATGTTCCCGACACCAACCACGACTTTGTTGTTCATGATGAACTGCTTGACGGCGACACGCTTATTTTTAGCTTTCTCCGCTACATATTCCGCATTGAACTCTTCAGTTAAAGGCTCAGGCCCCATGTTTGCTAGTACAGCATGTGACTCGCCAGGAGCACACCACAGCCATGCCCCAAAACGACGCGGATCGTTATAACGCAGTATTTTTCCACTGCTTAGTTTGAGATCTACATGATCGTGCTTTGCTGGCGGAAAGTCGGCATCTAGGACACGTAAAGACCCAGACATGCCCAAGTGAACAATGGCTGTACCTGTGTTTGTCTCGATCAGTAAGTATTTCGCACGACGGCTAATCGCACGGATCACCTGCCCTTCCAATTTTTTAAGCTCTATAGGAATATCCCAGCGCAATTTAGGCGTTCGAAAAGTAAACGACTGGATCGTTTGTCCAACCATGTGGGGGCTAATCCCCATACGACTGACTTCAACTTCTGGCAACTCAGGCATTAGATTCTCCAATTCACCGGCTAATAGTTCTCGCTGCTAGCATAATCGAAAAGAAAAACGATAAATAGGGAAGCTTGTTAGGGGTATAGGCGCAAAAAGGCTCTACTCTGGCATAAGGTAGTTTTCATCGACGGAGATAGCGACCCATTTGTCTTGCCAGGTTTTAAATAGCCAGAAATCAGGTAAACGAAAGAAAGTCACCCGCTGCGGCTCTTCGAGATCCTGATACCAGACTTCTACCGTTTCAGGTACCGTCAGGTTAGGTTTTAAATGATCGTACTGTTCTGAGGTGAGCTCGGTCCCTTCCAATGATTGCCAGCGTGATACAAGCTCACTGATCGGTGCATCAACTTTGATGTTGGATTGCCATCGTCCATCATGCAGTTCAAACTCCCAGCTACTATAGTACAAAGACTCCACCGTATAGTCGGAGCGAAGTACATTTGGGTAAGGGTCTGCTTGCTCTGTTAATAGGTAAGTTTTGATCCACATCGGCGCATTTAAGATCACTATAAATGCGATAATGCCCAGAATAAGAATATTGTTCCATCGGCGGCGACGAGCCGGACTCACACGCATAACTATCTCTACTCTCTTATAGTTATGAGTAAATTACCAAAGAGTATTGAGCTTGACTAGAACAACGGTGTGCAAGTGTGTAGGGAAGTGGTGACTAAGCGGCAGAGAGCGATCAATCAAAAATTCGAGTATAGAGTCGGACCAGTAGAATAACTTCAGCAGTGCTTTATAGCCCGATGACGTACTGAACCTTTTCTTCAGCACTTTTATTCAGGTAATAAAAAACCCAACTCGAAAGTTGGGTTTTTCAATTCATCAAAGAGACTGAAACCAATTATTTGATTTTTGCTTCTTTGTACATAACGTGCTGGCGAACTACTGGATCAAACTTTTTGATCTCAAATTTGCCTGGCATGTTACGCTTGTTCTTATCAGTTGTGTAGAAGTGGCCTGTACCTGCAGAAGATACTAGACGGATTTTCTCACGAACGCCTTTCTTTGCCATTGCTTATTTCCTCTTAAACGTTTTCGCCACGTGCACGCATGTCTGCAAGAACAGTATCAATACCTTTCTTGTCGATGATGCGCATACCTTTAGCAGATAGACGTAGTTTAACAAAACGTTTTTCGCTCTCTACCCAGAAACGATGAGTTTGTAGGTTCGGCAGAAAACGACGCTTAGTAGCATTTCGTGCGTGTGAACGGTTGTTACCCGTTACTGGACGCTTACCAGTTACTTGGCATACTCGTGACATGAATGTCTTCTCCAAAATCGTTTCAGCTCGATATCAACCTTGGTGGCCGAACCTCTCTATCTCTCGAAAAGAAGTTAGAGGTTAAGAACCGCTATGGAAAATCCATACAAGGCTATCAAAGGTCGCGCATTATACTAACTTGATATGCATTGCTCAAGACCCGAACAGATCCTTTTTACAGGTTTTCGTGATCTTTTTTTAGACAGCAGATTTTTTTAGCAGTCCAAGCTGAATTCAGTTAAAAATTTAGTGGCGTGGATGATAGCAGATTTTTAGCAACTAACAACCTAAAAAACGCACAGTTATATCCAGCCTCTTTCAGCAAAAGAGACACTTTCCCCATCTCCGATGACGAAATGGTCCAAAATACGAATATCCACCAATGCTAATGCGTCGGTGAGATGCCTTGTAATCCTTCTGTCAGCTTGGCTCGGCTCAGCAACGCCTGAAGGATGATTGTGCGCCAAAATCAAAGCCGCCGCGTTATGATGCAGAGCACGCTTAACAACTTCTCTCGGATACACCGACGCGGCATCCAACGTTCCTTCAAATAAAATTTCATCTTTTATCACTCGGTGCTGGTTATCGAGAAAAAGAATATAAAAAGCCTCTCTTTGCCGATCCCTTAAAATAGAAGACAGATATAACTTAGTTTGGTCGGGGCTGGTTAAGGCATCACCACGCTTTAGCGTCTCCGCCAAGTAACGTTGTGTCATTTCTAGTACCGCTTGCAACTGAACATACTTGGCTTGCCCCAATCCTTTGTGACGACAAAACTCTTCTTCTGATGCTGAAAATAGTTGTCTGAGCGAACCAAAGTCTTGAATAAGGAAGTCTGCAAGCTCAATCACGTTCATTCCGCGGGTGCCTGTGCGCAAGAAGATGGCCAGTAGCTCAGCATCGGTCAAAGCTTGCGGCCCTCGTTGCAGTAGCTTCTCTCTGGGCATGGACTCATTTGGCAAAGCTTTCAGTATCATCTGATGTCTCTTTATATGGAAAGTGTCCCTATTCCACAAAACAAAAAGCGAAAGTCGAGTATGACTTTCGCTTTCTTCGTACTATCAGTGTTTTCCATGCAACTTAACAGTTCATCAGAGTTTAAAGTTGCCAACCAAGCCGTGAATTTCTGTTCCAGACTGTGATAGCTGCGTGCTGATTGACTCGGCATGCTGCAACGTCTCATTAATGTTGTTCACGATCTGTTGAATAGCCACTAAGTTTTGGTTGATGTCTTCTGCAACCGCACTTTGCTCTTCGGCAGCAGACGCGGTTTGAATACCCATATCTCGAATCGTACCGATAGAATGATGAACACCAGAAAGAGATTGCTGAATGAGCGCCGATTCTTCCGCCGTTTTTACACCTCGTTTTTGGCTCACCGACATTGTACTGACCGCTCTTGATACACCATTTTGCAGCTGCTTAAGCATGTCACCAATTTCATGAGTACTATTTTGCGTACGACTGGCTAACGAGCGAACTTCATCCGCAACGACGGCAAACCCTCGGCCTTGCTCACCCGCTCTAGCCGCTTCAATCGCCGCATTTAGGGCCAACAAATTCGTTTGCTCGGCTATCTCGCCAATCACATCCAGCACTTTGGTTATTTTTTCGGTCTGTAAACTCAACTCAGAAATTGCATCTGACGTGCTATCTATCTCCGTCACGAGTTCGGTAATGCCTTCTATTGCTTGCTCGACCTCATGCTGAGCGGCGGTGACTTGACTGTTGGCATCCTCAATCGCCTGTGCAGTCGCATTGGTATTGCTGGCTACTTCTTTCGCTGTCATGCTCATTTGTGTCACTGCCGTCACGACTTTGTCCGTCTCTAAACAGTGATCCTGCATTTGACCGCTCGCTTGGCTGGTCTGAGTGTTCAGGCTTTGAGAAACGGTCTGTACTGTCGTCGCAGAGCGGTGGATATCCTGCATCAGTGGGTGCAGCTTATCCATAAACTCATTAAACGCGGCCGCCACTTCACCGACTTCATCCTGACTTTCGACTTTTAAACGAGCCGTTAAGTCACCGCCGCCTGCGGCTACATCTTTCAATGACGCCGCGACATGTTGTAATGGCTGAATGCCTTTCGACACCACGATACTGGTGAGAACACTGGTAATGATCAACCCAACAACGGAAATCAACACGGCAGATAACGTATGCTCTTTTAGCTCTTGAGTCTTTAACTCTCTGTGCCTCGCAACTTGCTGGTCGATGTCATCAATATAAACACCAGTGCCTAAAACCCAGTCCCATTTCGATAAATATTCTGCATAGCCTAGCTTAGGCGCTTGTGCGTCAATGGTCGGTTTGTGCCACGAGAAATAGAGGAACCCATCCCCTTTTTGAGAAGCATCAATCAAGCCCGCGATAACTGCGACCCCATTTTCATCTTTTAAGTCGTAAAGGTTTTTACCCTCTAAAGAAGGTTTGATGGCATGTAACGTATTCACACCTTGAGAGTCGTAGGCAAAAAAGTAACCATCGCTTTCAAAGCGCATGGCTTTCAGAATTTCTTTTGCTGCCTCTTTATTACTTCCATTTACATCCGTGTCGTATAACGGTTTTATCGCCGTCACGCCCATCATCATGTAGGCTTGTAGCTCTTTCTTCTTCGTTTCGATGAGCTCTTGTCTGTCTCTTGCCAGCTCCGCTTCCAAACTTTTACTGCTGTTGATGTAATACACCACTGAGATCAACGTGGTGATCAACAACAGCGGAATTAGGGTTATCAGCAGCAATTTGTTTCGACTTTTCAACACCATGGTTTCCACTACCTCTTTTTCTTTTCAGACTTGCAAACTCCGCGCAACTTGTCTGTGAGGTAGGCGAGAATTTTCCCTTCCTCGATCAGATTAATACTCTGGAGTTTGATGTGAATTATCTTCTCGTTATATATGCTCGGGCGGTCAGACTTTGAATTGTGTTAAAATCCGGTCATCAAATTGGAGATCTCACATGCAAACACTAGCAGGAAAGAAAATTCTACTCGGCATCAGTGGCGGTATTGCTGCGTATAAATGTGCGGAGCTAACCCGTCGCCTCATAGAGAGAGGAGCGCAAGTTCAAGTTGTAATGACGAAAGCAGCAAAAGAGTTCATTACCCCTTTAACCATGCAAGCCGTTTCGGGCCGTCCTGTCTCGGACAGTTTATTAGACCCAGCAGCGGAAGCCTCTATGGGCCATATTGAATTGGCCAAGTGGGCAGATTTAGTGCTATTAGCGCCAGCGACCGCGGACTTAATCGCGCGCATGTCTGCAGGTATGGGGAACGATTTGCTTACCACGCTTGTGCTCGCGACGGATTCCCCGGTTGCAGTTTCTCCTGCGATGAATCAACAGATGTATCGCAATAACGCAACCCAAGAGAACATCGCTACGTTAGCGCGTCGCGGTATGCACATCTGGGGCCCTGCGGCAGGAGAGCAAGCCTGTGGTGATGTGGGACCAGGTCGAATGCTGGAACCAATGCAGCTAGTGCATCTATGTGAACAGTTCTTTCAACCAAAATTGCTAGAAGGTAAGTCGATACTCATCACCGCTGGCCCAACTCGCGAAGCGATTGACCCAGTGCGTTACATTACGAATCATAGCTCAGGGAAAATGGGCTATGCATTGGCGAGCGCCGCAGCGCAGATGGGAGCAAAAGTCACCCTCGTGAGCGGTCCTGTCAGTTTAAATACGCCCGTAGGTGTTGAGCGCATTAATGTTTCCAGTGCACAAGAAATGCACGAAGCCGTTATGACACACGCAAACAAGCATGATGCGTTTATTAGCTGCGCTGCTGTTGCCGACTACCGCCCACAAACGATCGCGTCTCAAAAGTTGAAAAAGACGGAAGACAATGACGAAATGGTCATTAATATGGTCAAAAATCCTGATATTGTTGCTTCTGTAGCAGCAATGACGGAAAAGCGTCCGTTTACCGTCGGTTTTGCGGCTGAAACCAATGATGTAGAGACCTATGCTCGAGGCAAGTTAACAAAGAAAAACCTCGATATGATCTGTGCGAATGACGTTTCGGTTGCAGGGCAAGGATTTAACAGCAACGACAACGCGATTACCCTGTACTGGCCTGAGGGTGAACTTGCGCTTGCTTTAGAATCAAAAGAAGCATTGAGCTTTAAAATTCTCGAAAAAATGCATCACTTGATGTAACTAACGTTTGAAAACCCTGCCAACTTTTCACAAAAGCTGGCATAAATTTGGTACAAACATGACAACTAAGGGTGTTAAATCTCCCATTCCACCCTTAGTGGTCTAGTTTGAGGCGAAATAGCGTCTTATAATCCCCTCCGCTCAACTTTGTATTTTGAAAGGAAGTAACTAATGGCCGGCAGTAAAAAATCCAACCGTCGTGAAGAGATCTTACAAGCATTGGCAGAAATGCTTGAATCAACAGAAGGCGCTTCACGCATTACTACGGCAAAACTGGCCAAGCAAGTCGGCGTTTCAGAAGCCGCGCTGTATCGTCATTTCCCAAGTAAAGCGCGCATGTTCGAAGGGTTGATTGAGTTCATTGAAGAAGCCTTGATGACACGTATCAACCGTATTCTAGACGACGAAAAAGATACTCTAGAGCGTATTCGTATGGTGATGCACCTGATTTTGGCGTTCTCTGAACGTAACCCTGGTCTGACACGCATTTTGTCGGGCCATGCTCTAATGTTTGAAAATGAACGCCTACGTGAACGCATCAATCAACTCTTTGAGCGCATAGAAACACAATTGCGCCAGATCCTGCGTGAACGTAAGATTCGTGAAGGGAAGTCTTTCCCTGTCGAAGAGCGCATCTTAGCCGCGCAAATTCTGGGACAAGTTGAGGGTAGCCTAAACCGCTTTGTGCGTAGCGACTTTAAATACCAGCCGACTGCAAACTTTGACGAGTACTGGGCGCTTTTGAGTGCACAAATAAAGTAAAAGATTATGAGTAAAGACAAATACACGCAGCCCGAGTTTTCTCTTTCACTTCTTCACCCTCGTAACTGGGGCGTATGGCTTGGTTTTGGTCTGTTGGCCATCCTCGTCAATATTCTTCCTTATCGGCTGCTGCTTTCATTAGGTCGTTCACTCGGCAAACTTGGCATGCGCTACGGTAAAAAGCGTGTCCACGTTGCTCAACGTAACTTAGAATTGGCCTTTCCAGAGAAAATACCTGAAGAGATTCAACATATTGTTGAAGAGAACTTCAAAAATACCGGTATGGCACTCATAGAAACCGGGATCACTTGGTTCTGGCCGACTTGGCGCTTTAAAAAACTTATCGTCGAGAAAGATCTCGGCGCACTGCGTGAAAAAGCCAAAGAAGGTAAAGGCGTCCTACTTTGTTGTGTCCATGCTCTTAATCTAGAGATCACTGCACGTGCTTTCGCCGTGCTCGGCGTGGCCGGGTACGGCGCGTTTCGTCCACATAATAATCCTGCTTATAACTTTATCCAGTATTGGGGACGGACACATAACGGCAATAAATTGATTGATCGTAAAGATGTGAAAAAGATGATTCGTGTATTACGCAGTGGTGAGCGTCTGTTCTATCTGCCGGATCACGATTACGGTCGCAAAAAATCAGTATTTGTGCCCTTCTTTGCCGTAGACGATGCGTGTACGACAACAGGCACGAGCATTCTGGCGTATACCTCAAAATGTGCGATCATCCCAGGCTCAGGGTTTCGCAATGACGAAGGAAAATACGACATCATCGCCGATAAGTGCATTGAAGCCGACTATCCACAAAAAGACGAAGTCGCCGCTGCCGCTTATATGAACAAGTATGTGGAAGAGGTCATTCTACGCGCCCCAGAGCAATGGATGTGGCTCCATAAACGCTACAAAACCATGCAAGATGAGCATGTCGAGAAAGGCATTCGCTATAAGTAAGTGGTCACGGCGATAAATCCAACAACAAAAAAGGGCAGTGAATATCCATCTGCCCTTTTTATTTTTTCAGAAAAAGTAACGAATTAAATGCCGTATTCTGCGCGGTACGCTTTGACTGCTTCTAAATGCTCTTTGTCTGTGCCTTTCTCTTCAAGGAAAGTCACAAGGTCAGTCAGGCTAACGATTGAGATGATTGCACAACCAAAGTCACGCTCCACTTCTTGGATCGCAGACAACTCACCTTTGCCTTTTTCTTGGCGGTCAATCGCAACCAACACACCAGCAAGGTCTGCACCATTTGCTTGAATGATTTCCATCGATTCACGGATTGCCGTACCCGCCGTAATCACGTCGTCCACCAGCATGATGCGACCTTCTAACGCAGAGCCTACAAGGTTACCGCCTTCGCCGTGATCTTTCGCTTCTTTACGGTTGAAGCAGTAAGGCGTGTCGATATCGTGGTGATCCGCCAGCGCGACTGCCGTTGTCGTTGCAATAGGAATACCTTTGTACGCAGGGCCAAACAGTACATCGAATTCAATGCCAGAATCAGCGAGCGCGGCTGCGTAAAAACGGCCTAGACGTGCGAGATCACGACCAGTATTGAAAAGACCAGCGTTAAAGAAGTACGGGCTTTTACGGCCAGATTTCAAAGTAAACTCACCAAACTTAAGAACTTCTTTCTCAAGTGCAAACTCAATAAACTCACGCTGGTATGCTTTCATTATTTTCTCTCTATGTCCTTGGTTTCTTGTGTCTCTTCTCGACAATCATTCATTTCTCTATTGTCGAGATAAAAAAATAGCCCCCATAATGGGAGCTATCTAAATCAATTGGCTAACGCCGCCTTCTGCGCTGCGACAATTTCCGTAATGCCGATTTTCGCCGACTCGAGCAATGCCATCAGCTGTTCGTGACTGAACGGTTCACCTTCTGCGGTGCCCTGAATTTCAATCATCTTACCTTCTTCGGTCATTACCACGTTCATGTCTGTGTCTGCCGCTGAGTCTTCAACGTACTCAAGGTCACACAGAACATCATCGCCTAGCAAGCCGACAGAAACCGCAGCTACGTGGCCTTTCATTGGATTCGCTTTTAGCTTACCGCTATCCACTAGGTGTTGGAACGCATCGGCCATTGCAACACTTGCGCCGCTGATGGATGCAGTACGCGTACCACCGTCAGCTTGGATAACATCACAGTCAACGGTGATCATGAACTCACCCATAGCTTTTAGATCGACAACAGCACGTAGGCTTCGCGCGATAAGACGCTGAATTTCCATCGTACGGCCGCCTTGTTTGCCACTTGCCGCTTCACGACGAGTACGAGAATGTGTTGCTCGAGGTAGCATGCCGTATTCAGCTGTAACCCAGCCTTTACCTTGACCTTTTAGCCAACGTGGCACAGATTCTTCGACGGTCGCATTACACAACACTTTGGTGTTACCGAACTCAACTAGCACTGACCCTTCAGCGTAAGCTGTGTAGTTACGAGTAATTTTGATAGGGCGAACTTGATCCGCCTTGCGATCGTTTGGACGCATGGGCATCTACCTTAAATATGAGGAGAAGACGATTTGGTTGGGCGAAGATTATAACGGAATCGATTCCGGATTCATAGGTTACGCCGCAGGCACAACATAAACAATCCATACATCCCGCGCACCTATCGACGCAGCGTGATACACTCTTGAAGTAATTTTCAAAAAATGAAGACAGGAAAATTCGATGATTTACAGTATGACAGCGTATGCACGCAAAGAAGTAAAAGGCGACTGGGGTTCTGCGGTATGGGAAATCCGCAGCGTGAACCAGCGTTATTTAGAAACATACTTCCGCATGCCAGAACAATTTCGCGGATTAGAGCCCGTTTTACGCGAGCGTTTTCGTAAGCGCTTAGCGCGAGGCAAAGTGGAATGTAATCTGCGCTTTGAAGCAAACCCTGCCGCAAAAGGTGAGCTTAGCATCAACGAAGCGCTTGCTAGCCAGGTAATTAAGGCCGCTGAACAAGTCATGCACATGACTGGTGAACTGAGCCGAATCAATCCATTTCAAGTCATGCAATGGCCGGGGGTAATGGAAACGCCAGAGCAAGACATGGATGCAGTAAATAAAGTGCTACTAGAAGCGTTTGATGGCGCAATGGATGAATTTATTGAAGCGCGTGCTCGTGAAGGCGAGAACATGAAAGCGCTGATTGAACAGCGTTTGAACGCCATTTCTGCAGAAGTCGTAAAAGTGCGTGCGCGCATGCCAGAAATTTTAGAATGGCAACGTGAGCGACTATTCTCGAAGTTCGAAGACGCTAAAGTGGAACTGGATCCGTCTCGTATCGAGCAAGAGTTGATTTTGCTAGCGCAAAAATCGGATGTTGCTGAAGAGCTCGATCGCTTGGACTCTCACGTAAAAGAAACCACAAACATTCTGAAAAAAGGTGGCGCAGTGGGTCGTCGTCTGGACTTCATGATGCAAGAGTTCAACCGTGAATCGAACACGCTAGCGTCGAAATCCATCAGCACCGACATCACCGCATCGGGCGTTGAACTGAAAGTTCTGATCGAACAGATGCGTGAGCAGATCCAAAACATTGAATGATCTAAAAGTCATCGAGTATTGAAACAAAAAAGCCCCGCTAGTGCGGGGCTTTCTTTTATTCATCTTTTTCCAAGGTTCTGTTATCAACGTAGGGCCAATAATGATGCCCGACTCTGATGAGCAACGTTGCCGCAGCTAAGATAAACGCTGCCAGAGATAACCACACAACCAAAACCGCATCCAGCTCTTTCATTCCGAGTGTGATATAGCGGGCGATCGCCATCATCGCGATATAGATAGGATAGCGTACCGGAATTTTTCCGTTCATCACGAACTGCTGCACCATGGCGAGCACTTCCAGATAGATAAACATCAAAAGAATATCCGTGAGTAAGACACGCTTCTCGACAAATACGTGCACAAACTCTTGCATCATGGCGTACAGCGTCGCCAAGGTAATAGAGACTAATAATACCGCCTCCAAAATATGGAAGATTTTCAGGAACGGTCGACTAAAGGATTTCGGTAAATTCGACGGCATGGTCCATTATCCAGACAAAGAAGATAGGCCTTGAGTTTAGCATGCAACGATCTTCAATCAATCATAATACTCAGGCGCCAATCAACACCAAGACCTAACATAGACCTATAAAAACGCTCCGCTTATTTGGCGGAGCGTTTTTGTGTTATAGGACCTGTGGCATCACTTACGCCACTTGCTGCTTTTTTTCAGCCAGGCGCTTTTTCTTCCGATATTTAGGGTGGGTGATCGGAATCGCAGATAGGAGTTTCTTGGTGTACTCATTTTGCGGGTTTGCATAAATTTCTTTCGCGCTGCCTGCTTCTACCACTTTACCAAAATACATCACTGCAACTTTGTCAGAGACGTGTTTCACCACAGAGAGATCGTGAGAGATAAAGATGATCGCCAAGTTCATCTCTTGTTGCAGTTGTAGTAATAGGTTCAAGATTTGTGCCTGTACCGACACATCTAGCGCAGATACCGATTCGTCACAAATCAGTAACTTAGGCTTCAATGCAATCGCACGAGCAATACCGATACGCTGACGTTGGCCGCCTGAAAACTCATGTGGATAGCGGTTGACTGCCGTTTCTGGCAAGCCCACTTTGATTAAAAGCTCTTTTACCCACTGTTTGCGCTCGGCTGGCGTACCGATTTTATGAATAACAAACGGTTCTTCTAGAATCATACCGATGGTATGACGCTGATTGAGTGATTCCATTGGGTCTTGAAAGACGATTTGCATGTCTTTACGCAGCGATCGCATCTCTTTGACAGACAGTTTAGTGATGTCTTTACCTTCAAAGAAAATCTTACCTTCCGTTGGCTCGTATAACTTTAAGATCGTGCGACCAAGGGTGCTTTTACCACAACCTGACTCACCCACTAGCCCCAGTGTTTCACCTTCAGAAACAGACAGTGAAACCCCGTCTACCGCTTTGATGGTGTAGCCTTTCTTGAACAGCCCTTTACCAGAAACAAAGTGCTGCTTAAGATTTTCAATTCTTAATACTTCTTTTGCCATAACATCCTCTTTTATGACTCGTTCACTTTGCCCAGTTAACTGGCAAACATACTGGCATCAATAGGCTTGATATCGATCATCTGCTTCGGCTCATTATCTAAGCTCGGCATCAATCCCATTAAACGCTCTGTGTATGGGTGCTGTGGGTTATCAAACAACTCAAAAATTTCTGCTTTTTCGACAATACGCCCACCATACATCACGGCAACATCATCACACACTTCTGCCACAACCCCGAGGTCGTGAGTGATGAAGATCATCGCCATGCCTGTTTCTTCCTGAAGCTCATTCATCAGTTCAAGGATAGACGCCTGAACCGTAACATCCAACGCCGTAGTCGGTTCATCACAAATCAGAATGTCCGGCTTACAGGCCAACGCCATCGCGATCATGACACGCTGGCGCATACCGCCAGATAGGTTATGGGGATACTCATTCAATCGTTTCTCTGGCATTGGGATTTTGACTTTTGCCAGCATCTCGATCGAGAAAGCCTCCCGCTCCTTTTTGTCGAGCTCTGGTCGATGGAGTTCAAGCACTTCACATATTTGACGACCAATAGTGTGTACTGGATTGAGCGCCGTCATCGGATCTTGGAAGATGATCGAAATGCGATCGCCACGCATGGCGTACATCTCTTCCGCAGGCAAATCAACTAGGTTGGTGCCGCGATAATTCACTTCACCTTTGATGATGTTGCCATATGGCTTAGGTAAAAGCCCCATGATCGACATTGAGGTTACGCTCTTACCACTGCCTGACTCTCCCACCAGACCGAGTGTACGTCCAGCTCTCACATCAAAGTTCACACCATGCAGCACCTTCACTGGTCCATCATCGGTGGTGAATTCAACTTCGAGATCTTTAACACTTAGGATTACATCGTTTTCCATAACCAATCCTTACAGCTTATAAGTGTCATCTACGACGACGACAGGTTCAAAAGCTTTGCCTGATTTCATCGCTTGTTTGGTTTCTTTCTTGATATCGCTATCAATCCAGTAAGTGCCATCCCCTATGATGCCACCACTGAACAACGCCTCTGTCATGCGATTCATTGGCTTATCAGGAAACTTTAGCCAGCGCCAGTGACCGTAGCGGACATAAGGAATCATGTAGCCTGTTACGATAACGTGCGCATCAATGATGTCACGCTGAATCTCATGACCTAGCTGGATCTTTTTATCCATATCCATGCTAAAACGATACTCGATGATCTTTTCATCCAGCTCTGGCGTGCTGTAGTTTGTGAAAGAGTTAGTTTGCGGCTTGTTCGCATTGACTGAATGGAAGTACTCCCAATACGTTGGGATCTCGGACGTACCCATATCTAAGAAAGCCAAATCGTGCTTTTTCTCACGGACGTATTTGAACATGGATGAGCCATCAACCAACTTGAGCTCAATATCCAACCCTGCTAGCTTGGCTTGCTCACGCAAAAAAGCAATACGAGGAGTATGAACAGGTGTTCCGTAGGTCAGCTCGAAGCTTAAACGCTCACCTTTATCATTGACACGAATACCATCGGAACCAATTTTGTTAAAGCCTGCGGCTTCGAATGCCTCAGCCGCTTTTGCTGGGTCAAATTTCGGTGCTTTCGCGTCTGGTAGGGTATATTTACCATGGCCATAACCGGTCGGGTTTGGCTTACGGGAGTAGTCACCACGCATGATATTCTCAATCATGCCATCAAAATCAATTGCGTAAGTAATGCCCTTGCGAACGTTTAAATCATCCAGTAAAGGCATCGCGGTGTTCATCCATACGCCGCCCGCACCGACTGGAAATTGGTTGTAACCCCAGAACTTTTGAATGTAGCCTTTTTGGTACGGTTCTGTGTTCGATTTATCGTGCCATAGACTTGGCAGAACCAGACCAAATGCATCCAACTTACCCTTTTCAAAATGCTTCATCGCAATATCGCTATCGCGGATCACCGTGATGCGAATCTTGTCGACATTGTAGCGATTTTGGTAGTACTTATTGCTGTAACCCCACCAATCTTCACCAACATGTTTGAAAGTCACACTTCTACCTTTTTTGATGTCATCTAGGTAGTACGCACTGGTCGTTGGTTCACTTTTAAAGTTGTAGTAACGGACAAAGTTGTCGTGAATACCATCACCATTTTCGTCCTTTGAAGGATTGGCATAAAAGTGTGCGGGACGTGGGCGCAGGGCCCCCATTCTTAGCAACAATTCTTCCGGATTGAACTCTTTCGCGGCCTTAACAGCAAACGTATGAGCGTCGTACTTAATAACGTCCGCAATGGTTTTGTTGTAATAATCGTTGTACCAAGGCTCTAGGATATCCTTAGAACGATAAAACTTAAGCATGAATACAAAATCGTCGGCAGTCACAGGCTTGCCGTCCGACCATTTAGCTTCTGGGTTGAGTTTGAAATAGACGGTTTTATTGTCGCCAGCTAACGCCCACTCATTAGCAAGTTCAGGGATGAACTCTAAAGTGTCTGGGTGGCGAACCACCAATCCAGGGGTTTCATCCAAGATAAAGGAACGCAACCCCGCATTAGCGTCTGGGCCAACACTACGTAACGTCTGTGGAAAACTTGACATGAAGGTGCGATAGGTCCCTCCACGTTTCGCTTCAGGCGAACCATATTGAGGCTCATCCCAGTTTGTTTGCCAGTTTAAGTCCGTCGGAAGCGTTGCTGACATTGCACCAAAACTCAGGGCGCTCAGCGTGGACGCTAAAAATAATTTCTTCATAAAACTTCCCTTTTTTATGTTTTGCTCACAATGCTCGCTTAAACATAGCGTGTGAATTTTTTCGGGTCGAAGGCCGCTCGAATGGCTTCACCAATAAAGGTCACCATTACCAACACGAGTACAATTGACGTCACCACTGAGGCAACAATCCATGGCGAGTCTAGGTTAGATTTACCTTGTTGTAGCAGTTCCCCCCAACTTGGCGTTGGTGGCATCAGACCTAAACCTAGATAATCCAAAGCGGTCAGCGCAGTGATGTTTGCTGCAATAGTGAACGGCGCCAATGTCACAATCATTACCATCGTATTCGGTAGGATGTGATTAAACAAAATACGTCCCGTCGATGCCCCTAAAGCACGTGCCGCCATTACGTATTCTCGTGCCGCTTCTTTATAAGTCATGGTCCGCATGTACCATGTCATGCCCATCCAGGTGAAAAGCACGTTAATAGCGACAAAGAGAGCGAACGTCGGTTGAACGATTGAGACAAGAATCATAATGACGTACAAAAACGGCACCATTGACCAGATTTCGATAAGTCGCTGTACAAACAAGTCAAATTTACCGCCCCAAAAACCCATAGCACAACCAACTGCGGTACCAATCGCGTAGGAAATTGCCATAGTGAGCAACGCAAATCCCATTGCCGTTCTAAAGCCGTAGACAAGTCGCGCCAAAATATCGCGACCTATCACATCTGTACCTAAATAATGCTTGTTTTCGGCACTAGGCGCTGTTGGCGGGAAATCACCACTAAAATCTTGTTCATATGGGTTCCATGGCACAAGCGGCAAAATAACAAAGTTGTCGCCCCCTTCGGCCTCAAACGCTTTTTGCAGCACGCGATAATCCGCTTCGCTGGATGACTCTTGGCCGAATTCACTGCCTAAACGGACATCACTGACAACAGGAAAATAGTAGCTACCATCGTACTTGACGACTAGCGCTTTACTATTAATCAGAAGTTCAGCAAAGAGCGACAGGATCAGCATGATTGAGAGAATGACAAACGACCAATAACCTCGTTTGATCTCTTTAAAGTGGCGAATTTTCTTTTGAGTTAATGGACTAACTTTAATCATGTTACGCTCCAAACTTCACACGTGGGTCGACTAAAGCAACACAAATATCTGAAATAATGTTACCAATAAGCAGCAACAGCGCATTAATGGCGACAATACCCATAACAACAGGGTAGTCACGCTCCATGATTGATTCGTAACCCAATAAACCAATGCCATCAATATTGAAGATAACTTCAATCAGGAAGGCACCAGTCATGAAGAACAACAAAGAGTTACCAAAGTGACTCGCGATTGGGATTAAGCTGTTACGCAACGCGTGCTTACGAACCGCCTTTTTGAAAGGTAAGCCCTTCGCGATAGCTGTACGGATATAGTCTGAAGAAAGGTTTTCCATCAGGTTGTTTTTCATCGTCATTGTCAGTGTTGCAAAGTCGCCAATGAGGTAACAGATTAAAGGCAACACCGCGTGCCACATGATGTCCTTGGCGCGTTCAAAGAAAGTTTCGTAATCGTCGAAGTCATCGCCGACAAAGCCTCCCATCGGAAACCATTCCAAGTGATAACTAAATAGCGTGATGAGCAATACACCCACCACATAGCCAGGCAAGGCATAGCCCACAAAGATGAGTATTGAAGAAGCGGAATCAAACACAGAGCCGTGCTTGAGCGCCTTGTAATAACCAAGAGGGATCGAGATAAAATAACTGATAAAAAAGGTCATGCCGCCATAAAATAACGACACAGGTAAACGCTCTGCAATCATGTCAGAGACAGGCTCGTAGTAACGTGTTGACTCACCAAGGTCTAGCACGACCAAGCGACTTAGCCACTCCACATACGCTTCTGTCACTGGCTTATCCAGACCGTAAAACGCATTTAGCTCAGCGATTTGATCATCAGAAAGGGCGGTATTGCCACCAGCAGACGTCATTGATGCGGCACCATCCCCTTGAGACTGCATTTGTGACAACATGCGTTCAACAGGTCCGCCCGGCACGAAACGAGTGATAGCAAAGATAAGAATAGTTATCCCGAGAAACGTTGGTATCACCAACGCCAAACGGCGTAAAAAGTACGACAGCATATACAACTTGCTCCTTGTCTACTGTCCAGTTCAGGCGGAGTGAAAGAGGAAGTTCCCCGCCCAAAGTGGTGCATATTTATCTCGTAGTAACTAAAACTGTTGAAACACACTCCCTGCGTTTCAAGAACCAGACTTTTCTACTACTGCAATAATTTCAGCGTCATATTTATCTTGAATCCACATCAGCTTCAAGTGTTTGAAACCAAAACATGACAAACTTCCTCCGAAGTCGAAAAACAGAAATGTTTTTGTAAAAAATTATAAAAAACCACAAAAATAATTCACACAGAATATCAATCTAGGCTGTTTAGAGCCAAAACCCTACATAAAAATGCAAATACATGGAATAAATAGACATATCCACCACATGTATATTTGACCTAAAAATACGAGTGAGCCCTTTTACAGCAATGGGTATCATATTTTGATACCACCCTATAAGTTCGAGTCACCAAAGTATGGATTCGATATAAAACTCATCTCAGAACAATTCACTGGAAAAATATCTTTTTTCAGATTCAATTACCCACTAAAAAACCATAGGCAAGATAAGTCATTAAAGTTTATAAGAAACACAAAATACGGTGTTTTATTGAAATTTGATGTCGCCTTGGTAAGGCTATTTAGTTTTTTATTCCGCGTTTTAAACCAACCCTGGTTATTTACATCTTTTTTACATTTAAGCATCCCCGTTTACCACTGGTTTGACTTCCTTTTTTCATCTCGGTTATACATTGGCCGAACGTTAACGAAATATTAACGTCACAATTGGCCGCTATGCGGCCAGACATAGGAAATAATAATAATCGGAGCAACAAGGATGTATAAAAACACAACCGCTTTATCTGTTGCGATAAGCCTTGCGTTGGGGGCAGCAGCAGTCGTATCCCCAGCATCAGCACTGGCAGAAGAGCAACAAGTTGAAAAACTTCAAAAGATGAAAGTTACTGGTTCGCGTATCTCCACGACGGATATGGAAGGTCCTTCACCAGTTACTGTTATTAATAGTAAAGATATTGAATCTAAAGGTTTTAACAGCGCGCAAGACGTGCTGAACAGTTTGACTCAAAACACCGGTGGTGTAATGGCTCAAACGAACTCTTTCTCATTCACACCTGCAGCACAGTCAGTCAACTTACGTGGTCTTGGCGCTTCACGCACATTGATTCTTATCGATGGTCGTCGCCTTCCTCAATACCCACTGGCTCAAGATGGCACATCTAACTTCCAAGACATTGGTCAAATCCCTGTTGCCGCTATCGAGCGTGTTGAAGTAATGACTGATTCAGGTTCCGCTATCTACGGCTCCGACGCGATCGGCGGTGTCGTAAACTTCATTTTAAAGAAAGACTTTGATGGCGTTTCTGTAAAAGTACGTGCGGGTGACGCAACAGATGGTGGCTACCAAAATGGCCGTTTAGACGTTGTTGCAGGTAAAGATTTTGACGATAAACGTATTCTCTTCGTTGGCCAATTTGCGGGCAACGAAATGCTTAAACAATCTGACCGAGATGATTGGGCTGGCGATGACGGTTCAAGCCGTTCTCAGCTAAGTGGTTACTCTAGCTACGGTGCAAACTTTGAAGGCGCAAACGGAACACTTCTAACACCCGCTGATGCTGGTTCTTCATGTAAAGAAGTCGTTGGTGATGCCGCTATTGAACGAGCGGATGGCAAGTGTGGTGTTAACCGCTCTGCATACCGAACGTTGAAACCAGAGAACAAACAAGTAGACCTGCTTTTACGCGGTGAAATGGACATTAACGACAATGTTACTGCCATGGCAGAAGCGCGCTTTGGCTATAAGTCTACAGAATCTGAATTCGAACCTAACCCATACAGTGTCGAAGTTGATGCCACTCACTTCCGCGGCGAAGGTGAAT
Source organism: Vibrio sp. RM-41-2B (assembly GCF_024744415.1). Classification (NCBI taxonomy): domain Bacteria; kingdom Pseudomonadati; phylum Pseudomonadota; class Gammaproteobacteria; order Vibrionales; family Vibrionaceae; genus Vibrio; species Vibrio sp. RM-41-2B. Next base: position 143,913 of record NZ_JAMQWD010000006.1, on the reverse strand, counting down.
ACACTCGCCGTATGGTCGAATTTGGCCCACGCGAAAGTAACACTGAAGCCGATTCTTTTGGCTTAACCTTAGGCTTGAACGGCCTGCTTGCTGATACGTATGATTGGGACCTATCAGCTGGTTACTCAGAGCAAAGCGTTGAAACAAGCAACCCAGCAATCTACCTAACTCTTGATCAAGCCGTACAAAATGGCGATGTCGATCTTCTAGGGCCTATCTCTCAAGACGTTGTAAACAAATACAGCGGCACATCAAGCAAAGAAGCCTACTCAAAGCTTTACTCTGTTAACGGCTCACTGGCCGGTGATTTGGTTGAACTGCCTGCTGGTATGTCTGGCTTTGCTGTTTATGGTGAATGGAACCGTACTGACTACAACGAAACGATTGATGCGACAACAGCGGCTGGTGGTTTCTCTGGTCTAGGCGGAACATCAGGTGGCGGTGACCGTGATCAGATTGGTCTTGGTGTCGAAGCCCTAATTCCTATCATTGAAGATTTGGAAATGACTGTCGCTGGTCGTTATGACCACTACTTCGACGACTCGGCAACAGGCGGAGCCTTCACTCCTAAAGTAGCACTAGCATACCGTCCTACTGACACTCTATTGCTTCGTGGTAGCTACGGTCTAGGTTTCCGAGCTCCTGACTTGAAACGACTATTTGGTGATCAAACTCGAGGCTTTGGTTCTGGTTTTGACCCTGTGCTTTGTGCCAACGCTGGTGGTAGCGGCCCACAAGATAAAGATAAGTACCCAGAGTGTGATACTCAATACTTCGATACGCTTAACGGCCCTAACTCTGAGCTGAAAGAAGAAACAAGTACAAACATTAACCTGGGTCTAGCGTGGGAACCTGTGGATGACCTTGGCGTAACCGTTGACTGGTACCACATCAAGATGGAAGACGTCGTAACAGCACCAACTTACCAAGACGTAATTAACGATCCAGGTAAATACCCAGGCACAGAAGTAGTTCGTAATACAGACGGTACAATCAAGTCCGTATCTTACGGCCCAGTCAACCAGTCATATGAAGAGCGTTCTGGTGTTGACCTTGCTGTGAAATATGCTTACGACACTAATGAGTTCGGTTCATTCAATACGCGCGTAGCTGTAACTAAGATCTTGATTGCTGAATATCAAGAAAACGACAGTGAGCCAGTAACGGATGAAAGAGATTTCATGCCTGAATACACCGCAACGTTAAACCTTGGCTGGGCATATGAAGATGTCGCTATCAACCTATTTGGTAAATACCGTGACCGTATGTGTTCAAGCTATGCGAACCGTTACTACTTTGATGACTGTGACTCTGCTAAGAAAGCAGGTTACAAAGCAGAAATCGCTAGCATGACAACATGGAATCTAACGGCTTCTTACCAATTCAACGAGAGTGGTCGTGTAACTCTTGGTGCTATCAACATGTTTGACAAGGTACCGCCTGCCGATCCTCTAAATGATACCTCTCCATTCTATGCAACTGGATATGACGATCCAATCGGCCGTCAGCTTTACATCGAGGCATCATACGACTTCTAAAAAATATTTGGCGCGGGCTTTCCGCGCCCTTTTCGACTGACTAAAACACTGACAAGGATGCAACCATGAAATTCAAGGAATTTGGTCTCAGTGCCATAGCTGCAGCATTGCTTACTATCAGTAGTAGCTCTGTAGCGGCCAACTCTGGTGCTGTCGTTTCCACACAAGCAAAAGCAAATCAATCTTCAGAAGCTTCGCAACAAAAAATCGACAACTATGCCGAAAGCACTGAAGGCATGTTGGCAGAATACAAAGGCTTACTTCGTCAAATCGACAGTATGAAAGTCTACAACGAGCAAATTAACCGTATGGTTCAATCGCAGCAAGGCGAGTTGGACTCATTAAATAACCAAATTGCTCAAATCGATCAAACGGCAACAGAAGTGGTGCCACTTACATTAAAAATGATCGATGCACTCGACGAATTTGTGACTCTCGATCTGCCTTTCCAGAAAAAAGAGCGTAATAAACGTGTCCAAGAACTGCGTCGTCTCATGGATCGCGCCGACGTAACAACTTCAGAGAAATTCCGTAAAGTGATGGAAGCGTACCAAATTGAAGAAGGCTTCTCTCGCTCAATCGAATCTTACAAAGCTAGCCTAGACCGAAATGGTGAAACCGTGACTTACGATTTCCTACGTATTGGTCGCACAGCACTTCTATTCCAATCTCCAGACGGTGGTGAGACAGGTATGTGGAACCAACAAACACGTCAATGGGAAACATTACCAGAAAGCTACCGCATCGCGGTACAGCAAGGCCTTCGTATCGCGAAGAAGCAAGCGCCACCAGCGCTAATCAAACTGCCTGTATTTGCTGGGGAGGAATAAGAGATGAAAGGATTCAAAACTCTAGCCGCTGGCCTACTAGCGAGCTTATTTATGGTTTCTGGCGTACAAGCAGAAGCGCCTAAAAACTTATCTGAACTACTTAAAAACGTAAAATCAGAAAGCATCGTTGAGTCGAAAGAGAACAAAGCCCGTGAAGCTGAGTTCAAGAACAATCGCAATAAGCAAGCGGCATTATTGCAACAAGCTCGCGAAGAGTTAGCTGCGCAGCAAGCTCTGGGCGATCAACTTAAAGCAACATTTGATGAAAACGATAAGCAGCTAACTGAACTAACAGAAACCCTACGTGTTCGCTCTGGTACTTTGGGCGAAATGTTTGGTGTGGTCCGCCAGTATGCGGGAGAGTTTAAGGGCTTATTTGCAGCCTCTCAAAACGCTGTTCAGTTCCCAGAGCGTGACGCTCTACTAACGAAACTGGCTGAAAGTAAAGAACTGCCGTCAACACAAGAGCTAGAAGCTTTCTGGCATACCATTCTTCAACAAGTGGTTGCTTCTGGCGAAACTGCAACAACCCAAGCAACGGTTGTTTATGGTGAAGGTAAAGAAGCGGTTCGCGATGTCACTCTTGTCGGTGAGTTTAACGCGATTGCCGATGGTAAGTACGTCACTTATGTACCTCAAACAGGTAAGTTCGAAGAACTTTCTCGACAGCCTCGCACCAATATTACACGTCATGTTGCAGGCTTTGAGTCAGCATCAAACAGCTATGAGCCATTGTTTATTGACCCATCCCGTGGGGTCATTCTGTCTCTACTTGTACAAAGCCCTACCGTTCAAGAACGTATTGATCAAGGTGGCATTGTAGGTTACGTCATCCTTGGTATGGGTGCAGTTGGCGCTATCATTGCTCTTGTTTGCTTCCTACGCCTTCAAGTGATTGGCGGTAAAATGCGTAAGCAAGCGAAATCAGAAACCGTGATTCCTGGTAACCCATTGGGTGAAGTTATCCAGGCTTACCAAGAGCACAAAGGTGACAACCTTGAAGATCTGGAAGCGAAGCTGGACGAAATCATTCTACGTAATGCTCCAAGCATTGAACGCTTCATCAGCTCAATCAAGCTATTTGCTTCTGTAGCGCCTCTACTTGGTCTACTGGGTACGGTAATGGGTATGATCGGCACATTCCAAGCCATTACTCTGTTCGGTACCGGCGATCCTAAACTGATGGCTGGCGGTATTTCTGAAGCTCTTGTTACCACTATGCTAGGTCTGGTTGTCGCAATTCCATTGCTGTTCCTTTACACCATCGTACACAGCAAAGGTCGTCGTTTGGTTCAAACTCTTGAAGAACAGAGTGCAGGCTTCATCGCTCGCTATCAGGAAAAACTGCATAAAGCCGAAAGCTAAGGAGGCGTTATGTGGTGGTTAGTTGGAGAACTTGAATCAATTAGGCGCTTCTTGGGAATGGGTGGCGATGTACTCGTCGCCATCTTCATCCTCAGCTTTATGCTGTGGGCAGTATTGTTAGAACGTTGGTTCTATTTTGCTGCCGTCGCTCCAAAAGCCATGAAAAAAGCCGTTGGCTCATGGCAAGGGCGCTCAGAGCATCAAAGTTGGAACGCTAAGATGATCCGACAAGAAATCGTTTCTCGTCAGGATATTGAGAATAAAAAGGGACTACCAATCGTGAAAGTACTGATTGCACTTTGTCCCCTACTGGGTCTACTCGGCACCGTTGTCGGCATGATCCAAGTATTCGACATATTAGCGGTAACAGGAACAGGAAGCCCTCGAGCAATGGCCTCGGGGATCTCAAAGGCAACAATCCCAACTTTAGCCGGGATGGTGGCTTCTCTATCAGGACTGTTCTTTAGTTCACGTCTTGATCATTTAGCCAAAGTCACAACGCAAAAGCTGGAAGATAAGCTAAAGCATATTGCCTGAGTAAATGGAATTAGAGGTATAGGTCATGAAAAGACGCTATAGCAGTGATAGCAGTGATGAAACCGCTATCGATATGACACCGATGCTCGACATCGTATTTATCATGTTGATCTTCTTTATCGTAACAACATCGTTCGTAAAAGAAGCAGGTCTGGAAGTAAACCGTCCGACGGCAAGCTCAGCGCAAACCGTTAAGAAAGGTAACATCATGGTCGCAGTTGGTGCGGCGGGTGATGTTTGGGTTGATAAACGCCGCATCGAAGTGGACGCGGTTCGTGCGAATATTGAACGTCTTCGTGCAGAAAGTCCTGATGGCGCAGTTGTTATCCAAGCCGACACTGAAGCAAATGCTGGCGTAGTCGTGAAGGTTATGGACCAGATCAAAATGGCAGGTGTAGAAAGCATCTCCATTGCCGCAACCAATAAGGATTAAGCTTATGCGGTATCTGGCCTCAATTGCACTGGCGCTCATTGTCTCCCTCGGGTTGTTCTGGGGGATGGACAAGCTAGTAAACAAAGAGCGCCACGAGTTAGTGTCGAATGATGACCTGCGTATGGTCGAGTTTATTCGCATTAAACCAGAAGAAAAAATACAGGAGAAAAAACGCGAACTTCCAAAACCACCACCACCTAAGCGTCCGCCGCCGCCACCAGAAATGAAAGTGACAGCGACAGTAAAACCGGTGATGGAGCAGACCCCAATGGACATGCCAAAACTTGACCTACCCGTAAATGTTACAGGTGGCTCGGTGCTTGGACATTATAGCCAGGGTGGAGGTGCACAATTAGCGGGTAGCGGAGGTCCGACCCCTCTTGCAACATTCCAGCCTCAAATGCCTAGAAAGGCTGCGAAAGCAGGAATTGAAAAAGGGGTTGTCTTACTAGAGTTTACTGTAAATGCACGTGGTGCCGTAGAGGACATCAAAGTTCTTAAAGAGCAACCACGACGCTTAGGCCTCGGTCGAGCGGCAAGAAAAACAGTCTCTAAATGGACATTTAAACCAAAATTGGTTGACGGGAAACCTGTTAGCTCGCGCCTATCGCAAGAAATAGAGTTCTCAACCAATTAAGGAGTCACGATGAAAAGTTTATGGAAAAGCAAAGTGGCTTCTTTAATTCTCTTCGCAGGAGTGGCAATGGCCGCTCCTACGATGGCAAAAGAAGCTCCTCAGTTATCAGATCGGACATTTCGAACCGTCAACAAAGTGCAAGAGTTGATCGCAACTGAAAAATATTCAGCAGCGAAAGAAAAACTAGCAAGCGCTTTAGAAAGCACAAGTTCGAAAAAATACGACCGAGCAGTTTTACTTCAGCAAACGGGCTTTTTGTATTCGCTACAAGACAATTATGTGCAAGCCGCGAAATACTTTGCCGAAGCATTAAAGCTCGATGCGCTTCCCGTTCCAGTCGCTCAACAAGTTCGCTACAGCTTGGCTCAGCTTTACCTAGCTGAAGAGAAGTACACGTTGTCTGTAAAAACGATGAAGGACTGGTTCAAGGTTGCAGAAACAACCAAAGAGAAGCCTCAAGCTCATGCTTATATCACGTTAGCAAGCGCTTATGTCCAGTTGGAAGATTACAGAAATGCAATCCCACCAACCAAAAAAGCAATTGCGATGAGCAAGAGCCCAAGTGAGTCTTGGTACTTAATTCTCGTTGCATCTCACTACGAGTTAGGCCAGCTGAAAAGCGTTGCCAGTGTGCTTAAAACCCTTACTTCAAAGTACCCTCAGAAAAAGCGTTACTGGATGCAACTTTCTGGCGTTTATATGGAGTTGGGTCAAGAGCAAAACTCTTTAGCAACCTTAGAAATGGTTTACAAAATGGGGAAACTGGAAGGAGAGAAAGAGTACTTACGCTTTGTAAACTTCTTAGCTTACCAAGGTATTCCATATAAAGCGGCCAAAACTCTTGAGAAGGAGATGGCATCTGGAAACATTGAAAAGACGAAGGAAAACTATGATCGCTTGGCCAGCTTCTGGCAGCAAGCTAAAGAGCTAGATAAATCGATTCTCGCTTATAAAAAGTCATATAACATCGCTCCTTCTGCTAAAACGCAAATTCAGATTGCTCGCTTAATGGTACAAGACAAGCAGTATTCTGAAGCGACTCGCTTTGTAGAAAACGCGGCATCGAATGCCTCTAAAGAGCAAAAGGCAGAACTTGAATACATTCGCGGAATGGCCTATTTCGAGCTTAAACAGCCACAAAAGGCCTTACAGGCAATGAAAGGCGCGGCTCAATCGCCAAAATTTAGGTCTACCGTTAGCCCTTGGATAAATTTCCTAGAATCCCAAGGATAATTTGAAGATTAAGTGTGAGTCAGTCGCACGCCTGGGGAAGTGAAAGCTTCCCCTTTTTTCGTTTGTTTGTGCGCACGCGAGCTCTTTTCAACATTTAAGTAAGACGAAAAGATCAACTGGTAACAAAATAGAGATCATGATACTCTTCGCCTCCATTTTTCTGGCGGGATTATCACCAATATCCATCCCTTTGGTGGTTGATTTATCATTGCCAGTGCTATCGTTATAAGAATGTCGGACTTTCCTTCGGCACTCAATCAATCCAATCAAAAGTGGAACAGTACAATGGGCAAAGGTACTCTCTATATCGTATCTGCACCTAGCGGCGCAGGTAAATCTAGCTTGATCTCAGCGATGTTGGAACGCAATCCAACCTACGCAATGAAAGTGTCTGTGTCTCATACCACGCGTAACATGCGACCTGGTGAAGAAAATGGTGTCCACTACCATTTTGTAGCGAAAGATGAGTTTGAAGCCCTGATCGCTAAAGGTGATTTCCTAGAATACGCTGAAGTGTTTGGTAATTATTACGGCACCTCTCGTGTGTGGATTGAAGAAACGTTAAATAAAGGTATCGACGTTTTTCTAGATATCGACTGGCAAGGCGCACGCCAAATCCGTGAGCAAATGCCTGAAGCCAAAAGCATCTTCATCCTGCCACCATCAAACGGTGAGCTAGAGCGTCGCTTGAACACTCGTGGTCAAGATAGCGATGAAGTGATCGCAAAACGTATGGCTGAAGCCAAGTCAGAAATCTCTCATTACAGCGAATACGACTACGTGATCGTAAACGACGATTTTGATACCGCTTTGATGGACTTTAAAGCCATCTTGCGTGCAGAGAGATTGAAGGAAGAAAAGCAAGCTGCTAAATATAAAGGTATGCTTGACGCGTTGTTAGCAGAGTAACTTCAAAAAAGTCACGCTGTAAAACATAAAGAATTTCTCGTTTTTTGCTCAGTGCGAAAAACACAATAAACTACCTGAGAAAGTCCACAAACGGTGGCTTGTCTAATTGCTAGTAAATAAAGTAGTTAGGTTGTATACTTTCTCGTCATTCTAAAATTTTAGTTAACTATTTGGAGTCCTCATGGCACGCGTAACTGTTCAAGACGCTGTTGAAAAAGTTGGCAACCGTTTCGACCTAGTACTGATTGCGGCTCGCCGCGCTCGTCAAATGCAAACTGGCGGTAAAGATGCACTAGTGCCAGAAGAGAACGATAAGCCAACGGTTATCGCTCTACGCGAAATCGAAGAAGGTTTAATTACTAAAGAAGTTCTAGACGCTCGTGAACGTCAAGAACAGCAAGAGCAAGAAGCGGCAGAGCTAGCGGCAGTAAGCAGCATCGCTCACAACCGTTAATTCTGACTTTAGAATTCAACAACCTCCCGGGCCTATAATTTGTATCTATTCGATAGCCTCAAAGACGTTGCCCAAGAATACCTAACAGAGCCTCAGATTGAGGCTCTGCGTCAATCTTATGTGGTAGCGAGAGATGCCCATGAAGGGCAAACCCGCTCTAGCGGTGAACCATACATCATCCACCCTGTCGCTGTGGCTCGTATCTTGGCCGAAATGCGCCTTGATATCGAAACCCTCCAAGCTGCTTTGCTGCATGACGTCATTGAAGACTGTGATGTAACTAAAGAAGATCTCGAAGAGAAATTCGGCAACACTGTCGCAGAGTTGGTTGATGGTGTATCTAAACTGGACAAACTCAAATTCCGCGATAGGAAAGAGGCTCAGGCCGAGAACTTTCGTAAGATGGTTCTGGCCATGGTGCAAGATATCCGCGTCATTCTGATCAAACTGGCTGACCGCACGCACAACATGCGTACGCTTGGCGCGCTTCGACCAGATAAAAAGCGTCGTATTGCTCGTGAAACGTTAGAGATTTACGCGCCACTCGCTCATCGTCTTGGTATTCACAATATCAAAACCGAACTCGAAGAGCTGGGCTTTGAAGCGCTATATCCCAACCGCTACCGCGTACTAAAAGAAGTGGTAAAAGCGGCACGCGGCAATCGTAAAGAGATGATCCAACGCATTCACAGCGAAATAGAAGGCCGTCTGCAAGATTTCGGCTTGAATGCTCGCGTCGTTGGTCGTGAGAAAAACCTGTTCTCTATCTACAACAAGATGAAAACCAAAGAACAGCGCTTTCACACCATCATGGATATCTATGCGTTCCGAGTCGTTGTTGATACCGCAGATACTTGTTATCGCGTTTTAGGCCAAGTACACAGCTTGTATAAGCCACGTCCTGGTCGCATGAAAGATTACATCGCGGTACCAAAGGCGAACGGCTACCAATCGCTACACACTTCCATGGTTGGCCCACATGGCGTACCTGTTGAAGTTCAGATCCGTACTGAAGATATGGATCAAATGGCGGACAAAGGTGTCGCGGCACACTGGTCTTACAAAGACAAAGGCGACAAGTCTGGCACCACTGCGCAAGTGAAAGCTCAGCGTTGGATGCAAAGCCTGTTAGAGCTACAACAAAGCGCGGGTAACTCATTCGAATTCATTGAAAACGTAAAATCCGATCTTTTCCCAGATGAGATTTACGTCTTCACACCAAAAGGTCGTATCGTTGAATTGCCTTTAGGCGCAACGGCTGTCGACTTTGCCTATGCCGTACATACCGATGTAGGCAACTCTTGTGTTGGTGCTCGTGTTGATCGTAACCCTTACCCATTGAGTAAGGCATTGAAAAACGGTCAGACGGTGGAAATTATCAGTGCCCCTGGTGCGCGTCCGAATGCGGCATGGCTAAACTATGTCGTGACTTCTCGTGCCCGCACTAAGATTCGACAAGTACTGAAAACGATGCGTCGTGAAGAGTCGATTACTTTAGGTCGTCGCCTACTTAATCACGCACTTGGCCGCCACTCGATTGATTCAATTTATCCAGAAAATATCCAAGAAGTCTTGAATGATCTTCGCCTAGAAAGCATCGATGATTTATTGGCAGCTATTGGATTGGGTGAGTTGATGAGCATTGTGATCGCACGTCGTCTCCTTGGTGATACCGAAGAGCTCACGACAACAAGCTCAATCCCAACGGACTCGAAGAAGAAGCTTCCGATTCGTGGCGCAGAAGGCTTATTGCTGACGTTTGCAAATTGTTGTCATCCAATCCCAGATGATCACATTATTGCTCACGTATCGCCTGGTCGTGGTTTGGTTGTTCACCGAGAAACATGTCCGAACGTTCGTGGTTATCAGAAAGAGCCAGACCGTTATATGGCTGTCGCTTGGTCTGACGACTACGATAAAGAGTTCATTGCTGAACTTAAAGTCGACATGCTTAACAATCAAGGTGCTCTTGCAGAACTGACCAACGTGATCTCGAAAACAGGGTCAAACATTCATGGTCTTTCAACGGAAGAACGTGATGGTCGTTTGTACACTGTGACTGTGCTGTTGACGACGAAAGATCGTGTCCACCTTGCTGGTATCATGCGTAAGATTAAGGCAATGCCTCAAGCAACCCGAGTCAGACGCAGAAAGAACTAACTTCTATCGCCACCTACTCTGTTAGGTGGCGATTTTTTATACCTCAATAAATATGAACCTAGAACGTTACAACCGCATTCACCAAGTCCTAAAAGCTCGCCAAACTGATCTGACACTTTGTCTCGAAGAAGTGCATAAGCCAAACAACGTTTCTGCCGTGATCCGCACCGCTGACGCGACAGGCTTACACAAAGTTCACGCAATTTGGCCAGACAAAATGCGTACGCTGAGCCATACCTCAGCAGGCGCGCGTAACTGGGTTGAAGTGGATACTCACGACTCGATTGAAACTGCGATTACCGAACTCAAAGCGCAAGGTATGCAGGTTTTGGTGACCAATCTTTCGGACACCGCCGTCGATTTTCGCGAGATCGACTACACCAAACCAACGGCAATCATTTTAGGCAGTGAAAAAGTTGGCGCTTCAGAGCAAGCCAAACAACTTGCCGATCAAGACATTATTATCCCGATGGTGGGCATGGTGCAGTCACTAAACGTATCGGTTGCTAGTGCCGTAATTTTGTATGAAGCGCAACGTCAACGTGAAGCCGCAGGCATGTACAACCGAGAAGAAAGCGCTCTACCTAAAGAAGCAATCAACCGTATTCTCTTTGAACGTGGTCACCCAGTGCTGGCAAAAGTCGCGAAACGAAAAGGACTCGCTTACCCGCCACTCGATGACGAAGGCCAAATCATCGCCGATGATGCGTGGTGGCAAGAGATGCAAAGCAAGTAACAGGCTTTCGTCATCCTGAACAGCGACGAAGGAGCGTGATTCAGGATCTAATTCCCGAGTGTGCTGATGCTGATAGTGTTAACTTCAACGACATACTTGTTGGAAATAGATTCCTGATGTCGCTAGGCTCCTCGGAATGACAGGTTATCAGTCAAATCATGACACTAACTAAAGCATGACTATTTTTTCCTGTACAAAAACACAGCTCCATGGTTAACATACTGCTATGTTAACCATTTTCTTGAGCCCTCTATGTCCGCCCAAATGTTATCTGCCGTCCCATTAACCTCCCTTTCTGGGGTTGGCGCGAAAGTCGCAGAAAAACTCGCCAAAGTTGGCTTACATAGCGTTCAAGATTTGCTGTTTCATCTTCCACTGCGCTACGAAGATCGTACCCGTATTTATCCTATTGCTAAACTGCATGCCGGCCTTTGGGCGGCCGTGCAAGGCAAGGTCATGGCTGTCGACACCATCTTCGGTAAGCGCAAAATGCTAACGGTAAAAATCAGCGACGGTAATGGCACTATCACGCTACGCTTTTTCAACTTTACCGCAGCCATGAAGAACAATTTCACGCAAGGTAAGTTAGTACATGCTTACGGTGAAATTAAGCGCGGTGGCGTGGGCTTGGAAATTGTTCATCCTGACTACAAGTTTTACGTCAGCGAGCAAAAGCCCGATGTAGAACAGAACTTAACCCCTGTCTATCCCACTACAGATGGTTTACGCCAAATCACATTGCGCAACCTTACCGAACAAGCTTTAGCCCTGCTTGATAAAACCGCAGTGCAGGAATTACTTCCAGCTGGGTTGTATGACCATCAAATCACGATGTCGCAAGCGCTGCACACCATTCATCGCCCACCACCAACCATTAATTTAGATGAGTTTGACGAAGGCAAACATCCTGCTCAAATCCGCTTAATTATGGAAGAGTTGCTAGCACAGAATCTCTCGATGTTGGCAGTGCGTAGCAAAGGTCAGAAGGATTCAGCACTACCTCTCGGTCCTTGTAATAAACTAAAAACGCAGCTTTTAGCCCAACTGCCTTTCTCTCCTACAAACGCTCAAACCCGAGTAGTACAAGAGATTGAAGCCGATCTAGAAAAACCGCACCCAATGATGCGATTAGTGCAAGGCGATGTGGGATCGGGGAAAACGTTGGTTGCCGCTTTGGCCGCCGTTCATGCCATTGAGCACGGCTATCAGGTGGCACTCATGGCACCAACCGAACTATTGGCTGAGCAACACGCGATCAACTTCGCCAACTGGTTTGAAACAATGGGTATTCAAGTCGGTTGGTTAGCGGGCAAACTCAAAGGTAAAGCAAAGGAAGCCGAGCTGGCTCGCATTGCCAGTGGTGAAGCGCAAATGGTAGTGGGTACTCACGCGCTATTCCAAGAGCACGTTGAATTTCATCACCTTGCTTTGGTCATTATTGATGAACAGCACCGCTTTGGTGTCCATCAGCGATTAGAATTACGTGAAAAAGGTGCAAAGCAAGGCGCTTATCCTCATCAGTTGATCATGACGGCAACGCCTATTCCTCGCACCTTAGCGATGACCGCTTACGCCGACCTGGAAACTTCCGTGATTGACGAACTGCCACCGGGTCGAACGCCGATTCAAACCGTCGCCATTCCTGACACAAAACGTGACGACATCGTCGAGCGTGTCCGAAATGCCTGTTTAAACGAAGGTAAGCAGGCATATTGGGTGTGTACTCTGATTGATGAGTCGGAAGTATTAGAAGCGCAAGCCGCGGCAGATACCGCTGAAGAGCTTCAACGTAAGCTACCGGAAGTAAAAATTGGTCTAGTACACGGCCGAATGAAGCCGGCAGAGAAACAAGCGGTGATGCAAGATTTCAAAGACAATAACCTGCATTTGCTGGTCGCAACGACGGTGATCGAAGTTGGCGTGGATGTGCCAAACTCTAGCTTGATGATCATCGAAAACCCCGAACGTCTTGGTTTGGCACAATTACACCAGCTAAGAGGTCGTGTGGGCCGAGGCTCCGTTGCTAGCCATTGTGTGCTGCTGTACCACTCTCCACTGTCGAAAACCGCGCAAAAACGTCTGGGAGTACTACGTGAAAGTAACGATGGCTTCGTCATCGCACAGAAAGACTTAGAGATTCGTGGCCCGGGCGAACTCTTGGGTACAAAGCAGACTGGTCTTGCTGATTTCAAAATTGCAGACTTAGTTCGAGATCAACGCCTGATTCCCGAAGTTCAGCGTATTGCGCGTCATATTCATGACAATTACCCAACTAACGCAACAGCGATTATCGATCGCTGGTTGGGTGAGCGGGATATTTACTCCAAAGCGTAATGATTGAAAGCGAGCCAAATGGCTCGTTTTTTAATACGCTAAAAACCAAAGCAATCGTTTGCCTTTTAGGTAAATCTCTCTATAATCGCGCACAAATTTTTAAGTGTGTTGCATCACACTCCACCAACCTGAGTTGACTCTGATTAACAGCAATCACAGGTAACGACGTCAACTCCACCCTGCTCTCCCATTCAGCGAGATCTGGGAATATATTGCGACTAGCGAGACAAACAATGACAACTTCAAACCGATCTTCGGAACTGGTTTATCAACTCAATGATCGACCACCTTTGCCTCAAACCATTTTTGCCGCACTTCAGCACTTATTGGCGATGTTCGTCGCGGTTATCACTCCGTCACTGATCATCTGTCAGTCTTTGGGTGTACCAGCAGACCAAACGAATACCATCATCAGCATGTCTTTATTTGCGTCAGGCGTGTCTTCGTTTATTCAAATTCGCACCTTTGGCCCAATTGGCTCTGGTTTACTCTCTGTTCAAGGCACCAGCTTTAACTTTTTAGGCCCTATTATTGGTGCAGGCCTATCGCTTAAAGCAGGTGGTGCAGACATCAGCACCATGATGGCAGCCATTTTTGGTACGATTTTAGTCGCATCATTTGCAGAAATTTTCCTATCTCGCGTATTAGAGCATGCTCGTCGCATTATCACTCCGCTCGTTTCAGGCATTGTCGTCACTCTTATCGGCCTCACACTGATTCAGGTCGGCTTAGTATCAATGGGCGGTGGCTACGCAGCATTAAATGAAGGCACATTCGGCAGCTTAGACAAACTTGCGCTCGCAGGAACGGTACTTGGCTTAATTGTGATATTAAACCGCTCTAAAAACCCATACATCCGTGTGGCTTCGATTGTGATTGCGATGCTAGTAGGCTACATCATGGCGTATTTTATGGGGATGGTAGATACTTCTCAGCTAGGCACAACCGAGCTTGTAGCACTACCGGTACCAATGCAATATGGCTTATCGTTTGACTGGTCACTGTTCATTCCGCTGGTACTGATTTTCTTTATTACCGCACTAGAAGCCATCGGCGATATTACCGCCACATCCGAAGTGTCTGGTGAGCCAGTAAAAGGCCCTGTGTACATGAAACGCATTAAAGGGGGTGTACTAGCAGACGGCTTAAACTCTGCAATCGCAGCCGTGTTTAACAGTTTCCCGAACTCCACCTTTAGCCAGAATAACGGCATCATCATGCTAACAGGGGTCGCGAGCCGTTACGTGGGTTACTTTATTTCTGGCATGTTAGTGATTCTTGGCTTGTTTCCTGGTGTCGCTAGCTTTGTTCAGCTGATTCCTGAGCCAGTACTTGGCGGCGCAACGATTGTCATGTTTGGTACGATTGCTGCCGCTGGTGTGCGTATTATCTCTCGTGTTGAGCTCGATCGCCGCGCAATTCTGATCATGGCCTTATCCTTCTCAATGGGGCTTGGTATCGCGCAAAAACCAGAGATTCTGCAATTCATGCCAGAATTTATTAAGAGTATTTTCTCCACTGGCGTTGCTGCAGGTGGTATCACAGCGATCATTTTAAACCTACTTCTGCCAGAGAAACTGGAAGACGAAGATGAACTTCCTCAAGAAGTGAAAGAGTCTTAATAAGATTGTAGAGAAAAGCAAAGCCCAACCTGTTTAGGTTGGGCTTTTTGTTTTAAATGGTACAGTCACCGACTTACTTGGTAGGAAAGCTGATTTGAGCGATTAAACCGCCTTCACTGCGATTGCGCATCACAACAGAGCCTGAGTGCTGGCTGATTATACGCTTCACTATCGCCAGCCCAAGCCCTGTACCTTCACTGCCGCGAGCTGTATCACCACGCGTAAAGGGTTCAAATAATTTTGCGATTTGAGAATGCTCGATGCCCGGTCCGTTGTCTTCTACCGATATCCACACTAGCTGCTTATCTGCCGTCACACCGGTACTGATTTTGACCCAGCCATTGCCGTAACGCAGTGCATTGACAACTAAATTACTGATCGCCCGTTTAATCGCAATGGCGCTTCCTTTGGCTGGTGGCAGGTTAGGATTAAGATCCGTTTCAATTTCAGCCTCATAACCACCTTCCGAACTGGCGACATCACTGGCAATCGTACTGATATCCACAGGTTCAAACGATTCTTTGTTCACCGGTTTGAGGTAGTCCATAAACTGACTAATGATCTCATTACACTCTTCTGTATCGCTAATGATCCCTTCAGCAAGGTAGCTATCCTCGGGAGACATCATTTCTGTCGCTAAGCGAATGCGCGTCAGCGGTGTTCGCAAGTCATGGCTAATCCCCGCCATTAATAGGGCGCGATCTTCTTCGAGCTCCTGAATGCCTTTGGACATTTGATTAAACGCTCGGGTTACAGAGCGAATCTCCGATGCGCCTTTTTCTGCCAACGGTGGCGGGATTTCACCTCGACCGACGTCTTTCGCGGCTCTCTCTAAAGCCAAAAGTGGGCGATTTTGTAAACGAATAAACAACCAACCACCAGCAATGATCAGCAACGCCATAATCAAGCTGTTACGAAATAGCGGTGCAAAATCTTCTTCTTGCAGCTCAGATAAAGGAATACGAATAATGGAGTTCGGCAACTTTTCGATGTGCATCCACAAGATGTAACTTTCATCACCAAGCAATAAGCGCACTTCGGTGGGCGAACCTAACTCTTGGCTCATTTCTTCAGACATCAAATCAATCGACATCGCGTGATGAAATTCAACCGCTTTATCGCTGTCGAGGCTGTGAACCGTCACCCCCAGCCTTTCTAATAATTGACGTCTCAGCGGTGCATCAGATTTTAATGGCCCTTCATCATCAAGCACCAAATTGAGCTCATGGGCGAGAATTTTATTGAACTGCTGCAAACTCGGCATCAACGCGTAGTTAAAAACGGCGTAGTAAGAGAAAACTTGGCTAGCGAGGAGCAAAGAGATGAACAGCAGAATAGATTGTGTCAGTGAACTTCGGATGCGCATGGAACGTTCCTGGTGGTCCTAATCGCGAAATTTCAGCCTTCGAAGGGAAGGACTTGAAGGCTGAAGTTGCTATAGCCAAGTGCTGGCTATGGAGTGAGGAGATTACACCTCTTTGCCGTCTGGGACGAAAACGTAACCTAACCCCCACACGGTTTGAATGTAGCGTGGCTTGCTTGGATCGTCTTCTAACATGCGACGCAAACGTGAGATTTGCACGTCAATAGAACGTTCCATCGCAGAATATTCACGGCCACGTGCCATGTTCATCAATTTGTCTCGTGACATCGGCTCTCGCGCATTCGTCACGAGCGCTTTCAGGACAGCAAACTCTCCTGAGGTCAGTGGCATTGCCTCGTCACCGCGGAACATCTCGCGAGTGCCTAGATTGAGTCGGAACTCGCCAAACTCCACTACTTTTTCTTCGGTGCTTGGCGCGCCCGGCAACTCTACGGTTTGACGGCGTAATACGGCTTTAATGCGAGCGAGTAATTCACGTGGGTTAAATGGTTTTGGCAAATAATCATCCGCCCCCACTTCCAGACCCACAATGCGGTCCACTTCATCACCTTTCGCGGTGAGCATTAAGATTGGCAGCATGTTGTTTGCATGGCGTAGACGACGACAAATCGACAAACCGTCTTCACCTGGCAACATTAGGTCCAGCACCATTAAGTGAAAGTTTTCGCGCGTTAGTAGGCGATCCATCTGTTCGCCATTGGCGACACTTCGGACCTGAAAACCTTGCTCAGAAAGGTAACGCTCCAATAGAGCACGTAAACGAGCATCGTCATCAACCACTAAAATTTTATGATTTTCTTGCATTGAAACATCCTTTCAGAAGCATCTATTGTCGAAAATGTATCACTGTTTTTCCTAACGTGCTCAAGCAAATTGTTACTCTTTTTATCTTAAGCGCTTTATTTTCTCTCTAGCAGGTATTTTCAGCACCTACTATTGGCCATAATTCCATTCCAGTTCACGTTTGGCCTCAAGTAACTCTTGTTGTGCTTCTGCCAATTTGTGACGTTTTTTCTCGATTTTGTCTGCTTTCCCTGAGCGCTGCGCTTCCGCTAGTTCTTGCTCACGCTCCTCAACGTCTCGCGCCTTTTCGTCCACTTCCGCTTGCAGTTCTTGACGCAGTTCACCTTCCGAACATTCATTCTGGATAGCGGTAAGTGCCTGTTCTAAGCCTTTAATTCGATGTTCATTACCTTGTGCTTTCGCATACTCAAGCTGCTGCTCTACCGCTAACTCTTTGGCGTCACAGCCTTTCACTTCATCTTGAGCAAAAACTGAGAGTGAGAATCCTATTGTTAGTGCAGCACCACACATGACTGCTTTGTTCATTTTACTTCTCCGATAAAGGCACCATGCCTTTGTATCCAATAAGCTGACGTTGAGACTCAAGTCACTTCTAGTGAACTTCAAGAGACTTGAATCGGTGATAAAGCCTCAGTCTTCCAAGGCTGGTTTGTTGTATTCAATCGAGTTAATGAACCACTCTTTTTCACCTTCTGGGGTTCGCACCGTGAACTCTTCATCCACTTGTTTTTTCAACATCGCTCGCGCCATAGGTGAATCGATAGAGATGTAGTCTTTCGCATCTCCATAAATCTCTTCAGGCCCAACAATGCGGAACTTCTTCACCTCTCCAGCCTCATTTTCTATTTCAACCCAAGCACCAAAAAAGACTTTGCCTTCTTGCTGCGGAGAATAGTCAACGATCGTGACTTCAGGCAGAAACTTGCGAAGAAATCGAACACGACGGTCGATCTGACGAAGCAGACGTTTATTGAAGGTGTAATCCGCATTTTCTGAGCGATCGCCCAGGCTCGCCGCCCAAGTGACGATTTTGGTGATTTCAGGACGCTTTTCATTCCAAAGGTAATCATGCTCTTGTTTGAGTTTGTTATAACCTTCACGGGTAATCAGCTTAGTTTTCAAGTTAACTCCTATCTCAACTAAAAAATGCCGCTCTTGAGCAGCATTAAGGAGATGATATACCCAAAGCACTGGCTTCGTTCGGGCTTTGGGTATCAAGATAATAAGGCGGCCAGAGTGCTACTTTTCGTAATCTGGTTTTTGCGTCACGATGTAATTCGTATCACTCGAAACAACCGCGCCATGTTTTAGGAAGTTTTTACCTAAAATCATGCTGTAATGGAAGCGACCTCGGTCTTGCAAATTGACTCGGATCTTCTTCTCTAACTCGCCAAGTTTAACGTGCATTTCTACTACCGGCCGTTCGTTGGCCTTTTCTCCTTTTTTGGCCGTTATACGCATGACATCCACCACCTCACGGGTAAACGCCTTGGTCATGCCTAGATCGTTTTCATAAGTAAAGCTCACCATATCTTTACCGTCTTTTTGAAAGCGATTGATGTCCTTGGCATTAATCGAGCTCACGTCAGCACCAGTGTCCAATTTGACAGGGAAAGACATCCCTTCCACTTCAGCCACTTCGATATGACCGGCTTTGAAAAGTGGCCTTGCATCTAGTAAATGGTCGGCACGAGTATTCAGCAGCACACCGCCTTTGGCGATATCATGACCAAAGACGAAAAATGGTTGCGTCTCGTCTTCATCTAGCACATCGAGTGCAAATTCCATTGATGTCTCTTTGCTACCGAAAAGGAAATCGCCATCAACAACGGGACGCACAGTGCTACCCACTTTGAGCTTTTTCACCACAGGCTTGGTAATTTTTTCTTCTTTACCCTCATCGTTCATTAAATAAAACGTGACGGATTCATCCTTACCTTTTTCTGTTACTTCAAAGCCATTTACACGCAGTAATGGCGTTTTCACCGTAAACGTGGGGTAAGCAGGAACGGTATAACCATCAATAGTGACTTGTTCTTCCGGTGAAATCACGAGGGGCTTTGACTTGAGTGCGCTCTTGAACGTTTTTTCAACACCGCCCAATAGGTTTTCTCTGTCGGTATCAATCACAAAGTGTTGGCTTGCGACATCCTGACCCAAGCGAATTTGTGAACTGAACTTACTGCGGTCACGCAAATAGACTAACCAACGTTGAGTTTCGTTTTCGTCGATTTTCACTGGTAAGTAGACCAACGGACGCTCGCTTTTGGTGGTTTTCAGCATGCGTACCAAAGGTAACGTCATTGGATGGCGCTTGCCGTTTTCACCTTCTAGCGTGAAAGAAACTTCATTGTTCTTTTTATCAACCTTGATATCCAGTGCGTGAACGTTGGTGTAGCGGCTGGTGGTTGAGATGCTGATCTTGTATGGTACGCCCTCGACTTCAACCGTCTCTTTTTTGCCGATCATTTTTGCGCTTGGTTGCTCTTGAAGATAATCGTAGCCAGCGAATACCCACGCATTGTTATCGAGATAGGTTTTACCAATCAAGATAGGAGAAGAGAATTGCGTGCGCTTGGTCAGGTTCACTTCTGTATCGACGGTGTGGCCTGCAATCGTCATCGGCATTTTTATTGTCGGGCGTAAAATAGGCTTTTTGCTTGTTCGACTACGAATGGCGCTCACTCGCTCCAGATCATCGGTAATCTGTATTTCTTTTCCTGTGTAAGGATGAGGAACCGTAAAGCTCACTTTCACTTGATATGGTTTAAAAGTATCGGCATCCCACTTCGCCTTCGTCCCACCTAAATCATCGACAATCGCCCACAACAACTCGTTGTCTTTCAAGTTCTGGTAGTCAGGATGAGAGCTACTGACATGGATGTTCTCTGCATGCATAGACGTGGTGTCAGCACCAGTATCAATCTTGCCAATAAATGGTACCGCTTTTAGCTCTGGAATATCACTGTAGTAAACGCTCTCCACTCGTCCAAGCACCAACTTGTCATCAAGCTGATATACAGGGTCTTGTGTGGTTGCTGATATGGATTGTGCCCAACTAAGCGGGGCGACAAGTAAGGCACTCGTAAGCGCTAACGCCAAAGACATTTTTTTCATCATGATTATCCGTATAAGCCGAGGTACATTTAGTTATATCAATAACCGTGGATATAGGTTAGTCGATAGTTGCGGATATAAGTTCTCAATTTAATTACAGTTTTGACACAAATCTGACTGATGTCCACCAGCGCCCGGTAAATTTTTGTCTCGTTAATTTAAAACATTGCAAATTCTTCGAACGACCCCAATGTTCTATACAACCCAAACCGAATTGAAAGAGAAAACACGGATGAGCCAAGCTATCTGTCGTATGATTGCTCAAGAACTGAATGTTCGCCCTGAGCAAGTCAACGCCGCTGTCACCCTAATTGATGACGGTAACACCGTCCCTTTTATTGCACGTTACCGCAAAGAGGTGACGGGTGGCCTTGATGATACCCAACTGCGTACTCTGGACAGCCGTCTGTCTTACCTTCGTGAAATGGATGACCGCCGTCAAACCATTCTCAAATCGATCCAAGAGCAAGGCAAACTGACGCCTGAGCTTGAGCAAGAAATTATTCAAGCCGATAGCAAGACTCGTCTTGAAGACCTTTACTTACCTTACAAACCTAAACGCCGCACTAAAGGCCAAATCGCCATTGAAGCCGGCCTAGAACCGCTAGCTGACATGCTGTGGAATCATCCGCAAACCGATCCAGAAAGCGAAGCAAGTAAATATCTTGATGCCGACAAAGGCATCATAGATACCAAAGCCGCCCTAGACGGTGCCCGTGCGATCATCATGGAACGCATTGCTGAAGACGCAAACTTACTGGAAAAAATCCGTAACCACTTAAATCGTAATGCGGAACTTGTCTCACGAGTCGTTGAAGGAAAAGAGCAAGAGGGTGAGAAGTTCAAAGATTACTTCAATCACAACGAACCGCTGAGCAAAGTCCCTTCTCATCGTGCACTTGCGATGTTGCGCGGCCGCAATGAAGGCTTCCTGACTTTAGCCATGAACGCTGATCCAGAGCAGGAAGAAGGTGCTCGCCAATCTTACTGTGAAACCATCATTGCCGACCATTATGGCGTGACGTTAAGTAGCGCACCAGCAGATGCATGGCGCAAACAAGTGATCAGCTGGGCATGGCGCATAAAAGTATCGATGCACATGGAAACCGAGCTAATGGGCGCAATGAAAGAGCGTGCTGAAATTGAAGCGATTGAAGTATTTGCGACCAACCTAAAAGATTTGTTGATGGCGGCGCCGGCAGGCCCTCGTGCAACACTTGGTCTCGATCCTGGTCTGCGTACCGGTTCAAAAATCGCGGTTGTCGATTCAACGGGTAAAGTTCTGGCTACGGAAACCATCTACCCTCACCCTCCGCAAAAACAATACGACAAATCAGCGCAAATCGTTGACCAGTTAGTGCGTAAGTACAACGTGGATTTAATTGCGATTGGTAACGGCACGGCTTCTCGTGAAACCGATAGCTTTGTCGCAGACGTAATCAAACGCGGCAACCTAAAAGTTCAGAAAATCATCGTCAGCGAAGCAGGCGCATCGGTGTACTCGGCCTCTGAACTCGCAGCGAAAGAGTTCCCGAATATGGACGTATCACTGCGTGGTGCAGTGTCGATTGCGCGTCGTTTGCAAGATCCATTGGCTGAGCTCGTGAAAATCGATCCGAAATCGATCGGTGTGGGTCAATACCAGCACGATGTAAGCCAATCTATGTTGGCAAAACGCCTAGATGCGATTGTGGAAGACTGTGTAAACGCGGTTGGCGTTGATGTGAACACGGCTTCTGCCGCACTATTAACGCGCGTAGCAGGCTTATCAAGCACCATCGCGCAGAACATTGTCGACTTCCGCGACGAAAATGGCCGCTTCGAAGCACGTACGACGTTGAAGAAAGTACCTCGCTTGGGTCCTAAAGCGTTCGAACAGTGTGCGGGCTTCCTACGTATTATGGACGGCAAGAACCCACTTGATGCTTCAGCGGTCCACCCGGAAGCATACCCAGTAGTCAAAGCAATTGCAGAGAAAAACAGCAAAGACATCAAGGCATTGATTGGTGACTCAGCATTCCTTAAACGCTTACACGCTGTGGATTATACCGATGAACACTTTGGTGTCCCAACGGTTACCGATATCATCAAAGAACTGGATAAACCGGGTCGTGACCCACGTCCTGAATTCAAGACCGCTACGTTTGCAGAAGGCGTAAATTCAGTTTCTGATCTAGAACCGGGCATGATCCTCGAAGGCGTGGTGTCGAACGTAGCCAACTTTGGTGCCTTCGTCGATATCGGCGTTCACCAAGATGGTCTGGTCCACATTTCTGCGCTGACTGACCGCTATGTTTCTGATCCACGTGAAGTGGTGAAAGCAGGTGACATCGTCAAAGTAAAAGTGATGGAAGTGGACGTACAGCGTAAGCGTATTGGTCTATCGATGCGTTTGAACGACGAGCCGGGTCAAGATAACCGTAGCCAACGCTCATCAGCCGCGCCACGTCGTAATGACCAAGCACAACGTCGTCAGCCTCGCCGCGATGAGTCTTCATCGAACAGTGCAATGGGAGGTGCTTTTGCGGCGGCGTTTGCTAAAGCGAAAAAGTAATCTCGCCTAGGCTCACCGCTAACGAGCTTTCATAGCTAAAAAGAAAACGCTCCAATCAGTCAATCTGCTTGGAGCGTTTTTGTTTGAGTAGGATATTGAGTCGTCATAATACTGCTATCACTTCTGACGGGGTATGGGGAGCGACTGCATGACCATAATGAAACTTGATCACCTTCCTGCGCTTTTCCATTAATCCTTCATTGATCGCAGCATCCAAAATGCGCTTTGGTAAGCGAAAACGAATTGCGTAGCCCTTACCTTGGTCTTCACTGTACGACTTGAGCGCAAGCAAACTAAAAAGCCGTTCTAGTGTATCTTCCGGCTCTTCTTGATAACGCGTGTCGACTTCTGTTTCCATGTCATAATCAGGATGCTCTGAAGGATCCCAAGAAGACTGACGTCGGCGCTTGTCATCACCTTTTACTTTTCGCTCTGCATTGGTTTTGGCCAATGCGACCGTTGGCGTCACAGGCTCTCGGACTTTATTGTCGCGAGCTGCTTGTTCCGTCTGCACATTCACGGATGGGGCGATCAGTGGCACACTTACGTTGGTCGGTGACACAATCATTGCGAACCCTCCTCAGAGTCGCCCAACTCGTCAATATGGCTTAGCTTTATTGGCTAATAAAACCTCACCAACCTTTATATCGACCACTTTTTAAACAGCTTGAGCTTTTTCCGCTTGTATTTGATTAATCGTGAGCAAACTCTCGAATTTGGGCACAAAACTCGTCATGTTCGGTCATAAAGGGCGCATGAGAGGACTGATTGAAAACAAACTGCTGAGTATGAGGTAACTGTTCACTTAAATCATTCGCCACTTTAATCGGCACCAATCCATCCAAACGACCATAAAGACGCAGCATTGGTACAGAAAGAGACGTCAATGCATCGCGCAGATCCACATCAGCAAGGATGTTTAGCCCAACCAACAGCGACTCAGGGTTTGGCTGAGGGCGCGACAGTACCGCTTGCTTGAGCTGCTTCACATCTTTACGTGCAGATGGACTGCCCATCGCTTGTAACGCCATAAAGCGCTCAATGGTCAGTGAAAAATCTTCTAACAACTGAGAGGTGAATGCGCTCAGTACATTCGGTTGAATGCCGCGCCACGGTTTTTCTGCGGCAAATTTTGGTGAACTGGCGACGGTGATCAACTTAGTTACACGCTCGGGCATGTTTAATGCCACATGCGTCGCCACTAAACCTCCGAGGGACCAACCAAGCCAAATCGCTTTCTTTGGCGCACTTTGCACCACCAAGTTAGCAATATGGTCTAAATCTTCACCATGATGCTCGGCACTGTGTCCATAGCCCGGAAGGTCAACAACATGAACACGGAAATCGGTTTGAAGTGATTCGACGGTTTGCTGCCAAACCGCGCCATTCATACCCCAACCATGTAACAACACCAGATCAGGTCCTTCACCAAACGACTGCCAATGTAATTTCGTGCTCATGCTCTCAATCTCTCCCACTTATTTTATTCCCTACGCCATCAGCCAAGCGTTAGGCTGAGTAAAATATCACCATGAATAAGCGCTATGTTATCTCATCACTGGCAAAACATCATGCATCGCGTGTTGAGCAGTCAATGCGGTCTGTGTCGGTTCCCGATTCAAACACCAAACCACACGCATGCTCTGCGTTGGTGTGAGCACTGTTTACAACACCTAACTCCAATCAAGCGATGCCAACGTTGCGGTTTAACGTTACAGAAAGAAGAAATGAGTACGGATAGTATTTGTGGTGAATGCCTTTCAGAACCACCGCCATGGCAAAGACTATATACGTTAGGCGATTACGACTTTCCCCTTTCACGGGAAGTACAACGCTTTAAAGATCACGGAGAGTCTTGGCATGTAAAAGCACTAACCCAGCAACTGGCGCAGCGCATTACAACACCAGCTCCAATCATTACCAGTGTACCATTGCACTGGCAGCGCTACCTACGCCGGGGATTTAATCAAAGTGATGTTTTAGCCCGACACCTCGCCCAGCAATTGCAAACCAATTTCGACGCGAAGGTCTTTCGCCGGGTCAGACTCGCCCAATCACAGCGCGGCAATACTAAAGCGAGCCGTGAACAAAACCTAAAAGGCGCGTTTGTTCTCAATAAGCGACCGCCATCTTCCCACGTTGCCATCGTCGATGATGTAGTCACCACAGGCAGTACCGTCCGACAATTATGTCATTTACTACTTGAAGTTGGCGTAGAAAGCATCGATATTTACTGCATCTGCAGAACACCTGCTCCTCGTTCTCTCTAGATCGCTTCGCCATGCCTTAGCATCAAAAAGACTAGACCCATACGTCAACAAGAGTAGAATAGCAGCAGTAACCTACAAATTTACTCGGGTATTCGTCGTGTCAAATATTACTATTACAGAAACTGCGCAAACGCATTTCGCTAACCTTTTAGGTCAACAGCCTGAAGGGACTAACATTCGTATTTTCGTTGTGAACCCAGGTACACAAAACGCTGAGTGTGGCGTGTCTTACTGCCCACCAGAAGCAGTAGAAGCGACCGACACTGAAATCCCTTACAGCGGTTTTTCAGCTTACGTGGATGAGCTAAGTCTGCCATTCCTTGAAGACGCTGAAATCGATTTTGTTACCGATAAAATGGGCTCTCAGCTAACGCTAAAAGCTCCGAACGCTAAAATGCGTAAAGTTGCGGACGACGCGCCACTGGTTGAGCGCGTTGAATACGTTATCCAAACTCAAGTCAACCCACAGCTTGCTGGCCACGGTGGTCACGTAAACTTGGTTGAGATCACTGAAGACGGCATTGCTATTGTTGCATTTGGTGGCGGCTGTAATGGCTGTTCTATGGTTGACGTAACACTAAAAGAAGGCATCGAGAAAGAACTGCTAAACCAATTCGTTGGTGAACTCACCGCTGTTCGTGATGCAACAGAACATGACCGTGGTGATCACTCTTACTACTAAGAGTAAATACGGTCAGAAAATGGGAGGCTTCGGTCTCCCATTTTTGTATCGATACTGAGGTAACCTTGAGATGCTTAGTTCTGCCCGTAAAATCCGCTAGAAACTCAGGCGGAGTTCTCATATATTAAGAATCTTACGCATCTCGTAAACGCCAACGACACCAAGGAGCCAGCGCCATGTCGAAACGGACCCCACCAGAGATACTCTCATGCCAAACGGTCGCAAAATCCAAACTGTTTGCCGTGGAAGCGCTCGACCTTCGTTTTTCCAATGGTGAACACCGTACTTATGAACGCATGAAGCCAAGTGGACGCGATGCGGTGATGGTGGTTCCTGTGACTGAGCAAGGCGATTTATTACTGGTACGTGAATACGCCGCTGGGACTGAACGCTACGAGTTGGGCTTCCCGAAGGGGTTGATTGATCCAGGTGAAACCCCACACCAAGCTGCGGATCGAGAGTTAAAAGAAGAAATCGGCTTTGGCTGCAATCAGCTGACTCCGTTGAAACAAGTTATCCTCGCGCCGTCTTACTTTTCGAGCAAAATGACTCTATTTTTAGGACAGGCGCTTTATCCAGAGAAGCAAGAAGGCGATGAGCCTGAGCCACTGGAAATTGTGCGTTGGCCACTTGCGCAAGCCGAAGAGTTATTAACTCACATGGATTTCTGTGAAGCACGAAGCATCACCGCGCTAATGTTGGCACTGAAACACTTACCAAACACCACTCACAAACATAACCAATAACGGTCATGAGAACCGAATAATACTGTGAGTAAGGACTATCACTTATGCCAATGACAAAAGATCTATCTCACCTGCTTCCTCAAGTCATCGAAATTGCCCGTAGTGCCGGGCAAATGATCCTCGAAATATATGAAAAAAAACAGTACGAGGCCTATACCAAAAGTGACGAGACTCCGGTAACGAGCGCAGATATCGCGGCTCACAAGCTCATCACAGAACGCTTGAGTGAACTCACACCCGACATTCCCGTGTTGTCAGAAGAAGACGCAGACATCAGCCTCGAGCAACGAGCTCGGTGGGAACGGTATTGGTTAGTCGACCCTCTCGACGGTACTCAAGAGTTCATCGCTCGCAGCGGCGACTTTGCGACTATTATTGCACTGGTCGACAACAACAAACCAACCATGGGGGTCGTTTATGGCCCTGTCTCTGGCGTGACTTATTACGCTTATAGTGGCAAAGGTGCTTGGAAAGTTCCCGACATGTCGGACAGCGTAAAAATCCATACGCACAAACACGAGCAGCCAGGGCAAAGCATCGCGATTGCCATTAGTCGCCGTCAAGACATCAATCGCATCACTAGCCGCATGAGCAGTGCTTGGAATTACGATTTAATTCCGCTCGGCTCTGCGGCATTAAAAGCGTGTCTTGTTGCAGAAGGCGCTGTAGATTGCTACCTCCGACTAGGCCCAACAGGTGAGTGGGACACCGCCGCGACACAGTGTATTGTTGAAGAAGCGGGCGGTCGCATTCTCAGCACGCAATTGGAGCCGCTGTCATATAACGAGCGGGAAACGCTAGAGAACCCAAACTTTATTGTGCTTGGTGACGCGGATTTACCTTGGAATGAGATTTTACAACGCAAAGATTAAGCGCTCTATCCGCAAAGTTAGCGCCTAAGTACTAGCAATTGAAAGGCCACGAATATGTTCGTGGCCTTTTCTTTTTGACCTGTTTGTACAGCGTTAGGAGCATTTGGCCTACTATGTTCCAATCGCTTAAAGTGCTGAACACAAGAAAACAAACCCCTTAGAATCATAACCTTATAATTAAATCTCATTATCACCACGATCTTTGTACAGCGAATAGAGGGTTTCGCCTACTATGATCCAAAAGCAAAAAGAGCTGCACAATCGCAGCTCTTTGAGAATTTTGGTTTTTGTCACTATAGGTTAGAAGCGACCTTGGTAATTAAACTCGTATTGACCTTGAGGGTTCGGCTTGCCCAACCATTTCAGTTGCTCACTCATGCTGGATGGGAACTCAGCTCCTGGTTTAAACCAGGCTTTGGTTGAGTATCGCTGATTAGGCATAAGCTCTGCTGAGAACGCCGCTGAGACTTGTTTACTGCTTTGCTCACCAGTCGCTGTCAACACACTGTCCTGACAGTTTAGATCGGCAATCACAGGGCCGAGTTCAAGGCTACCAACAGGGCTTTGAATACCACTGGCATTCCATACCAAAGTGCCTTCACCATTCTTACACCAAGGCGCGGCATAAGTCGCATGACGAATATTTAACTCAAGTTGCCCATCAACGCCGACGGGCACAGGGAGACGTGCTTGCTCAACAACTTTTACTGCCGGAATCGAGGCAACTAAGTTTTTGGCATAAGGACCACCACTCAAGCTATAGCCAACAAAACCGCGACCACGAACGTCCATTTCACTACCACGACCAAAGCGTACGGCAAACTCAGCTTTACCAGTTAGTAGACTCGACCATTGGAAATCCCAATTAACTTCTCCAAGGTTCTGGCGCTGCCAACGAACACTAGAAGCTTGACCTTGCCATACAGAGCCATTGGCTCCCTGAATGTCTAGTCCTCTCACGGTTGGTGCTTGCTGTAACACCCAAGAAACGGGTAATCCCATTAAAAGACTGACTGAAAAAAAGACGATAAAGATAACAACGTAAAGTACTGCTCGCTTCACCTTAACCTCGCTTAAACTGAAGGCGGTTCACATCAATCATGCCCGCTTGATCCGTTCGGTCGATATCTAAAAATTCGACTTCAATACCCTGTTGCTCTTTCAAGTAACGTAACCAATCCACCAGCTGATTAAACGCGAGTGGTTTGATCCACACCTGAACACTCTCATTGCGAGGTTGTACTCGAATCAACTCAACTTTATAACGACGGGCTGAAGAAGAAACCAGTTGATTCAACGGTTGGCTAGAGTAGCTCACACCGCTGCTTTTGCGCAGTGCAGTAATGCCATCCGCTTTATCTTGTACCCAAGCCAGCAACTGTTTTTCACTTTGAATACGTGATTGAGCTAGCTCCGCACGTTGGCTCATTGGCTGTAGCAACCCCCAATAAATAATGCCGATAACGGCAATAGCGCCACACCCCATGACCAAACGCTGCTCACGCTGAGAGATGCTGCTCCACCAAACCTGAGCTTGAGAAATTAAGTTTTTCATCATCACCTCACAAACGCTTCAAAACAAAGCTGCCAACCACAACGTTATCGCTACGGTTCAGCTGTCCTTGCTCAACATTAAACTTCTCTGCCAATTTCACACGAGCCTGCTCAAAAGGTTGGAAGTCTGAACTGCGAGCTTGAATTCGCACTTCGCCACGTTGACCATCATATTTAAAGCTGGTGATTTCCAAATCGCTGACCTGACCAAGTGTCGCGGGCAGTGCCGCCAACCAAGACAACATCGCCTGCTGACCGCCACCACCAGATAAGCGGCGCTCTTCATCATCCATTTGTCGTTTGAGATAACTAACGGTAGGAATTCGTCGTTTATTCGGGAACACCTGGCGGAAAATACGCTCACTCTCCTCACGATACGCTTGTGCTTGTGCTTCGTACTTGTGGACGACGAGCAACTGCTGCGCAACCATAACAACGATAAGCACGCCCGCAGCAATGGTGGCTTTTTGCCAGAGCTTCCAGTATTTACCCCAAGAAGATTTAGGCTTGAAGATCCCGGTCAGCAAATTGACTTTGCTTTCTGTAACCCCCTTCGCCAGTAACCCCATGGTCATTTCTTCTGGCTGCGGCTCCCATACTTCAGGTAACGCAGATTCAGGGACTGAGCTATAGCAATCGAGCTTCCAACCTTCATGATTTTGTAGATAAGAAGAGAGGTAAAGGTCTAACCAAGAAGCATCGACAACCGCACCCTCTGTCGCTGAGTGACGAATCAACCATTGATCACCAAGCATCGCGGCACTGCTATGCTCTCCCTGAACAGGTAACGCAAGCACATCTGGCAAGATGCGTTTGATGGTGATGCCTTGGCTTGAAAAACGCTGCAATACGGTCTGAATCCAAGCGCGTTCAACAGCGCACACTTGCGCTTTATCCGCTTGTTTACCTAACACGGTAAAGTGAAGGCCATCAACGTCCTGCGCGACTTCATCTTCCACGAGGTACGGTAACATCGCGTCGAACTGACGTGTTGCGCCTGGCGGTATATCCACTTGCGTCAAGACCACATCATTACTCGCCAATAGCGCCACGACTTGGCGCTGACCTGCATAAGAGATCAACTCATCTAAGTGTTCCCATCCGGCGATTTCACCGCTGGCAATCACTTCCTGTTGATCTGTCGACCACACCACCCAAGGAATGGTACTTTGTTGTTCGCTACTCAGCCGAACGGTCAGAAACTCGCTCACTGATCCCTCCAAAACGACGGCGAACTACGGTCACCGTCTCTCTATTTGTACTTTGCAAAAGGCTTCGGATACGTACACGTGATTCATCCACCAACACTTGTGCATCCAATTCAAAAAAGGCGCTATCCACACCCAAATAGCCTTTGGCGTTTTTCTTTACATCTTCACTTAAGCCAGCCATTTCTGACTCTGCTAAAAATTCATCAATGCTATCCCACCCATCAAATGGGCGTTTTTCAATTAGCTGAATCGCATCACTACTGCTTAAGCTTGGTGAGAACATCGCCACCAAAATCGGAGCTTGCTCGACTTCAATCGTATTTACGTTTAAACGCCAATCATCACTCGGTAATGCACAGACCAGCGGTTCCAATTTTTGGAAAATCTCACCACTCACCTGATAGACAGCCCGTAACTCGGTGGCATCTGCCATCCAGCCATTTGACGCTAAATACGCGGGTTTCATCGCTTCATATGTGCTGTCTTCGACCCCGGTTGTGGAGCGAACGGTGTCATCAGCATCAATGTATTCCCAGGTAGAGTCTGCAATGATTTCTGCCTGATACGACTCCACATCCGATTCTTCCAATAAACGCTGCAATACATTGACTAAATACGGTCTTGCGATTTGCTGTCCTGTCGGTTGCACACGGCTCAATACATTGAGGTTAAAGCACGCTTGTTTGTCTCTAATTCGTCCCGCCGCTTGACCATAATCTAGCGGATAGACTTGTTCTTTTATTGCCCACGGCTGACTCATATTGATCGTATCGGTGTCTTTGTAGCTTTGCTCGATACCGACTTTTGCCAACGCCTCTACCCCAAGGCTATACCAATACGCTTGCTGGTAGTTAACTTGATTGGCGCCCCGCTGAAACTGCAGAAACAAACGCTCCGACATACTGGCGGCAACTGTCGCCATAATCGCCAGTAACATCAGCACAATAATCAAAGCGACACCGCGCTGACGATTAACCATTATTGCTGCCTCCTGAACTTCCTTCTTTCTGACTCAATGTGCCATCAGGAGTCAGATAAGTGCGGGCAATCTCTCCATAATCTTTGAGAGTAAGGATCACAGAAACCGCTTTCGGTAGCGACTTTTCATCATCCCACTCTTTTTTCCATTGTTTACCATCGTAAAAACGCATATCAAACGATTCGACCTGCGTCAGCAATGGGGTAACGATGCCTTGTTGACCCACTGGCGTGTCAGGGTAGCGCCACCATACTCGTTGTAATGTTTCTTCTTTTAAACGATAGCCAACCTTAGTGATCTCCCCTCGGGGAAACTGCTGTTGAGGATTGTGCCATCCTAAGCGAGCAAACATTAGCCCTTTAGTGTCGGAGTCGAGCAAGTAATCTGACCAAAAAATCAGTTGGCTCGCGGGCTCTTCACCATTTGTCCGCGTTTGGCGCATCGCCATTTGACGAAAGTCATTATCCATCATCACCATGGCGCGCTGAATTTCATTTAAGCGCTGAGTTCGCTCTTGTGATAGCGCATTGCTGCGCTGCACTTGCGATACCACTTGATACGCGGCGACACTTAAACTGGCAAAAATGGCAATCGAGACCAGCACTTCAATAAGTGTAAAACCTTTTGCCAGTTGGCGCTTACTTGCGCGTGGATTCTTATTGCGCCACATAACTTCGTACCGTCACGACTGGGCTCGCGTTTTTCTCGAGCGCGACACTCACATCAAATGCTTGCAGCAATGGCTGCGTGGTGGCAACAGGCGTGATTTTCCAGTACCAAGTGCGGCCAGCCAGCTCTTCTGTGCCGTTCTTTACTTTAAGTTCACTGGTACTCAACATCACGTTGGCCATCTGATTATCCACAACCATGGCTGCAAACATTTTTTCTTCTAAATAACTGATCGTATTAATATGCTGGCTCACCGAGCGAATGACGCTGATGGCAGCGGTGGCGAAAATAGCCAGTGCGACCAATACTTCCAGTAGTGTCATGCCTCTCGTCCGGCGAGGACTCCAATGTGGGCGAGCTTGCTTAGAATTGCGCATTCTCATCCTCTTTCACTTCTTCGCCCGGCGCTAGTAACAAGATTTGTCCACTTTCTTTTCCGATGACTCGCCACCCGTCATTAAAGGCGTCACCATTTTTCGGAAAAAAAGACAGAGTAAATGGCGTAACTTCTGCACTGGAAAAGATAAACACTTGCGGTGGCTTAACTTTCTTTTCGTCGTCTTCTTCTTCAGCAAACATGTCTTCATCAAAAAGAGAGCCCGGTTTGAATAGGCGATCATCATTATCCCAAGCACCGCCACCTAGCTCGAGCAGTAGCGTAATGTCATCTTCCAACTTGGTTTTGCTCGGAATCTGCTTTAACTCCAGAGGCTGCCAACCTTCCGCGGTCAAACTCAGTAGAGCGTACGTTGATTTAGCGTCATCCACTCGAACGCCAAAGTCTTTACCGCTTAGTACGGCCTCTTCGTTAAGTAGCTGTAAACGCTGAAAAAAGCTTTGAGCATACTGTTTGGAAAGATCTTTTTGGCTGGTCGGTAATGTCGTGATCACGGCCACTGCCGTGAGGGATAGCAAAACCAGCACCAATAGAATTTCTATCAATGTAAAACCGTTGTGTTTTCGCATTTGCTTCATTAGTGCTGGCTTAGGCTCTATTTATTGGAAATCTTGCATGTTCCAGTTGCCAATATCTGCAGCTGGACCTTCTCCACCCTCTTGGCCATCTGCGCCTAGAGTGAAGATGTCAATCGTACCGTTATCGCCTGGGCTTAGGTACTGGTACTGGTTACCCCAAGGGTCATTAGGAAGACGTTTGATGTAACCGCCATCACGGTAGTTGCGAGGCTCTGGGTTAGAAGGCTTGCTAACTAATGCTTCCAGGCCTTGGTCTGTCGTTGGGTAAACGCTGTTATCCAACTTGTACATATCTAGGGCATTTTCCAGCGCTACGATGTCCGTAATCGCTTTTTGTTGGTCAGCCTTCTCTTTGTTACCCAATAGGTTTGGAACAACGAAACTTGCCAAAATACCAAGGATAACGACAACAACCATCACTTCTAAAAGTGTGAAACCGTGTTGTTTACTACGTTTAAATTTCATTTTTTTCTCCGAAAGTTAGATTCAAGCCATGCCGTAAGTAGACACGTCTTAATTCGAATTTATCCGCTCATCAAGTTATTCATTTCTAGCATTGGCATCAAGGTCGCCATCACAATGAACAACACTAATCCAGCCATTAAGGCAATTAATGCCGGAGTGAATACGCCTAACGCAATATTGACTGTAGATTCAAAGTTTTGATCTTGGTTATCGGCAGCACGCGTCAACATGCTCTCCAATTCACCACTTTGCTCACCACTGGCGATCATGTGTAGCATCATTGGTGGAAACAGACGAGTTTGATCTAACGCCTTACGCAGGCTGGCACCTTCTCGAACGTTATCTGCAGCAAGTAACACTTGCTGCTTCACATAGCGATTAGACATAACATCCACCGCGACACGCATGCCTTCTAGAATTGGAATCGCACTGGAAGTACAAATCGAAAGTGTTCGTGCGAATCGTGCGGTATTCAAACCTCGAGAGATTTTGCCCAATAGCGGTAGACTCAAGATTTTTCTATCCCAAGCTAAGCGAAAGTCTGGTTTTTGCAACGCCAGTTTGAGCCCATAGAAAAACACCACCAGCACGACGAAGATGATAAGCCCCCAATCT
Organism: Vibrio sp. RM-41-2B; assembly: GCF_024744415.1. Classification (NCBI taxonomy): domain Bacteria; kingdom Pseudomonadati; phylum Pseudomonadota; class Gammaproteobacteria; order Vibrionales; family Vibrionaceae; genus Vibrio; species Vibrio sp. RM-41-2B. Next base: position 110,228 of record NZ_JAMQWD010000006.1, on the reverse strand, counting down.
TGCACAAACTCACTGGCTGCCAGTAAGAACTGTGTTGACTGAGGTAACTCTTGTCCCATCTGAATGATTGGCTCAATGATTTTGGGTACCACTGTCGCTAATAAGAAAGAAACAATAACAACCGCAAACACCACTAAAACCACCGGGTAAATCATGGCTTGAAGCAGTTTGGAACGCATCTTCTGACGGTTTTCGACGTAGTCCGCCAAACGCTCTAATACCGTATCAAGATGGCCTGACTTTTCACCCGCCGCAACCATGGAGCGATAGAGCTCATCAAACACGTGTGGGTAATCAGCAAAACTGTCGGCGAGCGGATAACCCTCGGTTACTTTCGAGCGAACCGCAGCCAGCATAGAACGAATTCTCGGCTTTTCAGCCTGCTCAGAGACCGCGCGCAAACATTCTTCCAGAGGCATACCTGATTGGACTAACGTGGACAATTGACGTGTGATTAGTGCCAGCTCAGATGTTGAGATGCCGCGCTTAAAGCTGACTGAGCCTGAAGACTTAGCCGATTTAGCTTTCGTCTCAACCACTTCAATCGGGATCATCCCTTGCTCTTTGAGTCGCTGGCGCACTTGTCGGGCGTTGTCCCCTTCTATCGTGCCTTTTTTATGCTTGCCTTTTGCATCTAGCGCTTTGTACTCAAATGCCGCCATTAGGTTTCCTTCGTCACTCGCATCACTTCTTCAAGTGACGTAATACCACGACGTACTTTGCTTAGACCATCACTGCGAATACTTGGCGTATGGGCGCGAACGGCTCTCTCAATTTCTTGCTCACCAGACTCTCGGTGAATCAATTCTTGCACTTGCTCATCGACCATAATGAGCTCGTGGATACCTGTTCGACCTCGGTAGCCTTTTTGGTTACACGCTTCGCAGCCCTTAGCACGGTGTAGCTCTAGTGGTTCATGTGCTTCCATACCAAACAGTTTCTTCTGTTCAGCATCGGCTTCATACGGTTCTTTGCAACTCGGGCAAAGCGTACGAACCAAGCGCTGTGCTAACACACCTAATAACGATGAAGAAATAAGGAATGGCTCAATGCCCATATCGCGTAGACGCGTGATCGCACCAACAGCGGTGTTGGTGTGAAGGGTCGACATTACTAAGTGACCCGTTAAGGACGCTTGCACTGCAATTTGTGCGGTTTCTAAGTCACGGATCTCACCGACCATCACCACGTCAGGGTCCTGACGCAGAATGGCACGCAAGCCACGCGCAAAAGTCATGTCGACCTTCGGGTTCACCTGAGTCTGACCGATGCCATCAATGTCAAATTCGATCGGGTCTTCAACCGTTAAGATATTGCGTTCGTTACTGTTGATCTCTTGCAAGCCAGCGTACAAAGTCGTCGACTTACCAGAACCTGTCGGGCCGGTGACCAAGATGATACCGTGAGGACGCTGAATAAGATGACGGAAATTGTCGTGTACGGACGGCGTCATACCTAAGCTATGCAAATCGAGACGCGTCGCGTTTTTATCCAACAGACGCATAACTACTCGCTCGCCATGTGACGACGGCATTGTAGAAACACGCACATCAACCGCACGACCACCAATACGCAGTGAGATACGACCATCTTGAGGTACACGCTTTTCTGCAATATCCAGCTTCGCCATGACCTTCACTCGCGACACTAACAGTGGTGCAAGCTTACGACTTGGTGTGAGCACTTCACGCAATACGCCATCGACACGGAAACGAATCGAAAGGGTTTTCTCGAAAGTTTCGATATGAATATCCGACGCCCCTTCTTTAATTGCTTCACCCAACATCGCATTGATCAACTTAATGATTGGTGCATCGTCTTCTGACTCTAGCAAGTCTTCATCATGCGGCAGCTCTTCAGCCAATGAGAAAAAGTCGTCGCTATCGGCACCGATGTCTTCCATCAATTGACGCGCTTCAGACGAGTCACGCTGATAAGCTTCGGTTAACTTTTTATCGAAGGCTTCTTTATTGATAGGTTGCGGCACGAAGCTTTTCTTCAGCACACGACGGACTTCGACCAGAGCCGCTGGGTTGAGCGGCTCGACATAGTAAAGAATGGGCGGACGCTCAGGATGCTCTGTCTCCAGCACCAGTTTAAAGCGATTGGCAAAACTGAATGGCAGACGACGCATACTTGGCGCTGTGTCTAACATATCAACCATTAGTTATTTTCCATTTGATCAATAAACGCTTGGATCTCGGTAGGGTGCTGACGCTCCTGGCCAAAGGCAGGCATGACAGGGATCTTCTCGTCAGCCATCAACTTCAATCCTTGATCCGCTTTGTAGAGCTGCTCTGCGCGAATAAAGTTGTATTTGCGCTGTGTAATGCCGTCTGCGGTCATACCATCACGAATAATCGTCGGCTTGATGAACACCATCAAGTTACGCTTTTCTGTTTGCGTACTGGTTGATTTGAACAGATGACCAAGCACTGGGATGTCACCCAGTAGCGGTACTTTTGACTCACTTTCGAGTGCACGTTCATCAACCAAGCCACCAAGAACCAGCATCTGACCATCTTGGATCATGACTGAGGTATTTAGCTGACGCTTAGCAAATCGAACGTCAACCGCACCGTTTGCACCCAACACATTGGACACTTCTTGCTCGATATTTAACTGAACAGAGTCACCTTCGTTAATTTGTGGCACAACCTTAAGCTTGATGCCCACTTCTTTACGATCAACCGTTTGGAATGGATTGTCGTTGTTTGAGCCAGCCGTAGAGCCTGTGATAACAGGCACTTCTTCACCAACAATAAATGATGCTTCACCATTATCCATTACAGTGATACTTGGAGAAGATAGAATGTTTGAGTTGGAGTCGGTCGCTACTGCGCTGACCAAAGCAGTCCAGTCACCCATCACGATGCTCATCGCAGCACCGTTAACACCGCTCAGTGCCGATGCTAACGTCGAGTAATCACCTTTTGTCGTGGTTTCTTCGTAGTACTTGATAGCACCTGTCTCTGAGTCTCGGATCGGTTTTTTCTCTACCGTGTCTTTTGCTTCTTCTAGACCAACCATTACCTGACCAATCGGTGCACCAGAGTTACCGTACTGAATCACCGCACCGGTTTCCAGTGAGCCCCACTGAACACCTAAGTTAATGCCGTCACCTTCTGACATTTCAACGATCAGCGCCTCAATCAAGACTTGAGCACGACGAATATCAAGCTGAGCAATAACATCTTGTAGCGCATTCATGATATCTGGTGGAGCCGTTAATACTAAGGCGTTGGTCGCTGCGTGCGCAGCAATCACCACTTCACCACGCTGGGCACCTGACGCTTTCTGGCCGACTTGCTTTTCAGCTTGTAGGTTATCGGAGACACCTTTTAATACATCCACCAAATCTTCAGCTTTCGCGTTCTTCAGGTAAACCACGCGGTTGTTACCTTTGGTCGCCATTTCAACGTCAAGTTGACGAATCAATCGCTTCAGACGCGCACGTACTTTAGGATCGCCAGAAATCAAAATCGCGTTGGTACGTTCATCGGCAACAATTTTAGGCTCAAGGAACTCAGGCGTGCTCTTCTGATTGGTGCTTTTATTCAGTGCTTCAACAATACGCACCATTTCGGCAGCAGAAGCATTGCGCAGTTCCACCAGTTCAATTTCTTTATCACCCGCTTGGTCAACACGCTTAATGATTTCTGCTAAGCGATTTACGACCGCCGCACGACCTGTGATTAAGATGATGTTCGCTGGATCGTAGTGAACTACGTTACCAGCACCAGCATTATCAATCAGTTGACGAAGTAGAGGAGACAACTCACGAACCGACACATTACGCACCGCAACAACTCGAGTGATAACGCTGTCGCCTTGCGCGCTGCCATCACCTAATACAGGGATTGCTGACGTTTTTGAGTCTTTCGCTTTGATAACCTTAAGTACACCGTTGTCCATTTCTACGACGGCGTAGCCGTATACTTCGAGTACGTTAAGGAAAAAGCTATAGTATTGCTCTTCGTTAAGCACGTCATAGCTGCGGACATCGATTTTACCGCGCACTGAAGGGTCAACAATGATGGTCTTTTCGAGATTACGACCCACTATGTTGATGAATTCTTGAATATCAGTGCCTTTAAAGCTGGCACTAAATTCGTTTGCTATTGCACCTGGGACGCAGAGTAAACTTCCTGCTAGTAGCCAAGCACTTTTGCTGAACCAATGTTTCACGTATGTCTCCCTGAACTTACGCCGGTTGCCTAAGTCTTACAATTGGATATAGATATCGTACTGTTGGCCGTCGCGCTCAACAGTTAAATTTAATTCTTGCGGATCGCTCATCACTTGCATCAGTTGTACTGAAGAAGACGGGTCACTTAAATCGATCCCATTAAGCTGCACCGCAATATCACCAGGCTCTAGACCTACATCATTAAACAGCGCGGCATCACGACCCGGTGACACTCGGTAACCAACAATGCCTCCGTCTCTTTTGACGGGTGAAATGGTGATGTATTTGAAAACGCTTTGTGGATCTTTCGCAATTTCCTCTCGGATTTGCTCTAATTTTTCTCCAACGTCAGACGTTGATTCTGCTCGTTGAGATTGGGCTCTGGCTATCTGCGGCGATTCAGATAGCTTCTTATATTCTATACCCTGCATCATTAAGGTCTCGTCTCGACCTTGGTTATCAATGATGACTCGATCCACTAATACGGCTTTTAGTGTCGCACGCGTACCTTCAATTTCTTCACCTAAACCATACGTTGCTTGCTTGCCACGGTTGGCAATGACAGCAAGGCTGGTATTCGCATCACTGCTTGCAACCGCGCCAACCAGTGTAAGGTTAAGGCGCGTCTTAGGAGCGTCTTTAACAACAGGTTGTTCTACAACTACAGGCTTTTGTTCAGTGAATTTACCGAATAGGTTGGCATTCTGAAGGGCATTAAAATCTATCGCGTCGCCTTTATTGCTCGCAACAACGCTGCTCGTCGATGGACGCCATTGCGGCACTTCCGACGATTGAGGTATAGCTAACCATACAATTTTGCCAAGTATCCATCCGGTTATCGCAATAAACAGACAGGTGAGCAACAAGCTAAGTTTGGCTTGAATTGTATAATTATTGGACTTGATCTGAGCCAGTAGCGGTCTGCTTGATAATCCTGCACTTAGCTCTAAACGTTTCACTGAATGGATTCCTTTATTCTAACGTTCGTCATTTAAGCTATAACAATAGCTATCGACTTTAAATTGCTAAATTTGCAATAAAATTATTACTCAACAAAGAGCAGTGAACTATATCACAAGTTGTCTTTCATACCTTTTTCTTATGCAGTTTTTGCCAACTCCCTTGAAAAAAATACGCCTTGACTCCATCTGTAGGTGAATAATCCATCACTCATTGCCATATTCGGGCAGTGATTAGATAGCGTAGTGTTCTATGAGTTCCCTAAATGAAGCCGTTAGGCTAGATAAATGGCTATGGGCCGCAAGATTTTATAAAACCCGCTCTATCGCTCGTAACATGGTCGATGGTGGTAAAGTCCACTATAATGGCCAACGAAGCAAACCGAGTAAAATCGTTGAAGTGGGCGCCGAAGTAAGACTTCGTCAAGGCAACGAAGAAAAAACGGTGATCATCGAAAAAATTTCTGATCAACGCCGAGGCGCTCCCATCGCACAGACCTTGTATCGCGAAACTAATGAAAGTATAGCGAAACGTGAGGAACACGCGACTCAACGTAAGCTTAATGCCCACAACCCAAGTCCAGAACGCCGCCCAGATAAAAAGCAGCGCAGAGACATCATTAAGTTCAAACACCAATAAAAGCCGGAATTACCAACGAGGAAAGCACTCCATGGCAAATAATGTTTTAAACCGCTACCTATTCGAAGATCTTTCAGTACGTGGCGAGTTGGTACAATTGGATGAAGCGTACCAACGTGTTATCTCCAGCAAGGAATATCCGGCAGCAATAGAGAAACTGCTGGGTGAGCTACTCGTTTCAACCACTCTTTTAACTGCCACTCTTAAGTTCGAAGGCTCAATCACCATTCAGCTACAAGGCGACGGCCCTGTATCTCTTGCCGTTATCAACGGTGACCACAAGCAACGCGTTCGTGGCGTGGCTCGCTGGGAAGGCGATATTGCCGATGATGCAAGCCTCCACGATCTCATGGGTAAAGGTTACCTCGTTATCACTATCGAACCGAAAAACGGTGAGCGTTACCAAGGTGTTGTTGGATTAGAAGGTGATACTCTAGCCGACGTACTAGAAGGCTACTTCGCAAACTCAGAGCAGCTAAAAACGCGCCTATGGATCCGCACGGGCGAGCATGAAGGTAAAGCCCACGCAGCAGGTATGTTGATTCAAGTAATCCCTGATGGCACTGGTTCACCAGATGATTTCGAGCATCTAGAGCAACTGACTGACACGGTAAAAGATGAAGAGCTATTTGGTCTAGAAGCTAACGAACTACTATACCGCCTATATAACCAAGACAAAGTGCGCCTTTACGAACCGCAACCTGTCGAATTCCATTGTGGCTGTTCTCGTGATCGTAGTGGTGCCGCTATCATCACCGTTGAGAAAGCTGAAATTTATGACATTTTGGCTGAAGTAGGATCCGTTTCTTTACATTGTGATTACTGTGGCACGACCTATACGTTCGACGAAGCAGAAGTCACCGAGCTATATGCACAAGCTTCTGCGGACAAGAAAACCCTTCATTAATTTACATAGCTTATCAAGCACGTAATTTACCCTACAAAATGCCAGCTTAATGCTGGCATTTTTGTGATCTACCCCTCGTAATACCTCGCTTCAAGCGTAATAAAACAACTGCTTAATTTTAAACAATTAATAATGATTTTGCCCTAGCGCAAAGGATTGCGTGCACGATAAACTATTCCCACCAATATGTGACGGGTTACCTAAAACCTTATTGAAATCATGGATAAATTTTGAGCTATCTCCCTGTTTTCTCCCCGCCCCGTTGCTAGCATGGTGAGCAGATTAAAATTAAAACATTCTTACAAAATCCCTACAAAAATCCTTATAAGGAGCACCTATGACCGTTATGGAACATACTAAGGCTGCAACACTTGATCTAACCAAGCACGGACTGCATAACGTTAAAGAGGTTATTCGCAACCCTAGCTACGAAATGTTGTTTGAGGAAGAAACGCGTGAAGACCTAACTGGTTATGAGCGTGGCGTGGTTACTGAACTAGGTGCGGTTGCCGTTGACACTGGCATCTTTACTGGTCGCTCACCAAAAGATAAATACATCGTCAAAGACGCTACGACAGAAGAGCATATGTGGTGGACGTCTGATCAAGTAAAAAATGACAACAAACCAATCACTCCAGAAGTGTGGGACGAGCTGAAAGAACTGGTCACAAACCAGCTTTCTAACAAACGTTTGTTTGTTGTTGACGGTTACTGTGGTGCAAACCCAGATACGCGTTTGAGCATTCGTGTTATCACGGAAGTCGCATGGCAAGCGCACTTCGTTAAAAACATGTTTATCCGCCCAACGGAAGAAGAATTGGCAACATTTGAACCAGACTTCGTGGTAATGAATGGCGCAAAATGCACTAACCCAAAATGGGAAGAGCAAGGTCTGAACTCAGAAAACTTCACCGTATTTAACCTAACCGAGCGCATGCAACTTATCGGTGGTACTTGGTACGGCGGTGAGATGAAGAAAGGCATGTTCGCGATGATGAACTACTTCCTTCCTCTAAAAGACATCGCATCAATGCACTGTAGCGCTAACATGGGCAAAGATGGCGACGTAGCGGTATTCTTTGGTCTCTCTGGTACCGGTAAAACCACACTATCAACTGACCCTAAACGTGCGCTAATTGGTGATGATGAGCACGGTTGGGATGATGACGGCGTCTTCAACTTCGAAGGTGGTTGTTACGCGAAAACCATCAAGCTATCGAAAGAAGCGGAGCCAGACATCTACAACGCAATTCGCCGTGATGCACTGCTAGAAAACGTAACGGTACGTAGCGATGGCTCTATCGACTTTGATGATGGCTCGAAAACAGAAAACACACGTGTTTCTTACCCTATCTACCATATCGACAACATCGTTAAGCCAGTATCAAAAGGCGGTCACGCGAATAAAGTGATCTTCCTATCGGCGGACGCATTTGGTGTGCTACCTCCAGTGTCTAAATTGACACCTGAGCAAACTAAGTACCACTTCCTATCTGGCTTTACTGCAAAACTGGCAGGAACAGAGCGTGGTATTACTGAGCCTACACCAACCTTCTCTGCATGTTTTGGCGCAGCGTTTCTAACGCTTCACCCAACTAAATACGCAGAAGTACTGGTTAAACGTATGGAAGCAGCAGGCGCTGAGGCTTACCTAGTGAACACAGGTTGGAACGGCACTGGCAAACGTATCTCGATTCAAGATACGCGCGGAATTATTGATGCGATTCTTGATGGTTCGATTGAAGATGCACCAACTAAGCACATTCCTATCTTCAACCTTGAAGTACCGACTTCACTACCAGGTGTGGATCCAAGCATTCTAGACCCTCGTGACACGTACGTTGATCCACTTCAGTGGGAAAGCAAAGCGAAAGACTTGGCTGAACGCTTTATCAATAACTTTGATAAATACACGGACAATGCGGAAGGTAAATCTCTGGTTGCCGCTGGCCCTCAGATTGATTGAGTCGAGTAACAACGACGTCGCGTAAACCACAGTGATAAGTGGGCAGCCACTTATCACTTTTACGTAGACCAAGTTACAAAAAACCGCTTCAAGCCCCTCTTTTGAGGGGCTTTTTATTGAATACCGCAGAATATTGATACAAGCTAAAGCCTATCTAGTTTTATTTAATTGCAAACGTAGGTTCTAGCAGGAATGAAAACAGCGCGTCGAGTTCTAATTCTGTTACTGGTTATCTTAGTTGCCATTCCGGCCACTATGATTGCGCTGTTAACAACATCTTACGCCGATGCAACTTGGCGTCTGCTATCAAACAGCATTTCCTTGCCCTTTCAAGCAGAAAGCGTGCGTTACGATTTTCCCTACCACCTAACTTTACAGGGTGTGAACACAAACGTAGACGACGCTTCTTATATCGAGCAAGTCGATTTATGGATGAATCCCGATGTTTATCGCGATGGTAAATGGATCGTTGATAGCTTATTGATTGATGGACTTAATTTGCAGTATGGCGCGCCAAAGCTCCCGCCTTTAGATAACGTTTTGTTCCATCAAATCGCGCTCAAAAATATTGATTACGCCGACGAGCAGTTTTCTGGTAATGGCATTGACCTTCAAATTCAATCACCACAGTGGAATGGCCAGTTAATACCATATGGCGAGGTTCAACTTGCAGCCGACCAGATCTATTGGAATGGCGAAGCCTTTAATCAGGTCTTGGTCGACATGGACTACAAACCGCAAGACAGTACGCTCTATGGCACTTCATTTAACTGGCGTAACAGTCAAATTTCAGGGCAAGGCGAGCAGTATCCACAAGGCTGGTCTTTAGTGAATGTGACCATCAATAAGTTGCAACTCAATCATATCCAGCTCCAATCACTGCTTGCTAAGCCTTGGCAAGCAATACCATTCAAGATTAATCACATTAATAGCTTAGACTTACTGAACGCCGATATTGAATGGGGCGATTGGCACTGGCAAAACTTAGAGCTCTCCGTAGAAAACGCCACACTGCCACTTTCTCTCTGGGAGACAACGGCTCAAGTTTCATTGCAGGCGGATAGCGTCCGATTCCAACAGCAAACCGCAATAGAGCCACGTTTAAGTGCTGTTATAGAGCCTGAAAAAATCCAACTCAACGAGCTCAGCTTAGATTGGCAGCAAGGTCGAGTGCAGGTCTCTGGGGTGTTCACTCCAACGCAATGGCAACTCGAAGAAGCCTCCATTCAAGGCCTCAAGTGGGCAATACAACCTGAAGATAACCAAAACTGGTGGCACGCCGCCATCAGTAAGTTAGATCATGTCACAATCCAACGACTCGACATCGAGCGCAGCCAAATCATTCAGCTATCTCACGAACCTTATTGGCAGTTCTCCGGTTTAAACATCGAAGGGCAGCAGCTTGATCTTAAACAGGTCAATCAACGTTGGGGCCTTTGGCATGGCGATCTGGAAGCTAGCGTTGTCAACGCCAGTTATAACCAAGTGCTCACGTCTCATGCTGCACTTGCCATGCAAAGTGAGAATGGCTTTTGGAAACTGACACGCCTTTTTGCACCACTCGAGCAAGGCTACGTAGAAGGCATCGGACAGATAGACCTAAGTACTCCGAGCCAGCCTTGGGCACTCAACCTCAATGCCGATGGCATTCCCTTATCACTCTTCCACGATTATTTACCCGACACACTGGCTATTGATGGTTTTTCCGATCTCAGCCTCGATCTACAAGGATTATCAGGTGATCGCAACATGCTGGCCTACAGCTTATCTGGCGAAGTAGAAGCCAACCTACGAGATACCCGTTTTAAATCCCAAGCGAATCATTCGCTCAAAGCCATTACCTTAAGTCCGCTGAGTTTAAGCGCGCAACGAGGGAAGGTCGCCATAGAACCAGTCATCATTTCAGGGAAAGCTATGAGTGGTAGGGTTTGGGGCGAGTTTGATATGGCCAACAACCCACTAAATGGCATTGTTTATCAATGGAAAGAGTCGTGCGGGAGCGTTGAAGGCGATCTACTCAGTGGCGAAATCCATCATAATGAATGTTTAAAAGCACCAGCACCAAAAGCACCGGCTGATGTTGAAAGCACTCCACAAACAAGTGAATCAGCCATGGAGCTGCCAACTGCGATTGATAACATCAATGTGGAGATTCAAGAGGAAGAATTTTCCGAAGAAATTGTCGAAGAAGACGAAGCATCTGTCACTGCTCCCACCACAGAGGAACAAATCCTCCCACCGACAGAGCGAGAAAGCGAAAAGAATAAGCGCCCTACAGATCAGTAAGGCGCCCTCTCAATTAACAGCTGAGTAATTGCGAATAGTTCGGTATCAGCATATAGGTACCAACAAAATCTACGGCTGGCGTGTCGCCACTATAAATCACCACGTGAATGACGATGCGTGCTTTGCGCCCTGACTCCAATCGATCTAGGTCACCACTGATCCCATCCAACGAAGTACTCGCCACGGGGTTTTGTTCGACTGGTTGACGATAACGAATCGAGCTGTCGGCCAATACAATATCACCATGCAAACCGCGCTCTTTAAGCAGCAGCCACGTCATACCCCACCCCGTCAAGGTAGCTAAAGTAAAAGCCGACCCCGCAAACATGGTGTTATGCGGATTAAGGTTTGGATTAAGTTGCGCGCAGCATTCAAACTGGTAACCCGTGTACTGGTTAATTTTTATCCCCATTTTGTCGCTAATTGGGATCTGTTGCTCCCAGCGCTGCTGAAGTTCAGTGCACCATTCTGGGCGACGCAACACATTCGCCATCGGATCCAATGGTTTCACCATTTGCTGGTGACGCACAGGACCGCGCTCGTCGGTCAGTTCACCACGACGCTCAAAGCCATTTTTCTCGTAAAATGCGATGGCATCTTCACGGGCATTACACACCAAGCGCTTCGCCCCTTCTTGGCGTGCTAACGACTCTAGCGCGACCAGAACCAGCGAGCCCATCCCTTTACTGCGGCGATTATTTTTAACCGCCATATAGCGGATTTGGCCATCATTATCCGGCGTAATGTATAAACGACCGATCGCCATAGGACGACCTCGGCCATCAACAATCATACGGTGATGGCTCATTTCATCGTATTCATCGCGTTCAGAGCCAATTGGCATACGCCATGGCTCACGAAGCAGTTGCCAGCGAAACTGATAATACTTGTTTATCTGATTATCGGTTTTGGGAGTAATGAGTTTGAACATATCAATCCTTTGAAAGCACAACACTAATAAATGTCGGGAAAATCACTCCAAGCCAATTCCATGAGCTTGGAGTTAAAGCTTAGACCATGGCACTGGTGTTACCAGACTAGACCTGCAACCAAAACGTCACCGGACCGTCATTCACTAAGGACACTTTCATATCGGCAGCGAAGCGGCCACGCTGTGTGGGTAAAACTTGTTCACACAAATCAGAAAAGTAATCATACAAGCGCTCAGCATCAGCAGGATGCGCACCGCGAGAAAAGCCAGCACGAGTGCCTTTTTTTGTATCCGCAGGTAACGTAAATTGAGAAACCACCAACACTTTGCCTTCTACCTGTTTGACGTTCAGGTTCATCTTACCTTCATCATCTTCGAACACGCGGTAGGTCGTAACACGCTCCATCAAGCGTTTTGCTTTGACCTCATCGTCGTCTTTCTCTACTCCTAATAAGACCAGCAGACCACGATCAATTTCCCCTACGACTTCACCATCCACACGGACGGCAGCTTCACTGACTCGTTGAATTAGCGCTATCACTACTCTCGCTTCCTTCATCTGTTAACTGAGATTCAGCGGTCGAGTGTATCATGTCTAAATCTTCACTCCAGTGCTCTCGCTCACCAAGCGCAGCCGTAACTTCCGCCCCCAATAACACAATCATCCAGCATAAATACACCCAAACAAATAAGATAGGAATCGCGGCTAACGCACCGTAGATGAGCTGATAAGACGGAAACTGAGTGATGTAGAGTGCAAAGCCCTTTTTACTTAATTCGAACAGTATCGCAGCGACTGCTGCCCCCATCGCGCCATGAGCCAGGTGCACTTTTTTATTCGGCACCAGAATATATAAGCCAAGGAAAGCGAAAAAAGACAACAACAGCGGTAACCAACGTAAAAACAGATTGAACGCACCAGATAATGTCTCGTTCTCTAAAATTTGCAGTGAGGTCACATACGATGTCGCCGCGATACTCGCACCGACCATGATCGGCCCTAACGTGAGTACCATCCAATACATAGAGAATGAAAAGACTAAACGGCGCTTATCTTTAACTCGCCAAATGTAGTTTAAGTTCTTATCAATGTTCGAAATCAGCATGACTGCAGCAATGAATAAAAACCCACCGCCAACCGCGCTCATTTTGCCCGTATTCGCCACAAATTCCTGCAATGCCGTATGTACAGCTTCCCCAGATGCCGGAACAAAATTCTCAATAATGTAGCCTTGCAACACCTCACCGACGTTCGCAAAAACGGGAAATTTCGACAATATTGATAACAATACCGTCAGCATTGGCACGATGGATAACAAGGTAATGTAGGCAAGATAGCCCGCGTTCACATTGACGCGATCATGCGTTAATCGCTTAAGAAGATACTTAAAAAACGCGACGCAACTTGGCAGTAGATTGATTAATCTTGCCTTGTAACTCTCTGATAACTGGTTCATAGTTCATCCCATAATTAGCGTCGAGGACATAAGAATGCCTTATTTATTAGCAATTGTACTATCAATTTTCACTTTAACAGGGTGTCAATCTGCTTATTACTCAGCGATGGAGCAAGTTGGGTACCATAAACGAGATATTATGGTCGACCGCGTTGAAGATGCCAAAGAATCTCAACAAGATGCACAAGAAGAATTCACCAGTGCGCTCGAAGCCTTATCTGCGATCACTAATTTTGATGGTGGTGAGCTAGAAAGTGTCTACAACAAAATCAATGACAAGTACGAAGACAGCGAAAAAGCGGCGCAAGACGTTCGTGACCGCATTGCTGCGATTGAAGACGTTTCCGGCGCACTGTTCGATGAATGGCAAGACGAACTAGAGCTGTACTCGAGCGCGAAATTGCGCCGTTCAAGCGAGCAAAAGCTACGTGAAACCAAAGCCTCGTACAAAACCATGCTTAGCGCAATGAAGCGTGCAGAGAAAAAGATGACGCCGGTACTAAATACACTGCGCGACAACACGTTGTACTTGAAACACAACCTTAACGCGAGTGCGATTGGCTCTCTACAAGGTGAATTTTCTAGTCTAGAGAAAGACATTCAGTTTGCCATCAAACAGATGAACGAAGCGATTGCAGAGTCTGATAAATTCCTACAAAAGCTCAATCAAAAGTAAATGATTCAAACCTCCTCCTAGCGAGGAGGTTTTAGTCTGCGACCTCACCAACTAAACCGATGACTCTTCGAACAAAGCTTACTCGTTCTAGCACACTGCCCCACGGCACTTCGACCACTTCGTAACCCAACTCAGCATAGATATCCACTAAGGATTGATGAATCTCCAATGCTTCTTCAAAGCTGTGTGGACGCACTTCATCTTGCACGTAAATGGATGCTTCAGGTCGACAAGTAAACACCTGACTATGGTACCCAGCACTTTCGGTTAAGAAAGCTTGGTCAACCTTACAACCGCCCACTTGTAAGTAAGCAATGATGTCTGGGATGGCGCGATCAACAAACGCAACGTCATGACAACGCGCATCACTCTTTTGCTTGCTCATCAAGTCGAGACACAATTGAGCAAACTCAGGCAGGTTCGTCCACGGCAAGATACCGTCGTCTAACTGGTTTTGCTGTTCAATTAGCGTACGAGAGCTCTCTACAAACGTCGCATACCCTTGCCGCTCTAATGCATTCAGTAGGGTGGTTTTCCCCGCACCAGGGCCACCAGTAATCACGATTGGCTTCATGCTGATATTTTCATTCTCTAGATACAAAAAACCCTGAGCATAACTCAGGGCTTCTTCTTAATTGAATCGCTTAACGAAAGTTATTTCGCGCCACGAGAAGCACGTTTACGATCGCTTTCCGTTAGGAATTTCTTACGGATACGGATGCTTTCAGGTGTTACTTCTACTAGCTCGTCGTCATCGATGAACTCAAGCGCTTGCTCTAGCGTCATGATGATTGGCGGAGTTAGAACCTGTGCGTCATCTGTACCAGATGCACGAACGTTGGTTAGCTGCTTACCTTTCAGTGCGTTTACTGTTAGGTCGTTGTCGCGGCTGTGAATACCGATAACCATGCCTTCGTAAACTTCCACACCGTGACCGATAAATAGACGACCACGTTCTTGAAGGTTGAACAGTGCGTTAGTTAGCGCTTTACCCGCAGCGTTAGCAATCAGAACACCGTTGATACGCTGACCGATGTTACCGCCTTTGTGTGGGCCGTAGTGGTCAAACGTATGGTATAGAAGACCAGAACCAGAAGTCAGTGTCATGAATTCCGTTTGGAAGCCGATCAGACCACGAGATGGCATGATGAAGTCCATACGTACACGGCCTTTACCGTCTGGAGCCATATCTTTCAGCTCACCTTTACGTAGGCCGATATTCTCCATGATACCGCCTTGGTGCTCTTCCATTACGTCGATAGTTACCGTTTCAAACGGTTCCATTAGCTGACCATCTTCTTCTTTGATGATTACTTCTGGACGAGATACGGCAAGCTCGAAGCCTTCACGACGCATGTTTTCGATCAGGATAGACAGGTGAAGCTCACCACGGCCTGATACGCGGAATTTGTCTGGATCGTCTGTTTGTTCAACGCGCAGTGCAACGTTGTGTACCAGTTCCTTCTCTAGACGCTCAAGGATGTTACGTGAAGTGACGAACTTACCTTCTTTACCAGCGAATGGAGACGTGTTTACTTGGAACGTCATGGTTACTGTTGGTTCATCAACAGACAGTGCTGGTAGTGCTTCTACTGCGTTTTGTGCACAGATAGTGTCAGAGATTTTAAGCTCGCCAAGACCAGTGATTGCAATGATATCACCCGCGTTAGCTTGCTCAACTTCGTGACGCTCTAGGCCTAGGTAGCCCATTACTGTGCCCACTTTACCGTTGCGAGTTTTGCCGTCTGCACCAACAACCGTTACTTGCTGGTTTGGCTTAACGCTACCACGAGTTACACGGCCAACGCCGATAACGCCAACGTAAGAGCTGTAATCCAACTGAGAGATTTGCATCTGTAGTGGACCATCTAGGTCAACTTCTGGTGCAGCTACTTCGCCAACGATAGTTTCGAATAGCGGTTCCATGTTCTCGCCAGTTTCGCCTTCTTCTAGAGAAGCCCAACCGTTAAGAGCAGAAGCGTAAACCACTTTAAAATCTAACTGTTCGTCAGAAGCACCTAGGTTGTCGAATAGGTCGAACACTTGGTCCATAACCCAATCAGGACGTGCGCCAGGGCGGTCAATCTTGTTGATAACAACGATTGGTTTTAGACCATGAGCAAACGCTTTTTGTGTTACGAAACGCGTTTGAGGCATTGGACCATCAACCGCGTCAACGATAAGTAGTACAGAGTCTACCATCGACATGATACGTTCAACTTCGCCACCGAAGTCCGCGTGTCCCGGAGTATCTACGATGTTGATACGGTAATCGTTCCAGTCGATTGCTGTGTTTTTAGCAAGAATGGTAATACCGCGCTCTTTCTCGATGTCGTTCGAGTCCATGACTCGCTCTTCAGCTTCACCGCGAGACTCAAGCGTGCCTGATTGTTGTAGCAGCTTGTCAACCAACGTGGTTTTACCGTGGTCAACGTGCGCGATGATCGCGATATTTCTTAATTTATCAATCTGTGGAGTAGCCATGGATATTGATTCACTTAGATAGATGAAATGCCCCCACGCTGAGAACGGGTGCTCTCTGGCGACATTTGCTGATTAAAAAAACGGCCATAATGTACCAGATTTTAGCAAAAAGCCTAGAAATATGTGATCTACTCCCGAGCATTTCTGCGATTTTTACGCTTAATGCCCATTTTCTTCCTCGGAACGAATTGATTAAACGCAACTTTATTCCAATCGATGCATAATTCAAATTGACTCTTGCTCAAAAACTGGGCTGAATAAGCAATGCGCCTGTCACATTATGGTGCAATAATGATTTTCCGCACCATAATAGTGCAAGTAAAGACCATTTTGGTGCAATCATCTGCACCAAGCTAGCGCCAAAAAAACACAATTGCTTGAAATTAATGGGATATTTTTTTTGGCACGGTTTTGGCTTTAGTTAAAACAGCATCGATTAATGAAAAGTCAAATTGATTAATCAATGCCAGGTTTCATGAATAATTCATAAATCGAGCTTTTACCGCTTATTAACACTGGAGGTTATCCAAGATGTCAGTAGAAAACGTTCTATCGCTGATCCAAGAAAACGAAGTTAAGTTTGTTGACCTACGCTTCACTGATACAAAAGGTAAAGAGCAGCACATTTCGATCCCTGCTCACCAAATCGACGCAGACTTCTTCGAAGAAGGTAAAATGTTCGATGGTTCATCAGTTGCTGGCTGGAAAGGTATCAACGAATCAGACATGGTAATGATGCCTGACGCATCTTCTGCTGTGCTTGACCCATTCACGGAAGACGCAACACTCAACATCCGTTGTGACATCTTAGAGCCGGCAACAATGCAAGGCTACGACCGTGACCCACGTTCTATCGCAAAACGCGCTGAAGACTTCATGCGCTCTACTGGCGTTGCAGATACTGTACTTATCGGTCCTGAGCCAGAATTCTTCCTATTTGACGACGTGAAGTTCGCGACTGACATGTCAGGCTCTTTCTTCAAGATCGATGACGTAGAAGCAGCATGGAACACGGGTTCTGATTACGAAGAAGGTAACAAAGGTCACCGTCCAGGCGTTAAAGGTGGTTACTTCCCTGTAGCTCCAGTGGATTCATCTCAAGATATCCGTTCTGCTATGTGTCTAGTAATGGAAGAGATGGGTCTTGTTGTTGAAGCTCACCACCACGAAGTGGCAACAGCGGGTCAAAACGAAATCGCAACTCGTTTCAACACGCTAACAACCAAAGCTGACGAAATCCAAATCTACAAGTACGTTGTACACAACGTTGCTCACGCGTTTGGTAAAACGGCAACATTCATGCCTAAACCACTTGTTGGTGACAACGGTAGCGGTATGCACGTTCACCAATCTCTAGCGAAAGATGGTGTAAACCTATTTGCTGGTGACAAGTACGGCGGTCTATCTGAAATGGCGCTTTACTACATTGGCGGTATCATCAAACACGCTCGTGCAATCAACGCATTTGCTAACCCATCAACAAACTCGTACAAACGTCTTGTACCAGGCTTCGAAGCGCCAGTTATGCTTGCTTACTCTGCACGTAACCGCTCTGCTTCAATCCGTATCCCTGTGGTACCAAGCCCGAAAGCACGTCGTATCGAAGTTCGCTTTGGTGACCCAGCGGCTAACCCATACCTATGCTTTGCATCAATGCTAATGGCTGGTCTTGACGGTATTAAGAACAAGATCCACCCAGGCGAAGCAATGGATAAAGACCTTTACGATCTACCAGCAGAAGAAGCAGCAGAAATCCCAACGGTTGCATACTCACTGAAAGACGCACTAGCAGAGCTAGATGCTGATCGTGAATTTCTAACAGCGGGTGGTGTATTCTCTGACGACTTCATCGACTCTTATATCGAACTGAAATCTCAGGACGTAGAGCGCGTGAACATGACAACTCACCCAGTTGAGTTCGAACTTTACTACTCTGTATAAGGTCGACACTGTGTAAAATGTAAACACAGCAACAAAATATTAGGCTCGCCTCGCAGGCGGGCCTTTTTTGTATTCGTCAGTCAAGATTCGACGTTTAACATGAGGGGATAATAAAAATACGCTTGGACTTTTTACCTTGTAGGTCAAAGAGCTAAGCCATTGAAACGTGAAATCATCGATCAAAAGAAGGTGAGCAATGAAAGTTCAGCTTATTCCATCGCTATGTGCTCTCAGCGGATTGTTAATCGCCTCCATCGCATCAGCGCAGGTTGCTTATACATGGGTAGATAAAAATGGCGTGGTTCATTTTAGTGATACGCCAAACCAAGGTGCAAAAGCCATCGCGTTGCCAAACCTTGAAGCCAGCGCACCCGCTCCTAAGGTAGAAAGCACGGAATCACTCGCCCCTCAGACCAAGCCATCGAAAGAGCCACAAGACAAGCCGGAAAAGAAAACCGATAAACCTCTCCCATTAAAGCTCTCGATGCTGACTCCTCAACATAACGAAACCATCCGCAGCAACCGAGGCATCATCAATATTCAACTGGAAACCAATCGCAAGCTTGGTATCGGCGAACAGTTGCAACTGCTGCTCGACGGAAAACCTTATGGTGCGCCACAAAGCCATATGATGTGGCAGTTAAACAATATTGACCGAGGCACCCACACACTGGCCGTGCACGCGAAAAGAAGCGGCAAGCTTATTGCATCTACTAGCCCTATAACGGTGCATTTACATAGAGCAAGTGTTAAGCCGACCGTAAAAGGGGCAAAATAGAATATCTGGTGAAAAAAATAGCATCACTGCGGTGCTTTTCACTTTTTCTTCTGAGATTTATTCGCCATACTTAACGTTCAATTGCACCATTATTGTGCAACGCACAATCTTAAAGCAAAACAAGGACGTAATGTGGATACCAGTCTTCCTAGTGCCATTCTCAACAACATGGTGACAGCAACGCTGATTCTTGATGATGGATTGGCTATCCGTTATGCCAATCCGGCTGCCGAGTTGCTGTTTTCTCAAAGCGCGAAACGTATTGTTGAACAATCGCTTTCTCAATTGATTCAACATGCGTCGCTGGATCTCGCGCTGCTCACTCAACCATTGCAAAGTGGCCAAAGCATCACCGACAGTGACGTCACTTTCGTTGTTGATGGCCGCCCCTTAATGCTAGAGGTGACAGTTAGCCCAATCACTTGGCAAAAGCAGTTGATGCTTCTGGTTGAGATGCGCAAAATTGATCAGCAGCGCCGACTCTCTCAAGAACTGAACCAGCACGCCCAACAACAAGCGGCGAAACTGTTAGTCCGAGGGCTTGCACATGAGATCAAAAACCCGCTAGGTGGATTACGTGGTGCAGCGCAATTGCTAGAAAAAATGCTGCCAGATCCCTCTCTCACCGAATATACGCACATCATTATTGAGCAAGCCGACCGTTTAAGAGCGCTCGTTGATCGATTACTCGGACCACAAAAGCCAGGTAAGAAGACACAAGAAAACTTGCATCAAATTCTGGAAAAGGTCCGCCAGTTGGTTGAACTAGAATCGCAACGTTCAATCGTGATTGAACGTGATTACGACCCGAGCTTGCCAGAAATTTTGATGGATGCGGACCAAATCGAACAGGCGATGCTTAATATCGTCAGTAATGCAGCGCAAATTCTTAGCCATCAAGAACACGGTAAAATCACCATTCGCACCAGAACGGTGCATCAAGCTAATATTCACGGCAAACGCTGTAAACTCGCTGCGCGTGTCGAAATCACAGACAACGGCCCTGGCATTCCACCGGAATTACAAGACACGCTGTTCTATCCCATGGTCAGTGGCCGCGAGGGAGGAACTGGCTTAGGGCTGTCTATTTCACAAAATTTGATCGACCAGCACAATGGAAAAATAGACGTAGAAAGCTGGCCTGGTCACACAACATTTACTATTTATTTGCCGATCTGATTGCGCTAATGGACTTCAAGTCGCATCAGTTTTTCGGTTTGCTGCAAGGATTACTACATGAGTAAAGGATATGTTTGGGTCGTTGATGACGACAGTTCTATTCGCTGGGTGATGGAGAAAACGCTCTCCTCTGCCAACATAAAATGCGAAACCTATGCCGATGGGGAAAGCGTTTTGATGGCGCTCGAACGCGAAGTACCAGATGTGCTGGTATCAGACATTCGCATGCCGGGCATTGATGGATTAGAGCTGCTAAAACAAGTACAGCGCGATTACCCAGACCTTCCCGTGATTATCATGACCGCCCACTCAGATTTGGATGCGGCAGTGAATGCGTACCAAAAAGGTGCCTTTGAATACTTACCAAAACCTTTTGATATCGATGAAACCTTAACTCTGGTTGAACGAGCGATTGCACACAGTCACGAAAATAAACGTGAGCAACTCTCTCCAGAAGACATTCCTGCGGAAACGCCAGAAATCATCGGTGAAGCGCCAGCCATGCAAGAAGTATTTCGAGCCATTGGTCGTCTTTCTCGCTCCTCAATTTCAGTATTGATTAACGGTGAATCGGGCACGGGTAAAGAGCTTGTTGCTCATGCGTTGCACCGCCATAGTCCTCGCGCCAACAAACCTTTTATTGCACTCAATATGGCGGCGATTCCCAAAGATCTGATTGAGTCAGAGTTGTTTGGTCATGAAAAAGGGGCATTTACCGGGGCGAACAATGTTCGTCAGGGTCGATTCGAACAAGCCAATGGCGGCACCCTATTTTTAGACGAAATCGGTGACATGCCGTTAGATATTCAAACCCGTTTGCTGCGTGTTCTGGCCGACGGACAGTTTTATCGAGTGGGCGGTCACTCCCCAATCAGCGTCGACGTAAGGATTGTCGCGGCAACACACCAGAATTTAGAAAAGCTGGTGCATGAAGGCGATTTCCGTGAAGACTTATTCCATCGCTTGAACGTGATTCGAGTGCAGATTCCGGCATTGCGTGAACGTAAGCAGGACATCGAAAAACTTACGCAGCATTTTCTTATCCGAGCGGCTGATGAGCTGGGGGTCGAAACCAAAACTCTGCATCCGTCGACCGTTGAAATTCTTAACCGCCTTGATTGGCCGGGCAACGTGCGTCAATTAGAGAATATTTGCCGTTGGTTAACCGTCATGGCCAGTGGTAGCGAGGTATTGCCAAACGACTTACCAAGCGAACTGCTCGAAGAGAAAAAATCCATTTCGGACTCTGAACATGGCAGCTGGCAAGAACAATTGGCGGATTGGGCACGTCAATCACTCGCGGCAGGAGATAAAGAACTGCTTTCTTATGCTTTACCAGAATTTGAGCGCATTTTATTAGAGGCAGCTTTGGAGCACACTAAAGGTCACAAGCAAGATGCCGCTAAAGTATTAGGCTGGGGGCGAAACACGCTTACCAGAAAATTAAAAGAATTGTACTGACAATCACTTACGTGGTGCGTTAACAACGAGAGTCGTTTGTCACTCGATATTAACAAAAATATCAGTACAATTGTGGCGCACCACCATCTATGTGATTAGGCAATGTCTACTGCTACGACTCAAATTACACTGCGTACCGCTGTTCTCATTCCATTTGTCATGATCTTCTTACTGGCGATCGGTGTCATTGTCTACGTCCAAAAACAAAGCTACGAAGAAGTGGTCACAGATATCAGCGACAAACAACTTTCCGTGTTAACCGAAAGTGTCCACGACCACCTTAATAGCTATCTGCGCAAGCCGTTTACTGCGGTTATGGCTCTCGCGCATAACGTCAGCTATCACAACCTTTATCACCCTCACGACACCTCAGATATTCAAAGCTACCTGCTGAGTGCATTCAAAAACCTTTACCAATCGATACCGCAGTTGGATGTCATCGCATTTGGTTCAGAAAGCGGTGACTTTGCCGGGTTCCGCCGCGAGCTTTCCGACGATTACACCTTAATGGTTCAAGATCGATATACCGATGGTGATCTGATTATTTATGGCACCAACCATGTGAGTAATAGCATTCGAACGGTTATCTCTCCATACGATCCTCGCACTCGCCCATGGTATACGCCCGTCGCAGAGACTCAAACCTCGATGTGGTCTGAGATTTATACGAATGCCGATGAACGCCAGGATATTACGCTGTCAGCCATGACACCGGTGTATAAACACGACCAATTTGCTGGCGTGTTGGTGACAGACATTCGCATCAACACATTTAACGAATTTCTACGTGAGTTAAAATACAACACCAAAGCTTCGGTCTACATCATGGACCCAGATCATCGTTTAATCGCTCACTCAGGCCCGGGAAGCGTTATCTCATGGGGCACAAAGTTTTCTGATAAAGGGCAGCGTTTGTTTGCGGCTGAAAACGCAGATCCGATCATCAAAATCAGTGCGAGCCGCGTTCGGTCGTTTGATCTCAACAATACTAAGCAACCTTACACCTTTTCATTTGAGCATGACGGCCAACGTATTTTCAGCCGACTAACCCCATACCGAGATCAAAACGGTTTAACATGGTTTATTGGCACCTCTATATCTGAATCCGAGTTGCTGGGTACATTGCCGAAAAGCCAACAAAAGAGTTGGCTGGTCGGGTTTATCGTCAGCTTATTTGGTATCGCCATCAGTTGGATCATTTTCAACCGAGTCACCAGACCGATTAACGCGACGGCCGACGCCGCCCAACACCTTGCGAATGGCGATTGGGACAGCAGTATGCCAAAACCTGGTTATGTGTATGAGACAACGGTACTTGTGCATGCCTTTAATGAGATGACGAGTAACCTCAGAGCCTCATTTAAAGCGTTGCGTGAGCAGTTGGTTTATGACTCTCTGACACGCTTATACAGTCGTCAGGGCTTGGTCGAAATCTGTGAGAACCAATCTCACCTGTGCCACGGCAGTTTATTTTTACTTGGTATCAACAAATTTAGAGATATCAACGACAGTGTGGGTCATCATAACGGTGATCAACTGTTGGTCAGCATCGCAGAAAGGCTAAAACAAGAGTTTAGTGATAACGCGTTACTGGCTCGGATTGGTGGTGATGAGTTCGCAGTGTTTCTCTCAAACGCCGATACTGAAGCCCAAGTTAAACAAACCGAGCGTCGATTACAGCAACTCTTTTCCACCCCATTTATGGTGGAAGGCGAGAATGTAGTGATGAAGATTTCACTTGGCATTGTGCAAACCCAACCAAATGAAACCATGCCGCTGTGGCTTCGCAACGCCAGCATCGCATTAAGCTACGCCAAGCAAGACTCACTGACCGGTGTCTGTCATTACAGCCCTGAACTGGCAAGCGCTTCAAAGTTCCGCACCCAAATGCTGACTAAGATTCAAACTGGCATCGAAAACCAAGAATTTGTCCCTCATTATCAACCTATTGTGGATCTCGCTAGTGGTAATGTGTGTGGCGCAGAAGCGCTGGCGCGCTGGCACAGTGACTCAGGAATGGTGTCACCACTAGATTTTATTCCAATCGCAGAAGAAAGCGGCATGATCAAAGCCATTGGCCAACAAATTCTATTACAAGCTTGCCGCGATACATACCAAGCCATTCAAAGTAATCAGTGGCCATCAGACTTCCAACTGCATGTGAACATCTCCGTTAATCAACTGTCCTGCCCTGATTTTGTCGATACGGTGACCAACGTATTGGATATCACAAAATTACCCGCCAGTAACCTAACACTGGAGATCACCGAGTCGCGCATTATTGATAGCGCACCAACCACACTGGAAAATATGACCAAACTGCGTGATATGGGGATTGGTATCGCGATCGATGATTTCGGTACCGGTTACTCATCACTGGGTTATCTTCACTCACTGCCATTTACTTGTTTGAAGATTGATCGCACCTTCATCAATCAACTCACGCAAGAAAACTTAGACAGTTCGGTCGTTGCTGCGGTCATCAATATCACCGCGGGCCTCAAAACCAATGTCGTCGCAGAAGGCGTAGAGGATAGCAATCAAGCACAATTACTACGCTCTTTAGGCTGCAACCAAGTGCAAGGCTTCTATTACAGCCGTCCAATGCCACTAGAAGAGTGGCCAACACAT
Source organism: Vibrio sp. RM-41-2B (assembly GCF_024744415.1). NCBI lineage: Bacteria > Pseudomonadati > Pseudomonadota > Gammaproteobacteria > Vibrionales > Vibrionaceae > Vibrio > Vibrio sp. RM-41-2B. The sequence goes on along the minus strand of NZ_JAMQWD010000006.1, from coordinate 85,743 downwards.
TTGGTTAACATGAAGTAGAAAAGAGCGAGAATCGTTGATTTCCTAGTCATCCTCTACTGACAATCTACCTAACTGTTATTTATACTTAACTGCAAATCTTACCCATGTATTGTCACAGATGATGTTTGGGCCCTGTTCCAGTTCATAACTATCCGGATCGACATAATGATAACGAAGAACCTTCCTCTTACTGATTTGCACCGCCACCTTGACGGTAACATTCGTACTAAAACGATTCTTGAGCTTGGCCAAAAATTTGGTATTGCTCTGCCAGCGTACGATATTGAGTCTCTAACTCCTCACGTTCAAATTGTCGAAGCGGAACCCTCTCTTGTAGCTTTCCTTTCTAAGCTCGACTGGGGTGTTGCGGTACTGGGCGACCTAGATGCGTGTCGTCGTGTGGCGTACGAAAACGTGGAAGACGCACTAAACGCTCAAATCGATTATGCTGAACTGCGTTTCTCACCATACTACATGGCAATGAAACACAAGTTACCAGTAGCGGGTGTTGTTGAAGCAGTCGTGGACGGTGTGCAAGCGGGTATGCGCGATTTTGGCGTGAAAGCCAACCTGATCGGCATCATGAGTCGCACATTTGGCACCGACGCATGCCAACAAGAACTGGACGGCATTCTGAGCCAAAAAGATCACATCGTTGCCGTCGACTTGGCGGGTGACGAACTGGGCCAACCGGGTGATCGCTTTGTGTCTCACTTCAAGCAAGTACGCGATGCTGGCCTTGGGGTAACGGTTCACGCTGGTGAAGCAGCAGGTGCAGAGAGCATGTGGCAAGCAATCAATGAGCTGGGCGCAACTCGTATCGGACACGGCGTAAAAGCGATCCACGATCCAAAACTGATGGATTACCTAGCAGAAAACCGCATTGGTATTGAGTCTTGCCTAACATCAAACTACCAAACAAGCACGGTAGAAACGTTAGAAAACCACCCTCTCAAACAGTTCCTAGAGCATGGCGTTCTTGCGTGTCTGAACACTGATGATCCAGCGGTAGAAGGCATCGAACTGCCATACGAATACGAAGTAGCGGCACCAGCAGCTGGTCTGAGCCAAGACCAGATTCGCCAAGCGCAAATCAATGGCCTTGAGATTGCGTTCCTTTCAGAAGCAGAAAAAGCGGAACTGAAAGCAAAAGTAAAAGATCGCGCTTAAATCCAGCGAAAACATAAAAAAATGCCAGCATCTGCTGGCATTTTTTATATCTTGAATCGGCGTCTATGATTAGATAACACGAGAGAATTGTTGCTGACGCGCCTTCGCTCGCAGGTACTTATCGAAGCTCATACAAATATTACGGATCAGCAAACGACCTCGCAGTGTCACACGAATTTCATTGTCATCCACTTCCACCAGCTCATCGTTGATGAAGGTCTGAAGTAGCTGCAAGTCTTCTTTAAAGTACTGATCAAACTTCACTTTAAACTCAGACTCAATCGCTTTCTTGTCTAACTTAAAATTACAGATCAGCTGCTTAATCACTTCACGACGGAGCAAGTCATCAGAATCCAGCGAAACCCCTTTCCACAGTGCGTGACGAAGTTCGTTGACTTGAGCGTAGTATTTCTTCAGCTCTTTCTGGTTTTGCGCGTATGCATCGCCGATCATCGAGATTGCAGAGACACCAAAGCCAACCAAATCACATTCACCTTGTGTGGTGTAGCCTTGGAAGTTGCGATGCAAAATACCTTCGCGCTGAGCAACGGCAAGTTCGTCATCAGGCAATGCAAAATGGTCCATACCGATGAACTGGTAGCCAGCACCAGTCAGTGTCGCGATGGTATCTTGCAGAATCGCCATCTTCTCTTCTGCTTTAGGCAGATCTTCGTCTTTAATCTTACGCTGCGCTGCAAATAGCTGTGGCATGTGCGCGTAGTTAAACACGGACAGACGGCCCGGCTGCATTTCCAGTACTTGTTCTAACGTCTTGGCAAAAGAGTCTTTGGTTTGCTTTGGCAAGCCGTAGATCAAATCTAGGTTTGTCGAACGGAAACCCAACTCTTTTGCGCGCGCAACCATCGCAAAGATGAACTCTTCATCTTGCTCACGGTTCACCAGTTTTTGCACTTCTTTGTTGAAGTCCTGAACACCGATGCTCAAGCGGTTAAAGCCTTCGCTACGCAGGTGATCCAACATGGTGATCTGAATTTCACGCGGGTCAACTTCGATACTGATTTCAGCATCACTGCTAAAGGTAAACTCTTGGCGCAACAGGCTCATTACGCGTGTAATTTGCTTTTCAGAAAGGAACGTTGGCGTACCACCACCAAAGTGCAATTGCGTTACCGTTCTGCCCACCAATAAGGCTGCACGTTGACGAATCTCATGCTCAAGCACATCGAGGTATTCGTCCGCTTTGTGCGAGTGGCGCGTGATGACTTTATTACAACCACAGTAGTAACAAAGCTTGTGACAGAACGGAATGTGTACGTACAGCGATAATGGGCGGTCTGGGTACTGAGTGCATGCCATATCATAATCAGAAATGGTGAACGCTTCATGGAACTCCAGCGCCGTTGGGTACGACGTGTAGCGAGGACCGGAATAGTTGTACTTATCCAATACCGCTTGATCCCAGACGATTTGCTGCTTCGATTCAGTGTGTTGATTCGACATGGTGGTACTTTCCGTTAAATGCTAGGGCAACGAAAGCCGTCACCCGATATTCAGAGCCGCTATTTTGCCATACGACGATGACAAGCGTGGCAACGCCGACTGGCTTTTTAATTATAAAACTAAAGAAGTGCTAGCGTGATCACGATACCCCCAGCAGTCATAAGGAAACCATTGGGGGTAACTATTAAATCATCTGAATATTGATTTGATTATTCAGTGGCTGGACGTTTTTCTGCAACACTTTGAGCTCTTCAATGATCGCATCAGTGAGGCGGCTTTCCGCTTTATGACGCGTCAAGTTCTGTTGCATACGCTCTTTCTTGGCAAGTTGTTGGCGTTCTTCACCACGCGCCATATCTTTCACGATATGGTAAAGCTCAGAAATTGCTGGGTACGTTTTATCGAAATCGACACGGTCTTCACCTTGTACATAATCCATGATGTTATACACACGAATACTGATTTCAGATAAATCGCATTGGCCTTGAATACCCGCCTGACACAAGGTATGCACATTCTCAAAAATGTTGGCGTTACGTTTATCTATCGCCAATTTTTGATGCTTTAGCTGCAATTCCTTTTGCTTTTTCAATTGAAGCAGAAGGTAACCTGCATAAGAAGCAAGTGCGATGATAATCACAACACCAGCAATAGCTAATAAGGTTACATTCATAGCTTAATTATCCTTTGTAGTCGTCGAAGTTAATGTCGTCGAAATCTGCCAGCAAGTCATCATCATTGCGCGTGCTTTTCTCAGCAGGAGCAGTGAAGTCTTCCTCTTCTTCAGGTTCCAACAAACCTAGTTGGTCCATTAGCTTCTCAATGCGGTCGAGCTTCTCATCGACGTATTTCTGTAGACCTGTGCCTAGGTTTTCACCCGCTTCAATACGGTCTAGCAACACGTTCAATTGCGCATCATTTTCTAGCATCTCTAGTTCTTGCTCTGCCGACAAACGACGCTCTTGCTTCGTCATTTTCTTCGCAGGCTCAACAACCAGAGGAATTTTCTTTTTACTGCCTAAACGCGGGTCGCGGTTTTGTGCAGCAGCTTGCTTTTTCTGCTCGTTAACTTCTGAGTTACGGTTACCCGTTTTCAAGCCTTTGCGCTTTTTAGCACGCTTGCGTAGGCGGCCTTCCACATCAGATTCTGTACGGTTACGAGTTACAACAAACTCAGGTGCGCCAGCGGCACCTGGCTTTCTAGATTTTTTACTACGGCTCATTACTGGGGTTTCCTCAGTAAAATTACATCATTACCAATAAATTCGAGTTCGAGCTTATCCCGCTCTGCTAGGAACTGGAACGTGTCACGACTAAAGAACACTACATGAGTGAGATCGTTCTTATAATGCCATGATTTGAAAGCCTCCACGTCGATGACCATTTTCGTCATCAGGCCTATCCAGCCCCCTGGCTTAACTAAATTCAACCATTGCTTCCACACCAAATCTGGGTGGTAGAGGTGCTCTATCACCTCTGTTGCTGTCATGAAGTCATACGTTTTTTCTAAAACCGACGTATCAGGGTGGTAGTAGAGATCGTACAACGCCATGTTGTGCCCCGCCTCTTCCAGCATCAAGGAGAGCGTTGGGCCAGGACCACAACCAAAGTCGATACCATTTGATTGTGGAGAAATTCGCTCTGTGATCGGGTCAGCAATACGCGACAAAAAGCGTCGGTAACCTAAATCTTCAGGGTTGTTCTCATGCAAATCATAGTGAGCTTTTTCGGTTTCCGCATCCAAACGTTGGTCTGGATTCACAAACACCAAACTGCACTGCTCACATTGAAGATATTCACGTCGATTATCTTCAAAATAGTGGTGAGTACGCTGATTTTGGCATAAAGGACAGGTATGCATGCTGACTTCCTCAAACAGGGATGCGAAACATACCAGAAAGTGAACTCAGATTGGAGTGTTACTGAGCATTTTTTCAGCAATTTATGTTAAAAAACTTTGTTTACAACCCATCGAAGTAAATAAGTGCAGTAATCGTAATTCAGATTGCGACTTACCAAGGGAAAAGAATATAAAAAAAGCGACAGTCAGACTGTCGCTTTCTAAGTGCCATCAATTGGCGAAACTGTGTTGCACACATTTGGTGCACCAATGATCCCTTTGTTTTTCGAGCTTTCCCTGCGAAAAAGAGTTGTTTTTCATCTTCCTGATGAGTTTTGGCTATCCGTTTACTTCCTGTCTACTGAGCAACTTCCTGTGCCTGATCCGTTTCACTGTCTTAACCGTCAGACGAGATGACCATCCTTATCAGATAGGCTCCCTACCTATCTAAATCCCTTTCTAAATCACCAAGCATCCGAGCTACATCCTTGGAGACCTAAACCGTGGCCTTAAATCCTTACATTCACCCCCTGTGAACAACTTCTACTTTACGCCATCCCGCGATGCTCACAAGTAATGGGTTGAAAAAATAATCCGCCTATTTTTATAAAAATATCAAAATTATCATTTAATCAAAAACTTAAAAACACTAACAAGAAAAAGCCAACCTCAAGTATGGCAAATGTCTCACAAACTACCGAGCTAACTATCGCTTTCGCATCCAAACTCGACTGTGATATCTGTCACGAACAAAAATGCCCTAGTGGATTCACTAGGGCATTTTTGTACAAGTTGCTCGAACGATGTAGGGACATCTACCCAATAAACTCAAGATGCAGGATCTTGAGCGATTTAGGTATATTAGTGCAGACCGCCAACGTATTTAGACAGCACTTCGATATCTTCGTCTGTCATTTTCTTCGCGATGTCGCGCATCATGGCATTCATATCATTACCACGGTCGCCATCACGGAATTTTTCTAGCTGAGCTTTGATGTAGTCAGCATGCTGACCAGAAATTTTCGGGAAACCTGAAAGCTCAGTACCATTGCCACGAGGACCATGACATGCAATACATGCGGTTAGGCCACGCTCGGCATCACCAGCGGTATAAAGCGTTTTGCCTTTTGCTACCACATCTTCAGGTGTTGAGTTTTCTGAAACTGGTAGCGAAGCGTAGTAAGCAGATAGGTCTGCGATATCTTCATCGCTCAGTGGCATTGCCATACCACTCATTACAGGATCGTAACGACCTTGTTTACCACCACTTGTCATGCCTAGCTTAAGTTCTTTTAACTGCTTCTCAAGATACTTAGCGTGTTGGCCTGCGAGTTTCGGGTACGTTGTTATTGCACTGTTGCCATCTGCTCCGTGACAGGCGACACAGGTTTGTGATTTTGCTTTACCAGCCTCAATATTACCTTGGGCCCATACTGAGCAACTGGCTAAAAGACTCAAAATTAGCGCTAATTTCTTCATGACATTCCATTATAATTATCAAGCTTCCAGTACCACGGAATGTGAACATACCGCGTACACTCATGGTACAATAGGCGACCTTATGCCGAGCACGGTTATTTTACACATTTTCACAAAAAAGTAATCAATCGACTACACAAAGTCGAGATGGAGTTAACAGTGAGCGTAAAAATTCATTACCAAAATACGCATTTCATCACCAGCGCACCCGATATTCGTCACCTACCGGAAGACGAAGGTGTCGAAATTGCGTTTGCAGGACGCTCAAACGCTGGTAAATCGAGTGCACTTAACCGTCTAACTAATCAAAAAAGCTTAGCCAAGACATCAAAGACACCTGGTCGTACGCAATTAATCAACCTTTTCAAAGTAGAAGAAGGTTGTCACATTGTCGATCTACCTGGATACGGTTTTGCTCAAGTACCGGTAGAGATGAAAAACAAATGGCAGAAATCTTTGGGTGAATACTTACAGAAACGCGAGTGCCTAAAAGGCTTAGTGGTTCTGATGGACATTCGTCATCCAATGAAAGATCTCGACCAGCAAATGATTTTCTGGGCCATCGATAGCCACATTCCTGTGCAAGTTTTGCTAACCAAAGCAGATAAACTAAAAAGTGGCGCACGCAAACAAACCCTGCTGAAAGTTCGCAAACAGGTGGAAACTTTCGGTGGCGACGTTTCCGTTGATGTGTTCTCTTCCCTTAAAGGATTAGGCGTTGATCAGCTGCGCGCAAAACTGGATACCTGGTTTGCACCGGCGCTCGCGCACCTGATAGAAGAAGGCGAACTGGATACCCCAGCAAGCGACGAAGAATAATTAACAATATTTGTTAAATTTTTTCGACACGGCCCTACCATTTGGTGGGGCTTTTGTTTATCTGAGCTAAATAACAGGCAATAAAAATCCCCACCTTCCTGGCAGGGATAACGGGAGAGAAAAATTGGTAATTATTGTTGTGTGACGAAGCATTGCTGAACTATCGGAGGATTTCAATAGCTTAAAAAGCCGCCTAACTTTAGCTTTCGCTTAATTAACTCACAACCATAACCAATAAAGAAAATACAATTCAACAAGTTAGACAGAAACCTTCCCATTTTCCCTTCAACTTAGTTTCCTTCAAGAAAAAATCATAGTGTGATTGGCATAAATTTACAGACTGAATAGTTTGCGAGTTTTTGAAGAAAATTGGAGTGTAGGCAATAGGTTAAAGATGGGAGAAATATAAAGACAAGTCGTTACCAACCCAACACATTGAACAAAAAGAAAAATTTTCTTTCGCCCAATAAAAAACGCCCCAGTCAAAAGCTGACTGGGGCGGCTGAATCAGCCTAATCCAATAACGTGAAACAAAAGGTCTGAAAGATAGAACATCTTACCTCTGTACCCTACGAGTACTAATGTACAACAATTGGTCAGAATTGCAAAGAATTTTTGTAGTTTTTTTTCATGAAATTTTTATTAAGCAACATCAAAGTTAACTTTGCGCTAGCTTTTTTAATCGCAAAAAAAAGCCAGCGTTTGTGCGCTGGCTCATAATTAATTGGTTATTTTGGTCTAAAAGTGACTAATGAGCTTGATCCCAGTTGTCACCGTGCCCTGCTTCTGCAACCAACGGTACTTTTAGCTCTGCTGCAGATTCCATCAATTTCTGTACTTTACTTTCAATTTCGGACAATGATGACTCTTCAACTTCAAAGACCAATTCATCGTGTACTTGCATTAACAACTTCACACGGCCATTGCCTTCTTCCTGAATCCACTGATCAACCAACAGCATCGCTTTCTTAATGATGTCCGCAGCTGTACCTTGCATCGGTGCGTTGATTGCGGCACGTTCAGCAGCTTTACGACGCATTCCGTTGCGCGATTTGATTTCTGGTAAATGCAAACGTCGACCAAAAATCGTTTCTACATAGCCCTTATCTGCAGCCGTGCTGCGTGTGTCTTCCATGTACTGCATCACGCCAGGGTAACGCTCAAAGTATTTATCCATGTAGGCTTGTGCTTCGCCGCGAGGGATACCAAGCTGCTTCGCCAAACCAAATGCACTCATGCCATAGATAAGCCCGAAGTTAACGGCTTTAGCACGGCGACGCTGCTCACTGGATACTTGTTCAATATCCAGACCCATAATTTCTGCCGCAGTTGCCGCGTGAATGTCTTTACCATCACGGAAGGCATCCAATAACGCTTGGTCGCCAGAAAGGTGCGCCATGATGCGCAGTTCGATTTGCGAGTAGTCGACCGCTAAGATTTTATGGCCAGCTGGTGCGACAAACGCTTGGCGAATACGACGGCCGGCTTCGTTACGAATTGGAATGTTCTGTAAGTTCGGATCAGTAGAAGATAGACGACCTGTTGCGGTTACCGCTTGATGGTAAGAAGTATGCACACGCCCTGTTGTTGGGTTGATCATCTTCGGCAGCTTATCCGTGTACGTCGATTTAAGCTTCGCCAAACCGCGATATTCCAAAATCAATTTTGGCAGTGGGTAATCTAAGGCAAGCTCTTGTAGCACTTCTTCATTCGTCGATGGTGTACCTGATGGCGTTTTCTTCACCACCGGTAAACCCATTTTTTCAAATAGGATGGCTTGTAATTGCTTTGGCGAGTTCATGTTGAACTCTTGCTCTGCAGTTTCATACGCTTTCTTTTCAAGCTCATCAAGGCGAGCGGTAATCTCTACCGACTGCGCACTCAGCTTCATTTCGTCAATAAAGACCCCGGTGCGTTCAATGCGCGAAAGAACTGGCACCAACGGCATTTCAATCTCTTCGTACACAGTCTTCAGGCTTTCATCCTGCTCGATATTCGCAAACAAGCGATTGTGCAGACGAAGGGTCACATCCGCATCTTCTGCCGCGTATGGCGATGCTTGTTCCAACTCGATTTGGTTAAATGTAAGCTGATTTTTGCCTTTACCTGCAATTTGCTCAAAAGAAATGCAACTATGTTGTAGGAAGCGAAGCGCCAAGCTGTCCATATCGTGTTTACCGCCGACACTGTTGTAAATGTACGATTCCAACATCGTGTCGTGCTTGATACCTTTTAGCTCAATATCATAACGAGCCAATACAGACGCATCATACTTTAAGTTTTGACCAACTTTTGCTTTCGCTGCATCTTCAAGAATTGGCTTAAGCTGTTCTAGAACCCAATCACGATCAAGCTGTTCAGGTGCATCTAGGTAGTCATGTGCAACAGGCACATAAGCGGCAATACCTTCATCGACAGCGAATGACAAACCAACTAGGTTCGCTAGCATGTAATCTAGGTTGTCGGTTTCCGTATCAAACGCAAACAACTCGGCCATTTGAAGTTTGTCTAGCCACGCATTGAAGGTTTCTTCATCCAGAATCGTTTCATATTGGCTACGGTCGATTGTCACTGCGGAAGTTTCCATCTCGGCATGAGAAGCAGAGGCTTGAGCAGAGCCAGCAAGCTCAACAGCTTCTACCGATCCAGAACCGCCTTCAAGTAGCTCGTTCAACCAAGATTTAAACGTCAGTTGACCATACAGCTTCACTAGTTCGTCTTTATTTGGTTCCGCTTTCAGCAGTGATTCTGGCGTTTCTTCAAGTTCAACATCCAATTTAATGGTTGCGAGCTCGTACGACAGCATGGCATTTTCTTTGTTATCGATGAGCTTCTTCGCCATGGTTTTAGAACCACGGAAACCGAGCGCAGCAATGTCATCGAGATTTTCATACAGCTTAGTCAGACCGCCAATACCTTGCAGTAGTGCAGTCGCTGTTTTGTCACCCACGCCTGGTACACCAGGGATGTTATCTACTTTATCGCCCATCAGCGCTAGGTAGTCGATGATTAACTCAGGTGGAATGCCAAACTTTTCAACCACACCTTCACGATCCATCACGACGTTCGTCATGGTGTTGATCAAGGTAATATTATCATCCACCAACTGCGCCATGTCTTTATCACCAGTACTGATCAATACAGGCATGCCCTTTTGTGATGCTTGATGCGCCAACGTACCAATGACGTCATCTGCTTCGACACCAGGAACGCAGATCAGTGGTAAACCCATCGCGCGAATAACATTGTGCAATGGTTCAATTTGGCAACGCAGATCATCCGGCATTGGCGGACGATTAGCTTTGTATTCTGCATACATATCATCACGGAAGGTTTTTCCCTTCGCATCGAAAACCACCGCGATGCGCTCAGACGCAAACTGACGCATCATGCTGCGTAACATGTTCACGACACCGTAAACGGCATTAGTTGGAATTTCACCATTACTCATGGTGCCCGGGTAGGCGTGAAAAGCGCGATATAGGTAAGAAGAGCCGTCGATAAGGATCAACGGATTTTCAGGAATACTTGCCATAATTGTCTGTATCCAATTCAGTACTTGAGAGATCTGCCTAGGATGCCATGACTGCTGATCCGAATCTATCTTGTTCGCTCGATCTAGGTCGCGTAAATTTTTCGATTTTATTCACGAAGACAACCTCACCCTGTGGATAACTCTGTTTATAGAAATTATCCACTGGTTATCCAATGATAGAAAACACAAAAAACACACACGGTAAGTTATTGTTTTTAAATATTTATTTTATAAAACGGCGAGAAGATCAACGATCCTTAAATGATCATCGTGTGTGGAAAAAATACGAATAGTGACGTCAAATAGAAATCGTAGAAAAGAAAAAAGCGACCCGAATGGGGTCGCCTAGCAGAAGTGGTAAAGCAAATTCTGTAAATAGAGCAGCTTAACCAAGAAGCTATAAATTACACTGGAAGCAATGTGAGCAATGTCGTGTCAAAAAGAATTCGTGCAAGTTCTCGGAAAAATGTTTCATCACTTCTCAACTTTCAGTTAATCAACTTCTGTTAATAAGTCATTCAACGTCCTTGTGAACTCTTCCTCATTCCCTAAGACAGGTTTAATAATAATGATTCTCATTTCGTAGTCAACAGTTAAATGAGAAAAAATCTCATTTATTTTCACATCGCTTTAATGAAATGAACTCGAGATTCACGAAGATTGATTTTTTCTTCAAATTTTTCAATGATATAGCCATTTCTCAATAACAATCGAAGCATAGCAGGAAACTGATTTCGAGATTTCACTTTTAACGTGTTATAGCCTTGCTCAGCCGCCCAATCTTCTTGTGCTTCCAAAAGTAATTGTGCCACGCCTTCATTTCGAGCCTCAGGAACTACACCACCTAACCAGCTATAGAAAACACCATCCTCTAATTCGTAACCTATTTTGAAGCCGACAATCGTGCCATTTTTTTCTGCAACGAGGATTAAACTGTTTTTCTCTTCTAAACGTTGAGTCATGGAGTCTACCGTTTCTCCTTTCGAAAATTCGGTAACACGTGCCACAACTTGAAGTGCTTCTTCCAATGTGCCTTCACGAATCAGCATTGTCATTGTTCTCTTCTCCAAAATAAAAATACCCAAGCACCTTGGATTGTTACTGTTGTAATCCGCCTGAGGTTACTTGGGTATATACAGACGAACAACTCTTGTTGGTCTGGTGTTTCTCACTGAGCGATAATTACTCTTCAGTCGCTTCCGGAGTACGATTTAGGTGTTGAGCAGTTTGTGCATTCTCTTCTGCCAACCACTCAGCCACATCTTTCGCAAAGTACGTTAAGATGCCGTCAGCACCTGCACGTTTGAAGCACAGTAGTGATTCCATCACAATTTCGCGCTCTTTGAGCCAGCCATTCATGATCGCCGCTTTATGCATCGCGTACTCGCCAGATACTTGATAAGCAAATGTCGGTACTTGAAGTTCAGTTTTTACTCGGCGAACTACATCTAAGTATGGCATACCAGGTTTAACCATCACCATGTCCGCACCTTCATTGATGTCTAGCGCCACTTCGTGAATCGCTTCATCAATGTTTGCTGGGTCCATTTGGTAGTTTTTCTTGTTGCCGCCTTTTAGATTTGAAGAGGAGCCAACCGCATCACGGAATGGTCCGTAGTAGTTCGATGCGTATTTAGCCGAGTAAGCCATGATTTGAGTATGGATGTAGCCCGCGTTTTCTAATGCTTCGCGGATCTTACCAATTCGGCCATCCATCATGTCTGAAGGCGCGACGACGTCAGCACCCGCTTCAGCGTGAGACAAAGCCTGCTTAACCAATACTTCTGTGGTTTCATCATTCATTACGTAACCATCTTCATCGATGATGCCGTCTTGGCCGTGCGTCGTGAATGGGTCAAGTGCCACGTCTGTGATCACACCGATTTGAGGAATATGTTCTTTAAGCGCACGTACTGCTCGCTGAACCAAACCTTCTGGGTTGTAGGCTTCAGTAGCACATAAGCTTTTAGCGTCTTGGTTTACGACAGGGAAAAGCGCGATTGCTGGAACGCCTAGATTTGCAAGGTATTGCGCTTCTTCTAGCATTAAATCAATCGACAAACGCTCTACACCCGGCATGGACTCCACGCTCTCACGACGATCTTTACCCATTAGGATGAACATTGGGTAAATCAGATCATTAACAGAAAGTTGGTTCTCAGCCATCAAACGACGACTAAAATCGTGCTTACGTAAACGACGCATACGGCGTGCAGGGAATGGACCTTGAATTGATACAGACACCATTTTCTCCTTGTCTGGACGGTTATGATGATCAAATCATCTGGTGAACAAAATCATATCACTCTTGATGCATGTTGCGAGTGACAATCTGGAAAAAGGTAATGAAAAAAACTGAAAATGACCCAGCACTCACACTCAAGTATACTTCGAATACGAAACCAACCATGAAGCACAGAGAGTAACGATGATCGATACCCACGCGCACATCTATGCCAGCGAATTTGATAACGACCGCGATGAAGTAGTACAACGCGCCTTAGCGCAAGGCATTAATAAGATCCTGTTGCCAAACATCGATCTGGACTCTATTGAGCCCATGCTACAAACCGAAGCGGCGTATCCAGACGTGTGCCACTCAATGATGGGACTCCATCCTTGCTATGTGGATAACAACGTTGAGCAAACGTTGGAAGTCATCCGCGGCTGGTTTGAGAAACACAAGTTTATTGCGGTGGGCGAAATTGGTATCGACCTGTATTGGGACAAAACCTATCGCGCCGAGCAAGAGATGGCGTTCGTAGCTCAACTTAACTGGGCAAAAGAGATGGATTTACCAGTCGTTATCCACACTCGTGATTCGATTGAAGAAACACTCACTTTGCTAAGACAAGAGCAAGATGGTCGTCTGCGTGGTGTATTCCACTGTTTTGGAGGCAGTTTAGAAGAAGCGCAAGCAATCAATGAGCTAGGCTTCCACTTAGGCTTGGGTGGCGTATCGACCTTTAAGAATGGCGGGATGGATAAAGTCATTCCACATTTGGATATGCAGTGGGTCATTTTAGAAACCGATTGTCCATACTTAGCGCCTGTGCCGCACCGTGGTAAGCGTAATGAACCAGCCTACACTTCTCTCGTTGCACAACGTGTTGCCGACTTGCGTGATGTCGATGTCGCAACTATCGATGCAATAACGACTGAAAATGCCAAAAAGCTGTTTAATATTTAATTCACGAAAATTGAAAAAAGCGACGAAATCAACGTCGCTTTTTTATTACCTAAACTATTGAATGAATGATTCAACCTATTGAAATAATAGAACAACCCACACAAAGCTATTGATAAACATAATAATTAACTAGCAACTCTACTTACCTCTCATATCGCCACTTTACTTCGTCTGTTTTGCAAAACTGTCGACAATTAGACATATTCTTTTTCTATACTGCTTTATGCCCATTAATTAGCACAAATGTAAAACAGCATGAATATGGAAGTTGAAGTGTGTACACATGGTGCTTACTTACAACGCGTACCGCGCAGTTTTTTTCAAAAGCTGCTGGGCATCAAGGAAGTATACGTATGCACAAAGTGTGGTTACGTCATGAAAGTTAAGTAATTAGCCCAAGAAACAAACCAACCGCAAAAAAAAAGCGGCTCAATTGAGCCGCTTTTCACATCTAGATTAGCCTTATTCTTCGGTTTCCGCTTCTGCCTCTTCGCTTCGACGAGTATAAAAGCGCGCGAAGAACAAACCGACTTCAAACAGTAAACACATCGGAATAGCGAGTAAGGTTTGCGAGATCATGTCTGGTGGCGTTAACACCATACCTACGACAAACGCCGCCACAATGATATAAGGCCGTTTCTGTCTTAGATCTTCTGGAGTGGTGGCACCAGTCCAACACAACAAAATGATCGCAACAGGCACCTCAAACGCGATGCCAAACGCCATAAATAGTGCTAGGACAAAATCGAGATAGCTAGAAATGTCGGTCGCAAACTCTACACCACCCAATGAGATAGCAGTAAAGAAGCCAAACACTAGTGGAAACACCACAAAATACGCAAATGCCACACCGCAATAAAACAGCAGTGAGCTGGAAAACAGCAACGGCATAATCAAACGACGCTCATGTTTGTATAAGCCAGGAGCAACAAAGGCCCAAACTTGATACAAAATAAACGGCACCGCAATAAATACCGAAGCGATTAACGTCAACTTCAGTGGCGTGAAAAAGGGTGAAGCCACATCCGTAGCAATCATGGTTGCGCCTTCAGGTAGACGCTCCACTAAAGGTGCGGAAACAAACTCGTAAATGTGGTTAGAGAAATAAATTAGTCCAACAAACACGACCAACACTGCAAGGATTGAACGCAGTAGTCGGTTGCGAAGCTCCAACAAATGACTAATTAAAGGTTGTGTCTGCTCGACGGTAGACATGGCAAACCTCTTATTAAAAACCAGATCAAAAAGGAGCTACCAATCACTAGTAGCTCCTCCTAATGAGACTATTCGGCTTTCTTATCTGCCGCTGTAACCTTGCTCTCTTCCGCTTTCTCTACCTTTTCTGCTGCTGGCTCTGTTTTTACAGGCTCAGCCTCTGAATCGGTGTTCTTTGCGTAAGGACGATTTACAGATTGCGCTGCCTTCTTCAATTCTTCGACTGAAGATTTCAACTCAGGGGACAAATCATCCATCCCCATTTGCTCTGCTTTGCGCAAGTTTTCTTGCAGCTCTTGGACTTTCAGCTCGTGTGACAATTCGTCTTTGACGCTATTTGCCATACTCTTAGCGGCACCGATAAAGCGAGACACGCTGCGAATAGCATGAGGCAAACGCTCCGGCCCAAGAACGACCAGACCAACAACAGATATTAATACCAGTTCCCAAAAACCGATATCAAACACGTTTTACGCCTGCTCTTTGTCTTTTTTCGTTTCAGGAGCAGCTTCTTTTTTCTGCTGCTCTTCTAGACTTTTTGGTTCGAAGTCTGCGTCTTTGTCATTTTTCGCAGGTTCATCTTCGCTCATCGCTTTTTTGAAGCCCTTAACGGCACCACCCAGATCGCCACCGATACCGCGTAGTTTCTTAGTTCCGAATAGCAATACAACAATTACAGCAATGATTAGAAGTTGCCAAACACTGATACCACCCATTCTCTTTACCTCGGGTCTTTAAATAAACAAAAATATTTCAAGAGTTTAACGTCTATTGACGATAAGCTCGCCAACTAAGCAGCCAAAATGTGACACCGGCGATACCGCTGGCCAACGAAAGCTGCTCAAAAGCATTGTTCACCAATATTGCCGAGCATACGACTAAAGTGGCGCCAACGCCAAATAAAAACTTTCCTGTCGCCTGCTGGCGCTTGCTCTGACGATACCCTTGGTAAAGCTGATCCATGCGTTGGTTCATCGCTTTACCTTGTTTCAGGCTATCGTAAAGCAGCTCTGGTAGTTCCGGTAGCTTCTCCGCCCAAAATGGCGCGCGATCTTTAATCGCATTCACCAAAGCTTGCGGCCCAACTTGATTCATCATCCATTCTTCAAGGAATGGTTTTGCGGTCTCCCACAAATCAAGCTGAGGGTACAACTGCCTACCAAGACCTTCCACGTACAGCAGCGTTTTTTGCAGCAATACAAGCTGTGGCTGAACCTCCATATTGAATCGACGTGCCGTGTTGAACAAATTCAACAGCACATGACCAAAGGAGATTTCGCACAGTGGCTTAGCAAAAATAGGCTCACACACAATACGAATCGCGAACTCAAACTCATCGACATTGGTATCGGCAGGCACCCATCCTGAGTCCACATGTAACTCCGCAACTCGGCGGTAGTCTCTATTGAAAAACGCCAGGAAGTTTTCCGCCAGATAACGCTTGTCTTCACTATTAAGTGTACCAACGATTCCGCAATCTAGCCCGATCCACATTGGGTTCTCTGGGTGTTCTGGTTTGACGAACACGTTCCCCGGATGCATATCGGCATGGAAGAAGCTGTCTCGGAACACCTGAGTGAAGAACACACTCACGCCGCGCTCCGCGAGCAATTTCATATTGGTGCCATTTGCTTTCAAGCCTTCAATATCAGAGACTTGAATGCCATATATTCGCTCAGAAACCATGACAGTTTCATTACTGAAGTCAGGAAAAACTTCAGGAACATACAATTCTTCGCTGCCTTCAAAGTTGCGGCGCAACTGAATGGCATTCGCCGCTTCACGTCGTAAGTCGAGTTCATCAAGCAATGTTTTCTCGTACTCACGTACAACTTCAACCGGTTTCAAACGACGTGCTTCAGGCATCGCTCCGGCGACTATACGCGCCATTCGGTGCATCAGTTTTAGATCTGAATCAATGACCGGGCGAATATCTGGGCGGATAACCTTTAATACCACTTCTTGGTTAGAGTCTTTTAAACGCGCAGTATGCACCTGAGCAATCGATGCTGACGCCAGTGGTTTGATATCAAACTCGGTAAACCAGTTTTCTAACGGGCCACCTAATGCTTGCTCCATCTGCTTTTTTGCTAGCTCACCATCAAATGGCGCCACTTGGTCTTGAAGCAAAGCCAGGGGATCAGCAATGTGCGGAGGAAATAAGTCACGGCGCGTTGACATCATCTGACCGAACTTAATCCAAACTGGCCCCAGCTCTTGCAACGCTAAACGCAGGCGCTCACCAAGTGGTTTTTCTGGATGCTTGTTCTTAATCCAGAACAAGCTTTTGCGCAGTAATAACGGAGCTTTGGTCAGTTGGTGATCGGGAAGCAGCTCATCTAAGCCGTATTCCAATTGTACTTTGGCGATGTGGTATAAGCGCTTTAGTTCTGCTGGCGTCATGGTTTCTCCAATGCCGGCTTATCTGCATCCAGCTTATTCAGCAAAGCAGTCAAGCGAGCTTCAAGGCGAGAAGCCTGGCTGCGAACCTCATCAACCTGGTCGCAAAAATACGCCACTTCTAGAGGAGCAGGTGCCAACTTCCACTCTTCAGTCACTACTTGCGCAAGATGACGCTGGTGTTTCTCTGCTTGAGATGCGAGGAAGTTGCCTATGTTTTTTGAACCTTGTACAAAGGTATGTGCGGCGACATCGCCAGTTACGCGAGACAACCACTCTTCAACATCTGGCTTGCAATCCACCATCAACTGAGAGAATTTCTGCGCCAATTGAATATCGCCTTCAAGCTCAAGTTTATCTTGTTTAATAAGGCGAGTGATGTTGGCCTGGTCACGCAGCTCTGGCAACACGCTCAAGTTGAGCGATAAGTAGCAGTTAGGCTGCCCTTCGTAATGACCGAGCACATCAATTTGCTGACTAAAAACGAACGTCAGTGTTTTATTGATCTCTTTCAGGTGAACTTGAATAACTTGACCTTTTAGACGTGCTAAACGACGGCCCAATTCAGGGTCGTCTTTGATCAGAGTATTCAGTGACGTTTCAATCACAGCGGTGATAAGTGGTTCAAATGGCATGCCGTTAACCCTTAGAATTTATAACCGCGATGCAAAGCCACAATACCACCAGTTAAGTTGTAGTATTTGGTGTTTTCAAAACCTGCGTCTTGCATCATGCCTTCCAGCGTTTCTTGGTCTGGATGCATACGGATTGACTCCGCTAGGTAGCGGTAACTCTCTGAGTCATTCGCAACTAGCTCACCGATTCTCGGCAACAAGTGGAATGAATATGCGTCGTATACTTTCGATAACGGCTCTAGCACTGGTTTTGAAAATTCCAACACCAATAGACGGCCGCCTGGCTTCAGTACGCGGAACATTGAACGAAGCGCTTTGTCTTTGTCAGTCACATTACGCAAACAAAAACTGATGGTGATAACATCAAAATAATCATCAGGGAACGGCAGTTCTTCTGCGTTGGCTTGAACGTAATGCACGTTACCCACAATACCGTTGTCACGCAGTTTATCGCGACCAACGTTAAGCATTGAGTTATTGATATCGGCAAGGATGACATGGCCTTCATCGCCAACAATGCGCGAGAATTTCGCCGTTAAATCACCCGTACCACCACCTAGGTCAAGAATACGTTGGCCAGGGCGAGCGCCACTACAATCGATAGTGAAGCGCTTCCAAAGGCGGTGAATACCACCAGACATCAGGTCATTCATGATGTCGTATTTTGTTGCCACGGAGTGGAATACTTCGGCAACCTTAGTCACTTTTTCGTCTTTTGCCACTGTAGAGAAACCAAAGTGGGTGGTTTCATTCTCTAACGCTGTATTGGATTGCAAACTTGTGTCCGTCATTCTAATTCCTCTTAGGCAGCGCTTTCTCTCTGCGGGGCGTTTGCTGACAAATAAAATCGCCCACTGCACTGCGGGCGATTAGTTTACTTTATCCTCAGCCGGATGTCTTTCTACTAACGGGTCATTTTCTGAAAATGAATCACTCTGCGCTAACTGTGCGAGGTCAGAAGAAATTGGTCGTTTGATTTCAACCCCAAGGTGCTTAAAGCTTTCGGCTTGACGAATCACATTCCCGCGCCCTGTGGCAAGCTTGTTCATTGCGCCTTGATAGCTTTGATTCGCCTTATCCAGCGCACCGCCGAGCCCTTCCATGTCGTCTACAAACAATCGTAATTTGTCGTAGAGTTTTGTCGCGCGCTGCGCAATCATTTTGGCGTTTTCGTTCTGGCGTTCATTACGCCATAGATTATCAATGGTGCGCAGTGCCACCAGCAACGTTGTTGGGCTCACCAAAATGATGTTTTGCTCCATCGCGTCTTTGATCAAACTTGGATCGGCTTGAATCGCAACTTGGAACGCAGGCTCAACCGGAATAAACATCAGCACATAGTCCAAACTCTGAATACCTTTGAGTTTGTGGTAGTCCTTCATGCTTAAACCCTTAATGTGAGCACGCAGTGCGGCTAAGTGCGCACTCAAAGCCTGGTCTCGCTCGGCATCAGTTTCGGCGTTGAAATAGCGCTCATAGGCGACCAGCGCCATTTTGGAATCCACAACCACTTGTTTGTTTTGTGGGAGATGAACAATCACATCAGGTTGGTAGCGCTTGCCTGCTTCATTTTGCAAATTCACCTGAGTCTGATATTCGTGCCCTTCACGCAGTCCCGACTCGGCAAGTACCCTAGCGAGCACCACTTCGCCCCAATTACCTTGCTGCTTGTTGTCCCCTTTCAACGCTTGGGTCAAATTAACCGCTTCGCGCGTCATTTGCTCGTTCAAACGTTGCAGGTTTTTCAGCTCATGCACTAGGGTATGGCGCTCTTTAGCTTCTTGGCTAAAGCTGTCATTAACGTGCTTTTTGAACCCTTCTAACTGTTCTCTAAGCGGTGACAACAAGCCTTCTAAGCTCTGACGGTTTTGCAAATCGACCTTCGCGGTTTTTTCTTCAAACAGTTGATTTGCCAAGTGCTCAAATTGTTGTTTCAAGCGTGCTTCTGCTTGTTCTAAAATTTGCAGTTTTTCGGCATTAGCTTGGCTAATTTGCTCATGGCGAGCTTGCTGTTCACGCAGCTGCGTTTCTAGACGTGATTTGTGTTCACGCATTTGACCAAGCTCATCAAAATATTGCTGGCGCTCTTGCTTTACGGCCTCGAAGTAACGCAGTTTTTCCATAGCTGCCATCAGCTTTCCGTGCGTTTGACGCACTTCAAACGCGGCTTTATCGCGCTCATCATCTAATTCATCCAACTCTTGCTGGGCATCGGCAAGGCTTTGTTTAACCTGTTCAAGCTGCTGTTGGTGAAGCTGCTTTTCTGAAACAAGTTGTTGTTCGAGAAGCTGAGTTTGGGTGATAAAACGCTGTTTCACCCACCAACCGACGGCGACACCACTAAGCGTGGCAGCGCAAAGAGAAGAGAGAATGAGAGATTGGTACTCAAGAATCCATTGCATAATAGCGAGTTAGCCTGTGTTTTGTATCTATAACAATGGTATTTAGACACTGGATAAATGTCCAGTTTGTTGGATGAAAAATCCTCGCATACACTAGGCTTTCCTATAATATTCTTTCTTCCGCTCAAATGAACCAAACCGAGCGGCACATCATCACGCAGAGGCATCATGAACGAGCGTCGCGCCCTAGGATTTGGGCTCTCAGCAGTATTACTTTGGTCTACCGTTGCAACCGCATTTAAACTCACGTTGGCAGAATTTACGCCAATCCAAATGCTGTGCATTGCCAGTATCGTCTCTGCGATTGCGCTGACGATAATCTGTGGTGTGCAAGGCAAGTTGGGCCAGTTAAGTGCCACCTTCCTCTCAAACCCTTGGTATTACCTACTGCTTGGGTTGATTAACCCCTTGGCGTATTACGTCATTCTCTTTAAAGCGTATGACTTGTTGCCTGCATCCCAAGCCCAAGCGATCAACTACAGCTGGGCCATTACCTTGACGCTAATGGCTGCTGTTTTCTTAGGGCAGAAGATCCGTGCTAAAGATTGGCTCGCTTGCGGTTTTAGCTATGTAGGCGTGATTGTGATTGCCACACAGGGCAATGTTCTCGGCATGCAATTCGAGAGCCCGTTGGGCGTGGGGCTAGCGCTGCTATCGACACTGTTGTGGGCTGGTTACTGGATTTTAAACACCAAAAATAAGGCCGACCCTGTGGTTGGTGTCTTACTTGGTTTTTTGGTCGCTATTCCATTTGCCATTGGTTTAAGTATTTATGAAGGTGCGAGCTGGCAGGCAATCTCAATTAAAGGCTGGGCAGCGGTGACGTATGTCGGGCTATTTGAAATGGGGATCACTTTCGTCCTATGGCTGAGCGCCCTCAAATCGACGCAAAACACAGCCCGCATCAGTAATCTGATCTTTGCTTCGCCATTCATCTCACTGATGCTATTGGCAACCATCATTGGTGAAGAAATTCATCCATCAACCTTGATTGGTTTAATACTGATCATCAGTGGATTAGTGGTCCAACAAGTATCGTGGGGTAAAAAAACCAAAGCCATGAGCACTTCTCAATAATGAACAAAAAACCTCAATAAACGATGCAATGAGTTGGATAAAAAAGAGATATAGCTAACAGTTTAATGATAGAAAGCGCCTTACGCTGCTGGGAATTACCTAAGCGTTGGATACGATACCAACACGGCCCAATAGCTTAAGCTAGATTCTAATACCACTATCTTTGGGCGCTTCAGGACACGTTATTAATTATGTTTCGCTTCGCTATTCCTTCGCCTTTGATGGCAGACTGGCAACAGGCTCTGCAACAATGCTGTGATGCTACTCAAGCTCAGGGACAACTTTATACTCTGAGCGATACCCAGCAGTGGCTATCAACTGAGGTGTCCACCTCGGCTCAAAATCATCGCGCTATCGTCGAAGTGGTAGTGCAAGTTGCCGAACAATTTACACCGACAGACTTGACGATAAGCCACACATCCTTTGGACAGCAAACCTTGAGCATAGGTCCAATTTGGCTACCAAATGGTGATCTGTTTGCCGTATTGGCGCTGACTCACCCTGACGATCAAATCACGGTAGTGTCTGCTTGGCTGAGTGCATTAGTGGGGCGAATGAGCTTTGATGTCAGCTCACACTACCAGCAAGAACGAACACGCCATCAAACTGCAGCGGCCACACCATTACCGACGCTGCAAGAGTTTATCGACTGCCTTGAAGACCATATTTGGATAAAAGGCATGGATGGTCTTTATTCGATGACCAACCGAAGCGTAGAAAATGCGTGGCAAAAGACCAACAGTGAGATCATCGGCAAAGACGATTTCGCACTGTTTAGCCACGAACGAGCAGAGAAGTTCATTGAGGCCGATAACTTAGTCGTGGCGACAGGCACGCTGAACATCGTCGAAGAATGCCGCCAAATTGATGAAAACAATAACCCAACTTGGCTAGAAACCATTAAGTCTCCTGTTCGTGATAATGACGGAAACTTAATTGGTATTCTGGGCATGACGCGCAACATCACACGCCGGAAAATGGTCGAAACGCAACTCTCATTGGCGTCCAAAATTTTTAATAACTCACAAGAAGGCATGGTCATTACTGATCGCAATGCCAACATCATTGATGTAAACACAGCCTTTACTCAAATCACCGGCTATCGCTCTGAAGAGGTGATTGGAAAGAACCCCAGAATTCTGCGCTCTGGTCATCATGACCAAGGCTTCTATAAACAGTTGTGGCATCAGCTCGAAACCAAAGGTCAATGGAAAGGCGAGTTCATCAACCGAAAGAAAGATGGCAGCATTTACCCGCAGTTAGCGACCATTAGTGCCGTAATGGACGATAAAAATCATCTCATTAACTACATCTGTGTATTTGAAGATATTTCCGTGCGTAAAGCGCACGAAGAAAAACTGCAGCGCATGGCCTTTTATGATCCGTTAACGAATCTACCTAATCGCACCCATTTACTTAGCTTGCTTGAGCAACACATTGAAACCGGGCACAAGAACCAACAGACGTTTGCCACCCTATTTCTGGATATCGACCATTTCAAGCACATTAACGATAGCATGGGTCACTTTTGTGGTGATCAGTTGCTGTCTAAGTTGGCTATCCGTCTGCAAGATATTCTTCACTTAAATGCGCATGTGGCTCGTATTGGCGGCGATGAGTTCGTGATCATTTTGCCGGACGTCCACAGTGATGTGGCTTTGCTGGAAACCGTCGGCGATATTCTCAGCGTTTTCCAACAACCGTTCGACTTGGCAAATCACGATTCACTGCGCGTCTCGACCAGTATTGGCATAGCCTTATACCCAAGAGACGGCCAAGACAGCGAAACCTTACTCAAAAACGCTGATACGGCAATGTACTTAGCGAAGAAAAATGGGCGCAACGGCTACGCGTTTTACTCGCCAGATTTAACCGATAAATCGGTATCCCATGTGCGCATTCAATCTGCTTTACATCAAGCGATAGAAAAGCAGCAACTTCGATTAGAGTTCCAGCCACAATATAACTTGGAGCAACATGCGATTGTTGGCGTTGAAACCTTATTACGCTGGCAGCACCCCGAATTTGGCCTTGTACCACCAGCCGACTTTATTCCAATTGCAGAAAAAACGGGGCTTATCCAAAGCATTGGCGAGTGGGTCTTGCTAAACGCTTGTCAGCAAGGAAATGCTTGGCTGAAGCAAGGCATTGAGTTTGGCAGAATTGCGGTTAATGTGTCTGCATTACAGCTTCAGCAATCGAATTTCATTCAGAGATTGAGCGATATCCTCAATCAAACCGGTTTTCCTGCTCAACGGCTGGATTTGGAGATCACCGAGAGCTTTTTACTGATCGACCCTCAACAAGCCATTGCGTCGTTAAATCAACTAAGAGGGTTAGGCATCGAGATTTCTCTGGATGATTTCGGCACAGGCTATTCGTCTTTGTCTTATTTGAAAGGTTTACCCATCAATAAGCTGAAAATTGATCGTTCGTTTGTCAGTGATGTACCCAGTAATAGTGATAGCAATGCGATTGTGAATGCGATTATCGCCATGGGCAAAACACTGTCATTGAAAGTCGTAGCGGAAGGAATAGAAACTCAGGAGCAAGCCGATTACTTGTTCGAAAAAGGCTGTGTTTACGGTCAAGGGTATCTTTTTAGCCGACCAGTAAGTGCGGAAGAACTTTTTCGTTGAGCCAGCTTGTCGCCCAAGTCATTCTCGTGGAGCCACATCCTCGGGGATGGTTTGGCTTGGTTGACTTTGAGTTGATTGACACAGCTCTAGACGCTCAACCAAAATATTAATGCAGACCAATAGCGGTACACCAATTAATAGCCCCATACCGCCCCAAAGCCAACCCCAGAACACGAGCCAAACGAAGATCACTAACGGATTTAAGTTGAACCTTTTCCCTAATAACGTTGGCGTGACAAACTGACTTTCAATCAAGTTGATCAACAAATAGATAGACACCACAGTGAGCATAAAACTGGCCGACTCCAACTGCAGATAAGCCACAAAACCGAAACTCACCATGGAGATGACTGGGCCGAGGTACGGCGCAAAGTTCATCACGCCAGCAAACGCGCCCCACAAGAACGGGTCCTCAAGGCCTAAAACAAAAAACACCGCCCCAACACTCAACCCTAGCCCCGCATTCACTAAAGTGATGGTGCCAATGTATCGAGATAGGTCTTTCTGTAGTGCTTTGACCAGTTCAATCGCTTGGCGCTGCTTGGCAAACCCATGCAAGTACGACACTGACTTTCGAAATAAGCTGCGTCCATGATTGAGCATAAAATAAACCATAAACAGCACGATCATCGCTTGTGTCAAAATGGTCGGCGTCGTGGTCGCGAGTGTCTTCACCAAAGAAAATACGGTGTTATTCCCGACTTCATCCATACCCATATCGCTGGCAATATTCAGCGGCGTATTAAGGTGATCCGCCGAGGCTTGAGTCACTTCACTCACTTCTTGCGACACATTTTTCACGATACTGGGTAGTTCAGACCACCACTGCTTAGCTGGCTCCGACATGGCAGCAAGGCCAATAATTGAAGCACCAACCAAGAATGACAGAGTCACCACGACGGTAATCGCGCGCGGTAAACCTTTGTCTTCAAGATAATTAATGAAAGGACTGCATAACAGAGAAATAAAGGTACTAAGCACAATAGGTAACAAGATTGGCTTAGCAAAATACAGCCCAGGAACGAGCAATAAGACAAGAAGGGTTGCACCAATCGCGGTGTTGGCAGGAATATTCAATTTCGCTGTCATAAAAAGGCTCAAGGTCGGTAAGAATGATTATCGGCGAAAGCCATTATTGGGGATGCTCGACTTCTGTTTCTGTCGCGGTCTCTTCTGTCGAAGCAGTAGTGCTTGCTTGTGGTTCAGCATTTTGATCTTGTTCTACGCCCGACTGGTTAGAAGACGCTGCCATAACTGGCTTGGCAAGCGAATCCGTCAGTTCGGAGACACTACTCGCCAATAGCCCCATGGAAGAGATAGAGGAAGTCAGTCGAGACAATCGACCCGCTTTGGCAGCGGTAACAGCAACGACAGCACTAATACCTAGCGTCGTCCAAGGGTTTTCTTTCACAAACTTCTTAGTGATAAACGTGAACATTTCCATCGACAAGCAGCATTGCTCTAAAGATGCCTTACCTTCCATCCGCTTGATTCGCATGGCTCGATTGAGCTTTTGTAGCGAGCGCATCCCACCCCTCCTGCAACTGTTCTGTCGTATTTTTGAATCCAAGGAAACCAACTAAACGCTTCTGCCACCAAGCTAAAGACAATAATGCCAAACCTAAGGACGCAATAAATACGCCCACGGCAACATACACGTTAGCGGTCAGCTGATAAGCCACCACACCAGAAGCAAGGCACAAACTGAACACGAACAATACCGACAATAAGGTAAAAACAATGGTGCACAGCAAAATCTGTCGCGCTGCGGACGCATTAATTTTCACCTCCAAGAGGAACAAATCCAACGTTGAACCCGACCACGCTTTCAGCGATTGAGTCAATTGGTCCAGTTGTGAAAGAATACTGCTCAAACCATTGATGGTTTGTTGGATATCCTGCTCTTCTGCCCCACTTGGGGCTCGACCGCTGTCTGCTGCGGCCGAGCCCGGTTGCTGGTTGGTGACTTGTCCGGAATTATTCATTGGAACCCTCGCCTTCTGTTATGTGGCTTAATCCGTTGGACCGTGATTATTTGATCAGCTTCGAAACCGCCCAACCCGCAAGGAAGGCACAACCAATGCTCAGCAATGGACGCTCCTTGATAACGTTCTCTGCCGACTTGGTCGCCTGCTGAACGTGTTCCGCGCCCACATCAAATTTCTCTTTAGCTTGGTCTTTCATTGCGCCGACGGCTTCCGTCGTGGCTTGCTCCGCCAAGTGATATGCTTCTTCTAACTGCTCTTGAGGTTTTACTGTGCTTTCTTTTGTTGTAGCCATAACTAGCCTCCGTTGATGAGTTGAGTAGTAAATCAAGTGAAACAACTTTTGAACTCACTTACTCACTACAAAGCCATATCCGTGCCAAAATTATAAGTACATGTTTTTATTTAATTTTTGTTTTGTTTCACGACAAATCCTTATCTGTACGTGTAATTCTTTCCAGACTTCCCCAACATTCTTGTAATTTTTTCTTAGCGCCTCGTCTGCAACTCTCCAATTCTTGCGCAATAAAATCATAACCAATTGATTAATAGAAAAATAACATTCATTGGCATACAACCTGCAACTAAAGATGAAACATCGGTGTTTGTTCCCCATACGTACAAACACTCCCATCACCAACCAAATCAGGAGTGAGATATGAAAAATGAAAATATCGCCTCAATCATTGAGCTTATCGAGAGCGGAAATGACATTTACAACAAGGCCATTGAGAACATTGACAACACTTCTTTGAATAATGTGTTGGTAGAACTGCTTAGAGTACGTGAGCGAGCGGTGCTTGAGCT
Organism: Vibrio sp. RM-41-2B; assembly: GCF_024744415.1. Taxonomy (NCBI): domain Bacteria; kingdom Pseudomonadati; phylum Pseudomonadota; class Gammaproteobacteria; order Vibrionales; family Vibrionaceae; genus Vibrio; species Vibrio sp. RM-41-2B. The sequence continues at coordinate 59,089 of NZ_JAMQWD010000006.1, read as the reverse complement.
TACTCCCTACACATTGGCAAATAACCAGGAAGACTCTGCCGACGACACTCCGGTTTCCTACACCATTAAAGCGCGTGAGGTATACAGCGATGTGATGAAGGAGGTGTCTTCTGACAAAGAGTCCATGTATTTGGAACAGCTCGAAGGTGTTGAAAGCAAGGTGCTCAAAGAGATCGAAAACCTAATTACTAGCCACCCAGAGCAAGCGGATAATTCGGTTCTACTGAAAGTTCGCAGTGATATCAAAAGCTGTAAAGAAAAGCTCAGCAGCATCAGCCTTATCAGCTGATCCTTAGTGGTCGCCTTTGCAATCAAGCGCTGGCAGAGAAAATGGCCAACTCGTTTTGGCCATTTCTGATAAGACCACTGGCACCTCAATACAACCAAAACTAGAAAACACTAAACCGAGTAATCAACACGGTAGTCATAAATAAAGAGGTCAGTATGACATTGGATAATAATCGAGTAAGGGAGCTACTCGTAAAAATGACACACCATCGCCAAACGTGTTTGCCTCTCGTTAATCCGCAATCGCATATGACACTCGCAAGAGCGGCGTATCGATTCGTTAAAATAGAAAAAGTGATGATCAAAAAGATGGCGAAGTTGTTCTTCGACCAAGATGGTGAACAATTCATTGCGGAAAATGCCACCGAATACGGCGTTGCCGAACTAGGTAATTACAAAGAAATGCATTTCATGAACAAGTTGTTGTTAGATGATTTAAAAGCGCTACTCAGAGCCATTGACGACACCAACTTAACGGCGCTTGTTTCTTACTGGTTAGCTGCTTTACAAGTCGAAAACGATGAAATTGAAAAGCACTTACCCCAGGGTGAGTAGTCATACTCACCCCCTTCTTCCTTTCACTTCGAGAACGATAAATAGACGCTCTCTCAGATACAAAAAATGCCGATATAACAAAGCCGCTGCACCTACGCAGCGACCTTATTGGTTCCCTCAAAACTACGACTAAACCGGTAAACAAAGGTACGCTATAAAGCACTAGGCAAATGGCGCATTATCCACTGCTTATCTGTTTTAAAGCTAAGCCGATTTACTTCTCCCGCTTGGGACAAATACATTCAACGATTTTGGACGAAGCTTAATCGCTAATTGCTCATCAGAATAAAGCTCACCATCAATCACATACTCAATCGGTTTGTTCGCAGAAATAGTGACATTCTGAGCCGTCGCGTATTGAAAATGAGTCGATTCCTCCTGCGCACCTACGCTGGTTAATGTCAGATCAGACAATGCGATGAGGCGTCCACCTAAAGATTCGGTGTTATCTAAATAAGTGATATGCAGCTTGCCATCGTCAGGCTGCGGAGCACCACCACCTTGCGCGAGCAACGTACTAAAAGGAGCGATGTTCGCAACTACAAAACTATGGACTTCAAGCGTTTGTGTATTATTGTCGTGATTTTCATCTTCAAATGGCGCATCCATCGCAACAGTCAACGTCTGCGTCTCTTCCGCCACCACCGCGTTAAAAAAGCCCGTTAAGTAGGCCAATTGTCCAAAGGTGTTTTTCTCTTCTCGCTGCGCATGTTCGATCATTTTCTGCTCTAGGCCAATACCTAGGACTAACAATATAAGCCTCTGATTACACTCCGCCGTATCAATACGTTGGCAGTGACCTGCTAGCAATGCTTCACACGCTTTTTCGACTGGTGAGAATTTTGCGCCAACGCCATAGAGGACATGACATAACGCATTGGCGGTTCCGAGCGGAACAATACCGAGTTTGATGTCGGTACCTACCAGCTGGCTCGCCACTTCCGTCACTGTGCCATCGCCACCCGCTACGATGATTTGCTTAGCCCCACTTTCTTTTGCCTGTTGTGTTAGCTGCTCGGCGCTGAGGTTTGCGGTGGTTTGATGAATACTCAAGCGATATTTTTTGGTTAGTTCACGAATCAAGTGCTGTTCGTTTTCCTCCCATTTGCCGCCACCTGCAACAGGGTTAACCACCATCCAAGTGGATTGATCCAGACCCAGTACGCCTTTTTCACTGATCGCTCGTAACGTTCTAATCTGTAATTTATTCAATCTCGCGGTACTGCGCACGTCATTGATTTTTTTCATCACAGATTCAACCGTCAGCGACGGATCTTTGCTCAGTAGATACGCCGCAACAACAAACACCGAACGACCGCGCCCTAACGCACAATGCACAACCACAGCTCGCGAGCACGAGATTTGCGTATCAATCCAGTTAATCGCATGACGCAAGCGTTCCAACGTTGGGGCTTTGTGGTCAAGTACCGGAATCGAAAGGTAATGAAACTGCTTGTCGGTCATCGCACTTTCAAGCCCAGCAAATTCTGCGGTGACATCGACAATACAAGAGATGTCATTGGATTCGAGAAAATCTAAGTCACTCTGAAATAGCCGACGGGAGAGGTATAAATTATCGCTGACTTTTTGGATCGGAGGCACGGTATCGCGCCGTCTTTCCCAGGCATTATACGCTCTAGCGCCCAGCAAAAAGGGGATGAATGCCCAGCGGATCCACCTGACAATCTTGCCGTCTTGGTTTTTTCTAAAAATGGAGGGAATGTCGAAAACGTAGGCTACGCTGACTAATGCTAAAGAAAGAGATACCCACAAGAACAACAGGCTAACCATGATTTGGGGAATATAAATAGCGGCCAATAAACTGATCAGAGCGCCAAGAATATAATATTTGATGATAAACATTCGCTCTCCTTGCCTTCAGCGAGTGCGCTTTTTTAGTGAAAGTGAGAATAAGCTGGTTTTAGTTTAGGCTAATGAGCTTGGTAAACGCTTTGATTGGGCCCCTTCCCGTGCCGAAATGGCACGAAAAGGACCAATACTCCACCTAGCTAGCCATTTCTTCGACGTAGCTATCCGCTAGTTTCATTTTCTGCTGATCGGTCATCACCTTACCGGCCAATTGGAAAAAACGCTGCTCTTCTTCTTCGAGGTGGTGCAATACTTTGTGACGCAAAGTTTTCATGAGGTTGAGCCATGCTGGCGAGCTCATGTCGGTTGCATCAAGCTGTGCAATCACTTTATCAATCTCGTGGTGCTCTGCGATGCCATGACGAGTAAGATCGATGGTTTTATCGCTCTCGATTAAAGGCGCGTAGAAAAAACGCTCTTCTGCGGCGGCGTGCTGTTCGAGTTCATCCTTAAGATTGTGATAAAACTCTTCGCGTGCAGGGGAATCTCCAGACGTTTCCATCAGAGCATCGAGTAAAAGGCGTTGCTTTTCATGACTCTCTTTTAGTACATCAAATATGTTTTTCATCTTTGACTCCTCATCTGATTGTAAACACTTGGGATAAAAGGAAGGGCGGTGATTGACCGCCCTTCTCTTACATTGCTGTGAACAAAAAGCTGACCTGACTCGACTAACAATCTTGGTCTTCTGCGTTCAAGTTCTCTTTAATATTTTCACACTCATCTTCAATCGCATTTTGAGTTTCTTCGGCGGCTTCATCTATCTTCTTGCCTGCCTGTTCCATTGGCCCTTCTTCACTACAAGCAGCCAGTGCGAACACCAAACCAAATACTGCGGCGATACGGTAAATTAATGACGTAAGTCGCATGAAATCTCCTATCTATTTACGTTTTTTCTTCCTAGCAGAACAATCACTATTGATACAATTAATGACAATAGGAATAGGTAAAATATCACTTGCGCGATAGAGGCCGCCGCCCCTGCAATACCAGTAAAACCTAGTAGTGCAGAAACCAGTGCCAAAGCCAGAAAAATAAACATCCAACGAACCATAGTGTTACCTCCTAATAAAATTGGGTTAAGTCACTCGGCTCGTTATTATTGAACCACTTCTAGCTTATCAATCACCTTATTTACATCATTGGTATTATTTGCAATTGAAAGTGCAAGATCATGCTCCGCATCTGAATTAACCTTACCTGCCAACGTTACCGTTTTACGTTCCGTCGTTACATCAATGTCCGTACCACTTACATTGGTATCCATCAGTAGGCGAGTTTTAACTATAGTCGTGATTTTAGAGTCGGTCAGTGTGGCTAATGCCTCTGAATCGGTTTCTTTCTTACCTTCATTCACCGCTGACAATTCGTTGTTTACTTTTTTCACACCATCAAGACCTGTTACAAGCTCTTCGGCAAGCGATTTTTCAAGGTCATTGTTTACCGAACCAGAAAGGGTAACTACCTGATTTTCAACATCGGTGTTGATATCAAAAGAGTTAAGGTTGCTGTTTAGCAGCAGCGTAGTTTCGGCTTTACCATCCAGCCAAGCGTCCATGGATTCTTTTTCCCATTTATCACTCGCTAAGACTGCTGTAGATGAAGTAGCAAGAACTGACGTAAGTACAATTTTAGCTGCGATGTTATTCATGGTAATTCTCCTTTATTGACGTTGTATTTCCATAGGAGCAAACCATGTGCCAAGATTGTAACTTATTATTTTTAAAGGAATAATAAAAACAAGAGGTAAAAATAAGACGAGCAAGAAAATATAAGTATGAATTATTTACACAGAAGAAATGTAATTTTTAATCGTTAATAATTTCGCAATCAATTACATAATACGCCAATAAAAGATGAGGCATTATTTTTTCAACTTCACTTAATCGCAGAATTATTATTTAAAGCGTGAGACACCCGAATAAAGAAGCAATATTTATCAGAATTATTACTGATATATACCAAGATAGGTTCAACAACATTAAAATAGCCTACAGACCCTTAAATCTCTGCTGACAATATTTTGTCTTGTGCACTTAGAATAATCCACGTACATTGTTTCTGTCATAGTAAAGAGGACATTTCTATGTCGTTGCCAAGCCTGTTTCTACGAATACAAGACCCGACACTTAAAGATGCTATCGCCTCTTGCCAGGAACTGAACAAATTTCGTCTGCATAATACCGATGCCGCAGATGGTTGGATTGAAGATTTCCTACAACTCAAACCGGAAGTTGCGATTGTTGAAGTCGCCCACTTTACTAGCGCAGATTACCAGCGCCTTTCTAATATCGAAGACATCTACGATATGGACTTGATCATCATTAGCTCTGGTGCTCCAAACGAAAATTTGGATAAGCTAATGAACTTAGGTGCAATTTTTCACTACAGAAAACCCGTCGATATTGCCATTTTGACGGACACCCTAAGCGAAGTCAGCCAGTACTATCAGCAAAAACAAGATCAAGGACGTAAAGTGTCCACTAGCGATCTCGACCAATTTGGCCTTTTGGTGGGGTCCTCATCGCCAATGCATCAGCTCTATCGCATGATCCGACGCGTCGCAAAAACAGAAGCCAACGTCCTCATTGTCGGTGAAAGCGGTTCGGGTAAAGAGTTAGTGGCACAGACCATTCATTTAGCCAGTGATCGCAAGCAACAACCCTTTATCGCGATTAACTGTGGTGCGATTAGCCCAGAATTGGTCGATAGTGAACTGTTTGGCCATGAAAAAGGCGCCTTTACCGGAGCGAATAAAACTCACCAAGGTGTATTTAAACAGGCAGAAGGCGGCACGCTGTTTTTAGATGAAATCACCGAGATGCCTATCGAGCATCAAGTGAAGCTATTGCGTGTTTTGGAAACCGGAGAGTATCGCCCAGTGGGCAGTAATACGGTGCATATCGCCAACACTCGCATCATTGCCGCCACCAACCGTGATCCTAAAGTCGCCATTGAAGAGCAGTTCCTGCGTGAAGATCTGTTTTTCCGCTTATCGCACTTTCCATTAACGATACCGCCGCTGCGAGAGCGAGGCGGTGACATCGTCGGTCTGGCTAAGCACTTTATCGCGCACCGCAACGCAAATGAGGCTAAAACCAAAACCATTCTTGATTCTGCCATCCAAAAAATCGCTGCACACGATTGGCCAGGTAATGTCCGTGAGCTCAAACACACGATCGAGCGCGCGTTTATTTTGGCTGATGACACTATCCGAGATGAACACCTGATCTTCGATACGCCACCATTGGAAACAGGCACCAGCATCGAAGACCTTGTTCCAGCGGGCGTTTCGCTAGAAGAGCTAGAAAAAGCCGCCATTCTCAATACGCTTGAAGAGAATCAAGGCAATAAAACGGAATCTGCGCAAGAGTTAGGCATTAGCGTTAAAACGCTCTACAACAAACTCGAAAAGTATCAAGACGAGTAACTCGCTGTGGGAATACAATGAGAATATAAAAAGAGCACGGAATACGATTCAGTGCTCTTTTTTATCTTATCTTTTATGCGGATGTGTAGCGTTTGATTACACCCACTGACCCGCGACAAAGCCGCTCGACCAGCACCACTGAAAATTGTAGCCCCCTAACCAGCCAGTCACATCCATCACTTCGCCAATGAAGTACAGCCCTTTGATGTTTTTGCATTCCATGGTTTTAGAAGATAAGTGATCGGTATCCACACCGCCTAGTGTCACTTCCGCGGTTCGGTAGCCTTCAGTGCCATTCGGGGCGATATCCCAATGCTCTAAGCGCGCCACAATCGCCGCAAGCTCCTTTTGATTGAACTGCTTTAGCGGTTTATCGACCAGCTCTTTACGTTCAATCAAGACTTCAACCAAGCGCTTTGGTAGCACTTTAGCGAGCGTATTTTTGAGCGACTGATTCGGATGCTTTTCACGGCTGCGTTCTAATAACTCGGCAACATCATCGTTTGGCACCAGATTAATCGACACCTTTTGCCCCGCTCGCCAGAATGATGAAATCTGTAAAACGGCTGGGCCAGATAAACCACGATGTGTGAACAACAGGGCTTCTTTGAACATGGTGCCATCTTCAGCTGTAATTTCCGCAGGTACCGCGATACCAGATAATTCAGCAAAGTCTTCTTTGTCTTCTTTATGCAACGTAAATGGCACCAGCCCTGCCGTAGTTGGGATAACTCGAAGACCAAATTGTTCCGCGACTTTATAGCCAAATGGTGTCGCCCCCAGTTTTGGCATCGACAAGCCACCTGTTGCGATAACTAAAGACTCACACTCGACAATCTCAGTGCCAGCATGCAAACGAAAGCCTTCATCGATTTTCTCAATTGAGTGAACATCGCATTGGTAACGCTGCTCGATATTCGGCATATCACATTCAGCCAGCAGCATCTTCACGATGTCTTTCGCCGTAAACGCATCGACACAAAACAGCTGACCGTGATCGCGCTCTTCAAATTCAATACCATGCTTACACACCATCGAGATAAAATCCCAGTTGGTGTATTGAGAAAGCGCCGACTTAACGAAATGCGGGTTTTGGCATAGGTAGTTGCTGGCTGAGACGTCGTAATTAGTGAAGTTACAACGGCCACCGCCTGAGATAAGGATTTTACGTCCTGGCTTTTTAGCATGATCGAGCACCAAAACACGGCGGCCTCGCTTGCCGGCTTCTGCAGCACACATCAAACCCGCTGCACCTGCGCCAATTACAACAACATCAAATTTCTTACTCATCGGTAGCTCTTAGACTGATTGGGATCGAATCGAAATAAAAAAGGATGTGCACATTGCACATCCTTGCTTTCTAGGCGCGACATTCTACCGACAAATCTCGAAGGGGAAAAGCGCTTAAACGGTAAGCGCTATGCATACCCGTACAATCCTAGGAGATTAACTCGCTAGATTATTGATTCTTTAAAGAATGAAGGCCGCGAGTAGGGTAACACCGAGCAAAGCGGTCGATAAAACAAATAGCTCACGCACCCTTTCGCACTTACCAGTAAAAATCTCATCGTGGTGATGGTGATATTCTTTACTTTTGATGTAGTGGAACAAACGCACCTGTTTGGTGACATTTCCATGGGTGGTAAAAAAGCCATTGCCATCAACTTGCTGATATAACAACGGATGCGCTTCACGCATGATGTAAATTAGAGAACGAAGAGCGGTGAGATACCGGATCATGTTGACTCCAGTTACCACCATTAGCGCAAATAAGATTGTGTCTCCACTGATCATCTTTTCCTCCCTACATCTTCAACAATGCTCAAGAGAAAAAGACGACCAACACTTCGTCTTTACCCGCTACTTACAACGTCCCAAAACGCGTTTACGCAGCTGGAGCATCCATGATTGAAGATGAACCTTCTTTCGCCATTTGTGCTAGATCTTTGTCAATGAAGAACAACGCTTTACCGTCTTCACCTACCAGTTCGATCTTATCTAAAATCCCTTTAAACAACTTCTCTTCTTCGTGCTGTTCTGACACGTACCACTGTAGGAAGTTAAACGTTGAGTAGTCTTGGCTAGTAAATGCAACGTGCGCCAGTTTGTTGATTTTTTCCGTGATCATTTGCTCATGTTCAAATGTCTCGCGGAAAACGTCACCTAGGCTCGCAAAGTCATGCTTTGGCGCATCAATAGCGCCTAAGATTGGCATTGAGCCAGTTTCACTCACGTAAGTGAATAGGCGTTGCATGTGCTCCATTTCTTCTACGGCGTGAGCGCGTAAAAATTCAGCCGCACCTTCAAAACCTTTGTCTTCACACCAAGCACTCATTTGTAAGTATAGATTGGATGAGAAAAATTCTAGGTTAATTTGCTCATTCAATTGTTCGACCATAGTTTGAGACAGCATGTTAACTCCTATTATTGTGCATGCAATATACCCAAGTAACCTCGAAATAAGTGACGCTGCGAGAATAGCTTGGTCTGGCAGACACGGCGAAGTTTCACTTCAACTCTAGTCAGTAACACTACGCTTATTTCAGCATATCAAAGTCACTTGGGTATAACGCCACTATAACATGATTACTGAGACAAGACTTTGTACCTACGACACTGATATGAGATCACTTCAGCAAATTTTTTTGGGGGTTAGTGCTAATCTAAAACTATGACCTTACAAGGAGATAGCAATATGAGTTACAAACACATACTTGTGGCAGTCGACCTGTCAGACGACAGTAAAGTGTTGATTAAAAAAGCCGTATCACTGGCTAAACCTCTGGATGCGAAAGTCTCTTTTATTCACATCGACGTGAACTACGCAGAGCTCTACACCGGGCTTATCGACATCAATATGGCAGAAGCGCAACATCAAGCAATGGAAGCGTCGCGCACACAATTGGCGAATTTCGCAGAATATGCGCAATACCCAATAGCCCATACGTTGGTCGGTAGTGGCGATTTGAGTAATGAGCTGTGCGATACCATTCAAGATTACAGTATCGACTTGGTGGTTTGTGGTCATCACCAAGATTTCTGGAGCAAGATTCTGTCTTCGACTCGACAACTGATTAACTGCTCTCCAGTCGATATGCTGGTCGTACCGCTAAAAGACTGATTGGCGCGACGTTAAAACTTGGTTAGACTGCGGGCACATTTGTTGTTGATAAAGATTCTCATCCATGGCTTATCTATCCGCAGTTACCCTACTTTGGGCATTCTCATTTAGCCTGATCGGCGTTTACCTCGCTGGTCAGGTTGATTCTTGGTTCTCGGTGTTCATGCGCGTGGCACTGGCGAGTCTGGTTTTCATTCCCTTTTTAAAATTCCGCGGCGTTAGCAAATCCTTAATCGCGAAACTGATGACGGTCGGTGGCTTTCAGCTCGGTCTGATGTACTGCTTCTACTACCAATCTTTTTTGCTCCTTTCCGTGCCAGAAGTATTGCTGTTCACCGTATTCACACCCATTTACGTCACGCTGATCTATGACTTCTTGAAAGGTCGCTTTTCACCTTGGTATTTGGTTACCGCGGTGATTGCTGTATTTGGCGCTGCCTGGATTAAGTTTGCAGGCATTAATGAAGACTTCCTGCTGGGCTTTTTGGTCGTACAAGGAGCAAACCTCTGTTTTGCCATTGGTCAAGTGGGCTACAAATACATCATGGAAAGTGAACCGGTTGATTTGCCACAACACACCGTGTTTGGTTACTTCTACTTAGGTGCGCTTTGTGTAGCAACCGTGGCTTTCGCTCTGGTGGGCAACCTCGACAAACTACCCACCACCGCAACGCAATGGGGCATTCTGACGTACCTTGGTTTAATTGCTTCCGGTTTTGGTTACTTCGCGTGGAACAAAGGCGCAACCATGGTGAACGCAGGAGCACTTGCAGTAATGAACAACGCATTAGTTCCGGCGGGTTTGATTGTGAACATTGTGATTTGGAACCGCGATGTTGATGTCATGCGACTCGCCATTGGCGGTGCGATCATCATGCTATCGCTATGGATTAACGAAACCTGGGTGAAAAAGCGCGTCGAAATGAGCTACGCCAAGAAGTAAAGCGACCGCTCCCAACACACATACCTACAATAAAAAACGCTCTCCAACTGGAGAGCGTTTTTTTGGATTAGATTAATGCACTTTGACTTGCGAGCTTGCGCTCATCAACGCCTTGGGCGACGTTGGCAACAACACCTCTAGCTTGGCATTGCACGCTTCAAGCTTGCGCTGACGCTTAAGTAACTTTTGTTGCTTTTTCGCTACTTTTAACAACTTCTTCTGCTGCTTATAATGCTTTTTCAGCGCTTTTTTCGCTTTCTTAAGCGATTTTTTATCCGCTAAATCAAACCATACTGGTACGTCGGTTCTTACTGGCTCCAGGGATTTTTCGGCTTGCTTTTTCTCTTTCACGCGCTCAACAACACGCTTCACAATCGCTGCTTTTTCGTTGCTTTGTTTTGTTGTCACAGGAATCGGTTGTACTGGCAACGCTTCAGCCAATAAGCCACATGATTGTTGCTCGTTCAATGGCTTGTCTTGGCACTTTTTCGGCGGAATAGCGGCTGGCTTACACAAGGTATCTTTGGCCGCTGAAGAGCGTGCGCAAGAGCGACAAACAAACTTTGGTGCGACAACTAAACGATGGATGTCGCCAAGCTCCGCCGCGATCTGTTTACGACTCATTTTACATAAGCGTTTAGCCATTCTACTACTCCAGCTTCCCAATTATCGACCGCACCACAACAAGTGAAATAATAATAATTCTTAGTTAGATATACAGTCAGGGAGGAGAATTAGCAAGAGAAAACTATCAGTAACGGTTCAGAAAGAGAGGCTTGATCACAGCACGATACACCGTACTGTGACAAGAAAAGTTGAGCGGTCAGGAAGTTATGCCATTGAGGCTTTAACATAGACATCAAAGCGATTTTTTTTGGTTTCAATCGCCATAGTCGGCTTTTGCTCGTTCAGCCAGTTTGCATAGTCTGGGCGCTTCACCACCACGCGTTTTGTGGCTAACGCCATGGCAGGTTCTAGCAAACCATCGGCGTCCAAATCGGCGCCAACCAACGATTGGAAAACGCGCATCTCTTTTTTTACGAGCGCCGATTTCTTCTTGTTTTCTGGGTGCGGATACATAGGGTCGAGATACACCACATCTGGCTGAACAAAGTCTTCATCTTGTGCCAGCTGTTCCAATGCATCATGACTGGAGGCATGAATCAGCGACATACGCTCTGATACCCAAGTTCCAATTTCAGGGTCTTGTTTCGCACGCGCTAAGCCGTCATCCAGCAACGCTGCGACTACCGGGTGTCGCTCCACCATCTGTACCTTACAGCCGAGCGAAGCCAAAACGAATGCATCACGTCCCAGCCCCGCCGTGCCGTCTAGAACGGTTGGCGTTGCCCCTTTGTTCAAACCTGCGGCTTTTGCGATGGCTTGGCCCTTACCACCACCAAATTTTCGGCGATGCCCAACTGCGCCACCAATTAAATCGACAAAAATAGCGCCCAACTTTGGCTCATCCACTTTACGCAGCTCTAAACGCTCGGTGGTCAACACCAAAGCAAAATCGCTCTCGTCAGTGTGAGAAAGCTGCCAGCGCGCAGCCAGTTCATCCAGATGAGGTTGTTGAGACGGGTCTTCACAGATCAATTGCAGTTGCAAAAGGAGGCTCCAATAAAAAATCGCGGTAACTGGCGCTGAGTGTATACCTAAGTTACCTCTCAATGCTAGGTTGAGCTTGATATGACAAGACTACTCAGCCGTCAGTCGCTCAACTAACTCAGAAAGCGGTTGAGGATGCCCAATACCGTAGCCTTGGCCGTAGTCCACACCGAGGTCTATCAAATGCTGCATGACTTGTTCGTTTTCGACAAACTCCGCCACCGTCACTTTGCCTAGCTGTTTTGCCAGATCATTGATCGAGCGAACCATCACACGGTCCATTTCATTTACGTTGATATCTCGCACGAAAAGACCATCAATTTTCACGATATCAACGGGAAGTTTCTTTAAGTAACCAAATGAAGACAAGCCCGAGCCGAAATCATCCAATGCAATCATGCAACCCAACGCTTTGAGCTTGGTGAAGAGCTCAATGGCTTGCTCAAGATTACTCATCGCTGCTGTCTCGGTGATTTCTAGACAGATTTTTTCACACGGCATAGACGAACGTTCCAATCGCTCCAATAAGAAATCGATAAACTCTTGATTCCCCATAGATTGACCTGAAAGGTTTATCGAACAACGGCCGAGTTTTTCAACCACCTCTGGGCGTTGCTCAAACCATTCTAGCGTTTGAGTAATGACCTGTTTATCAATCCAATGCGCAATGTTGTAGCGCTCGGAAGCCGGAATAAACAGTGCAGGAGAAACATAATCACCATATCCATTGCGAATGCGCACTAAAATCTCAAAATACATCTGAGCATCGTGCTGTTGTAAGCTTTTGATCGGTTGAGCAAACAACTCTAAACGCTGATTCGACAATGCCTCATGCACCAAATTGACGCTCTGCATTTCCATCTGGCGACGTTGTAGCTCTTCGTTATCTAAGCTGAACAGATTGTAGCGGTTACGGCCTTGCTCCTTGGCGGCATGACACGCAGAGTCTGCTTGAGCGTGCACCATTTGCGGCGTCTCTGCCGTATGATCGATGATACGAATACCGATAGAACAACTGATGAACAAGCGTGTATCTTCCCAAATAAAGAGATGTTCACTCAACGTCGAGATGATCAGTTTAGCGATATTAATCGCGCCGTATTCGTCGCAATCTTTGAGTAGTACCGCAAACTCATCGCCTCCCATTCGAGCCAAGATGGAATTGTATGGCAACACTTCCTCTAACATGCTGGCGCAAAATTGAATCGCCGCGTCACCCGCATCATGCCCAACCGTATCATTGAGGACTTTTAGCTGATCTAAGTCGAGGTACAGCATGGCATGGACGCGACGATGGCTGTCCACCTCACGCAGTGCGGTCTTGAGCTCTAGTTCAAAGTGGTTTCGGTTATAAGTCCCTGTCAGTAAGTCATAGCGCGCTTGATATTCCAACTTCTCGGAAAGCTGTTTGGTTTCTGTAATATCTTCACCCACAATCAATAGCTGATCAGATTCACTCAGTGGACGAATGTTCTCACGTACCCAAACACGATGACCATTTGCATGGCGATACTCGACTTCACGTCGCCAGACCCCATGCACCTGTTGATTGGGTTGCAATAGCACTTGGCGAGGAAACAGTACCTTGTCATCAAAATAAAACTCCCTTAGGCGGTGTCCGAGCATGTCCATCGGTTTGTAGCCGAGGAGTAGCTGAGCAAATCGATTCACTTCTTGAATGCGGTTATTGCTGTCGAGTGTCACCATCATGACAGGCTGTTGTTCATAATAGTTACGCAGGGTTGATTCGCGTTGATAGAGCTTATCTTCCATCAACTTACGACTAGTGATATCGCGCGCTTCAAACAAGTATTGCTTTTGATTTCCTACTTGCTGAGAAAAAGGCTTGAGTGAAATTTCCAACACCAATGTACCGTGCTCTTTACTCCAAATTTCAGCCTCAAACGTCGACACTTGATGGTGAGGCGCGTGGAAATACGCCTCAAGCAACGCTTGTGCTTTCTCACTCCAATTGGGATGAAACCAAAGTGGTCGGTCTAAACGCAGCCCTTGGTGATACAGCAAAGATTGCAGGTGATCATTGCCCGATTTAAGTACACCGTTGGCATCCAAAATGCCCATATACTGCATGCTCTGATCAAAAATCGATTCTAAGATGGCTTGGCTTTCTCGCGCGGCACTCTCGCTGCGACGCATCCGCTGTAAATAGTAACCCATCAACAAAATGACCACCGACATCACTACAAACAGGCTACCAAACAAGCGAATTTCTTTGGCAAAACGCTCAGAAAACTTCATCGGTTTATTAAAAAATACCGCAGAGACCTCTTGCTCAGCACCCAGCCCCCAGCGCACTACAGCTTGATAATCGAGCTTGATTTCAGAATCACTTTTCTTCACGGCTGGCAGAGCTTGGTCAGGGTTATCCAACACAAACTCAAGTATCTCAGCGCTCTCTATGCCATGCCGATAACCACTTTGGATCACGCCACCAACCGCACCGTGCCCTAAGCCAATGTCGTGCACCATAAACAGCGGCGCATTTGAGGCTCTGTTAACGCCAATCCAGTCACGTTCACTGCCAACCACACCTTGTTTATCTCGGTAATAGGTCCAAAACAGGACGACTTTATCTTTATTCAGCTTCGCTACTTGTTGCTTTAAGTCAATGATACTATCGGGAATAACTTGCACGATTTTGTCGCGATATTGCGGATGTTCATGTACAAAATCGTCGATTTGATAGCGTAATACCTCTCCCGTTACGGAATGGTCACTGACAATAAGAATTTGGGTGTAATCAGGGTGTAGGCGCTCTATGAGGGCTAAATTTGCCTCCAAATCGACATCTTCTGTTACTCCTGTTGCATTCAGAGATTGGTGCAAAGAAGGATGATAATTGTTGATGCCGTTAAATATAACCGGGGTGTCTTTGATGATTGGCGCCAAACGCTGCATCAGTTCAAGCGCGTTGTTATCACTCACTAAAATGGCATCGAATCGTTCTTTGCTTAATTTCGTACGATATAAGGATTCAAGCTGAGCGAAAAACTGCTCACTCTGGTTACGTTTCGAGTCTAAATAGAGCACGCGCATATCCAGCGATCGATCACCCAATTGCTGCTCGATACCTCGCTGTATGGAATCCGTCCAGAAAAAACCTTGATGATAGGAGTGCACGACCAAAACTTTCGGATCTGAGGCCGCGGCAAACGCGCTCCAACATAGCGCGACAATAACCAGAAAACGCTGCACATTATCTCCATAGCTCGGAGTTAACCCGCAGTTACTCCTGCCAAACCTTGTGAATCCTATCCGCTATGAGTATAAAAGGGAGGTAAAACTCTATCCCTAACGGAAATAATAGTATGAATGCGAGCCTGCCGAAACTCGACGACCTTGACCGCGCAATATTAAAAACACTGATGGCTGACGCCAGAACGCCCTACGCAGAAATGGCAAAGCAGTTCGATGTCAGCCCTGCCACTATCCATGTGCGTATTGAGAAGATGAAATCGGCTGACATCATCGAAGGAACGGAGGTGATCGTAAATACCAAAAAGCTCGGCTACGATGTGTGCTGCTTCATTGGTATTAACCTAAACGCAGCTCGTGATTACCATTCCGCGCTAGAAAAACTCAACGCGCTCGACGAAGTCGTTGAAGCTTACTACACCACGGGCGCGTATAACATATTCGTCAAATTGATGTGCAAATCGATTGAAGAACTGCAATTTGTGTTGATCGACAAGCTGCAAGCCATTGATGAGGTTCAGTCTACGGAGACATTGATATCGCTGCAGAACCCAATTAACCGCAGTGTGAATCCGTGAATTTTTTATAAAAAATGGACAAAAAAGGCCAACCGAATGGTTGGCCTTAGTATTTTTGGAAAGACAGCGTGCGCTTACGCTGCAATACCAGAATGGCGCAATAGCGCATCAATTTGTGGTTCACGACCACGGAAGCGCTTAAACAGCTCCATTGGCTCTTCACTGCCACCCATTTCTAGGATGTTATTCAGGAAGCTTTGACCCGTTTCTTTGTTGAAGATACCTTCTTCTTCAAAGCGAGAATACGCGTCTGATGACAGCACTTCAGCCCACAGATAGCTGTAGTAGCCCGCGCTGTAACCACCAGCGAAGATGTGACCAAAGCTGTGCGAGAAGCGCGCCCACTCAACAGCTGGAACCACCGCGACTTTCTCTTTCACTTTCGCCAGCGTTTCTAAAACGCGTGCACCCACTTCTGGGTCGTATTCGGTGTGCAGAGTAAAGTCGAACAAACCGAATTCTAGCTGACGCAAAATGCCCATCGCCGACTGGAAGTTCTTCGCCGCGAGCATCTTATCTAGCATCGCTTTTGGCAACGGCTCGCCTGTCTCATAGTGACCAGAAATAAACGCAAGCGCGTCCTCTTCCCAACACCAGTTTTCCAGGAACTGACTTGGCAATTCAACCGCATCCCAAGGTACGCCATTAATCCCTGATACCGCGCCAGTTTCGACTTGCGTCAGCATGTGGTGGATACCGTGACCAAATTCATGGAAAAGTGTCACAACTTCATCGTGCGTAAACAGTGCTGGCTTGTCGCCCACTGGACGGTTGAAGTTACACGTTAGGTAAGCCACCGGCGTTTGCAGTTCGCCAGAGAGCGTAATACGACGACCACGACAGTCATCCATCCACGCGCCGCCACGTTTGTGCTCACGTGCGTAGAGATCTAAGTAGAAACTGCCACGCAGTGCGCCTTCAGCGTCAAAGATATCGAAGAAACGCACAGATTCGTGCCAAGTGTCCACGCCTTCGCGCTCAGTAACTGTCATGCCAAACACGCGGTTTAGCACTTCAAACAGACCACTGACAACCTTTGACTCTGGGAAGTACGGGCGCAGTTCTTCATCCGAGATTTGGAACAAGTACTGCTTTTGTTTCTCGCTGTAGTAAGCAATATCCCACACATTCAATTCTTCAACGCCAAACTCACTTTTCGCAAACTGACGTAACTCTTCGACTTCACGTTCACCTTGCGGTTTCGCACGTGTCGCTAGGTCATTCAAGAAGCCCAACACTTGATCTGGCGTTTCGGCCATTTTCGTTGCTAACGATTTCTCGCTGTAAGTATTGAAACCCAACATGCGTGAAATTTCGTGACGCAGTCTCAGTTGCTCAGTAATGATTTCTGAGTTGTCCCACTTACCAGCATTTGGACCGCGATCAGAGGCGCGTGTCACATACGCTTCGTACACTTCTTTACGCAACTCTTGGTTGTCGCAGTACGTCATGACAGGTAGGTAAGATGGGATATCCAGCGTAATGAGGTAACCATCGAGCTCTTTTGCTTCTGCCGCGGCTTTCGCTGCTGCCAGCGCCGATTCTGGCATGCCAGCAAGGTCTTTCTCATCCGTGATGTGCTTGGTCCAACCCATGGTGGCATCCAGTACATTGTTAGAGAATTTAGAGCTGAGCTCAGACATGCGCTTGCTAATTTCGCCGTAACGGTGCTGCTCATCGGATGGCAAACCAATACCCGATAACTCAAAGTCTCGTAGCGCATCGGTGATGGTTTTTTGTTGAGCGCGAGTCAGCGTTGCGAATGCATCACTGGCTTTAATCGCTTTGTACGCTTCGTACAGGCCTTTGTGCTGACCAACCCAAGTGCCGTACTCTGACAAAATTGGCAAACAACTTTCGTACGCTTCACGCAGATCTTCGCTGTTCACCACGGAGTTCATGTGACCCACTGGCGACCAAATGCGGCTTAAGCGGTCATCCGCTTCTTCAATTGGCGCAATCACACTGTCCCAAGTTGGGTGAGCATTATCTTTTAGAACTTCATCGATTTTCGCTCGGCAGTCAGCAATCGCTTGTTCAACGGCTGGCTTGATGTGTTCTGGTTTAATTTGAGAAAACGGAGGTAAGTCCGTAAACGTCAGAAGAGGATTAGACATGAATAATTCCTTTTGTGTTTTGACTCTGTGATTGCCTGTCTATTTTGTGTAGATAGGCCAACTCAATGTACAGACGAGCCAGCAACATGGATTGGGGGAGCTCCGTTCCCTTTCTCTATGCTGCGATGACCATATAGTCAACGAGCGCTACTCTGTCCTTGAGTCTTGTTATACCTAAATGAGATTTCACACTCTTTGAGCACGAGAAACTCACCTAGTTCAATTCGATTACCAATAGTAAGTGTGGGTGACTTAAAGAAATTTCAATAGCGTCCCCTTATCAGAGGAACAGATTTGATTGGAAGTTCTACATCTTTAAGTTACTTGAGTATAATACCGCCATAGAGTGAAAATCACAGACCACACTCAGCCAAAGAGTGTTTCGAGAGTTTAATTTGTTAAGTTACCGCCACAGCTTCCACGCCGGAAACCATGCCGACGTGGTCAAACACATCGTTCAAAGCCTCATTCTTGATGCGCTGAAACAAAAAGATAAACCATTCGTTTATCACGATACCCACTCGGGTGTGGGCCGTTACGATCTGACTCACGAATGGTCTGAAAAAACGGGCGAATACAAACAAGGCATCGCGCGTATTTGGGATAACCCAAATATTCCTGAAGACATCAAAAGCTACATCGATGCCATCAAAGTGCTCAACAACGGCGAGAAGCTGCGTTACTACCCAGGCTCACCACGTGTAGCACGCGCGCAAATCCGCCCACAAGATCGCATGGTACTGACCGAGTTGCACCCAGCCGATCACCCATTGTTAGAGCAAGAATTCCATCGCGATCGCCAAGTGAGCATCTTCAAAGAGGACGGATTCCAACGCCTAAAAGCAAGCTTACCGCCACAAGAGCGTCGTGGTTTGGTGCTGATTGACCCACCATACGAGCTCGCGAAAGAGTACCGCGATGTAGTGCGCGCGATTCATCAGAGCCATAAGCGTTGGGCAACCGGTATCTACGCGATTTGGTACCCAGTGGTAAACCGTCACGACATCGAAGATATGATCGAAGGCTTGGAAGCACTCGGTATTCGTAAAATTCTGCAAATCGAGTTAGGTGTCGCACCCGATACCAACGAGCGCGGCATGACGGCATCCGGCATGATTGTGATTAACCCGCCGTGGAAACTGGAAAGCCAGATGAAAGAGATTCTGCCATTCCTGCAAGACGCGATCGCACCAGCCACCGGCCACTGGAAAGTGGACTGGATTGTGCCAGAGTAAGCTCATCTGCACCGAAACCTCTCAGCGCAACGACATTTTCGTTGCGCTTTTTTATACTCTCAACTTTACCCTCTCATCGCGCTTATTCTTCTTTTTGTGCCTCTCATCGCTATTTGTCATAAGTAATGTCGCTTTTTCCCATTTAGGAATTCGTTACATTCGATTTATGATAGTGGGATAACGGTGGCATTGAGTTCGGGCAAGGTCATCCCAATCTATCTATGTACCAGATAAAATTTATAAGCTCTTGGAGAAAGTAATGGCGACTCATTTTGACTATATCTGTATCGGTGGCGGCAGTGGCGGCATCGCATCTGCAAACCGTGCGGCGATGTACGGCGCGAAAGTTGCGCTAATCGAAGCTCAAGACCTTGGCGGTACCTGTGTAAACGTAGGTTGTGTACCGAAAAAAGTGATGTGGCATGGCGCGCAAATCGCAGAAGCAATGAACCTGTACGCAGAAGATTACGGTTTTGATGTCGACGTGAAAGGTTTCGACTGGAGCAAACTGGTTGAGAGCCGTCAGGCGTACATTGGTCGTATTCACCAATCTTACGATCGCGTTCTTGGCAACAACAAAGTAAACGTGATTAAAGGCTTTGCTAAGTTTGTTGACGAAAAAACTGTCGAAGTAAACGGTGAACACTACACAGCGGATCACATCCTGATCGCGGTTGGTGGTCGTCCTACTATTCCAAACATTCCAGGCGCTGAATACGGCATCGATTCAAACGGCTTCTTCGACCTAGCAGAGCAACCAAAACGCGTTGCGGTTGTGGGCGCTGGCTACATCGCAGTTGAAATTGCTGGCGTACTGCACGCACTAGGTACAGAAACGCACCTGTTCGTACGTAAAGAGTCACCACTGCGTAGCTTCGATCCAATGATCATCGATACGTTGGTTGAAGTGATGGACGCAGAAGGTCCAAAACTGCACACCCATTCTGTACCAAAAGAAGTGGTAAAAGAAGCCGATGGCAGCCTAACTCTGCACCTAGAAAACGGTGAGAGCCAAAACGTTGACCAACTGATTTGGGCAATCGGTCGTCACCCAGCGACAGACGCAATCAACCTAGCGTCAACTGGCGTGGCAACGAACGAAAAAGGCTACATTAAGGTAGACGAATACCAAGAAACCAACGTGAAAGGCATCTACTGTGTGGGTGACATCATGGAAGGCGGTATCGAGCTAACGCCAGTAGCAGTGAAAGCGGGTCGTCAACTTTCTGAGCGTCTGTTCAACAACAAACCAAACGCGAAGATGGACTACGATTTGGTACCAACTGTGGTATTTAGCCACCCACCAATCGGCACTATCGGTCTTACAACGCAAGAAGCGGAAGAGAAGTACGGCAAAGACAACATCAAAGTCTACACATCTGGCTTTACTGCGATGTACACCGCCGTTACTAAGCACCGTCAACCATGTAAGATGAAGCTTGTATGTGCGGGCGAAGAAGAAACGGTTGTTGGTCTACACGGCATCGGTTTCACGGTAGATGAAATGATCCAAGGCTTCGGCGTAGCAATGAAGATGGGCGCAACCAAAGCAGACTTCGACTCTGTTGTGGCTATCCACCCAACGGGCTCTGAAGAGTTCGTAACGATGCGTTAATTACGCGCTAATCGCATTGCTGATTTCAGCGAATCATTTGAAAAGGTCATCTTAGGATGACCTTTTTTTGTTATCCCATGCTTAACTCGCATTCTCTAATAATGTGCGAATAAACTCGGCTTTAATAGCACTCTCCTGCTTACCATCATGAATCAGACACAAGTCTGCACGCAGTGACTCTTTCAGCTTGATAAAACGAATCCCATGCCAATGATGCTGAGAAAACGTCGACGGCACCAACGTCACGGTGTTGCTGTTTGCTACATACGCCATCAAGGTGCTTGGCTCCACCACTTGTTTGCCAATATGGGGTGAAAAGCCTTCTTGCAGACAGGCATTGATGATGAAGTTTGCCGAGGCAGAATTCGCCAAACTCATAAACGCAAACTCACACGTCTTTAAATCTTGGAGCCGCAGCAAAGATTTGCTGGCTAACTCATGTTGCTCCGACACCGCCACCACAAACACATCTTTGCCCAAAGACACCGACTGATACGGATAAATGTTGAGTGCATCGGCAAAACGCACAATGCCCACATCGATTTTCTTCTCGCTCAGATGCTTCTTTTGCGTCTCTGGGTTAAGGTCAAAAATGTCGGCGTGATAAGTGTCATGCTCAGCATGGAAGCGCTGTAACAGACGATCAAATCCGCCCCAAAATGCGCTACTTACCACACCAACTCGCAAGATGTTTCTCTGGTTCAAACCCACTTGCTGCACTTGATTGAGCGAGACATCTAAGGTCTGAAAAATCAGTTGGCATTTGGACTCCAACAATCGCCCGGCCTCCGTCAGCATGACGTTTCTTGAATCACGCTCAAACAGTTTGACGTTAAGTACCTCTTCCAACTCTTTGATGCGATTGCTCAACGGCGAATTGGTGATATTGAGGTTCTCGGCCGCCTTAGTGAAATGCTTGGTTTGTGCGACCTCGTAAAAGTAACGCAGCATCTTCAGCGTCACGCGCTCAAATGGTTCTGACTTCATGCATTAGGTCCTAGCGAGTTTCATCATCCTCTTTTTAAGGATGATAGTAGCGAATAAAGCAAAGATAACCAGCGCAGAAAATCACACAATGGAATCAACACACAACCAGAAGGTGACTAACATGAATCACGATCCAGTAATCGGCGCGCTACAAACCATTCGCGAACGCAAACCAAACTTCCAACCTAAAGCGGCGTTTATTTTAGGCTCTGGCTTAGGCGTATTGGCAGACGAACTACAAGACAAAGTGGTCATTCCATACGAAGAGCTCGAAGGCTTTCCGGTTAGCACCGTGCAAGGCCACTCTGGTGAGTTGGTACTTGGTACCATGGGCGGCGTAGACGTAGTGTGCATGAAAGGTCGCGGTCACTACTACGAACACGGCTCAATGAAGGTCATGACAACGCCCGTGCGCACCTTTAAAAAGCTGGGCTGTGAGTTTCTGCTCGTCACCAACGCGGCAGGCTCACTTCGCCCTGAACGCATCGACGTCGGTTCTCTGGTGGTATTTCATGACCACATCAATACCATGCCTGAGTCGCCAATGATCGGTCCGAATGATGAAGAGTACGGCCCGAGGTTCTTCAGCCTCGCCAATGCGTACGACAAAGACCTGCGCGCAGAAGCGTTTGAAGTTGGCAAAGCCAATGGCATTCACCTCAATGAAGGTGTGTTTGTCTCTTACACAGGCCCCAACTTTGAGACCGCAGCCGAAATCCGCATGATGCAAATCATCGGTGGCGATGTGGTAGGAATGTCGGTCGTGCCAGAAGTGATTTCTGCGGCGCATTGCGGCTTACCCGTATTGGCAGTGTGCGCGATCACCAACATGGCAGAAGGCTTGGGAGATGTAGAATTGTCTCACGCCCAAACATTGAAGTGCGCCAAGCTAGCCGAAGCAGATTTCATTCGCTTTATTAAGCGCTTTATGAAGCATCACTTCTAAAGCCGCTTCATTCCAAAAAGCAAAAGGGTCATCAAGTAACTTGATGACCCTTTTTCGTATCACGTTTTCTAACGTTCGGGGGCATTTCGGAGCCGTTTGTGCGTTTTACTTAACTGCGCGCACCAATTCAGCAATGCCTTTCCAATCGCCGTTGTCCATCATTGCGGTTGGCACCATCCACGTACCGCCACAAGCTACAACCGATTTCAGCGCTAGGTAATCTTCCACGTTGGATGGGCTTACGCCACCTGTTGGCATGAATTCAACTGGGTAAACCGCCGTCAGTGCTTTCAGCATGTTTACGCCGCCTGATGGCTCAGCAGGGAAGAACTTCAACGTACGCAGACCCATTTCCATCGCTTGCTCAACCAAGCTTGGGTTGTTGACACCCGGTACGATGGTCACGCCACGTTGCTGACAGTATTTCACTGTGGTCGGGTTGAAGCCTGGGCTAACGATAAAGTCCACGCCCGCTTCGATTGCGATGTCGACTTGTTCTGTGGTCAGAACGGTGCCCGCGCCAATCAACAGTTCTGGGTACGCTTCACGCATGATGCGAATCGACTCCGCCGCCGCTTTGGTGCGGAATGTCACTTCCGCACATGGTAAACCGTTTTCAACCAACACTTTTGCCAGTGGCAGAGCGTGTGCTACGTCGTTGATTGCGATAACTGGGACGATTTTGATTTCTCTTAATCGTTGTTCAAGTGTTGTCATGGGGAACCTCTAAAGAATAAAGCTTAATGTTGCGACGATAATAAACGCGATACCGCCAAGTAACGTTTCCATTACCGTCCAAGTTTTTAATGTGGTTTTCTCATCCATCTCAAGCAGACGAGATACCAACCAGAAACCAGAGTCATTGAAATGAGACAGTACCGTTGCACCACCCGCAATCGCGATTACGATAAAGCAAAGGTCTAGTTCACTCAAACCTGTTGATGCTGCCACAACTGGCGCGATAAGAGCCGCCGTCGTGGTTAGCGCTACGGTTGCCGAGCCTTGAGCAACACGCAGACAGGTTGAAATCACAAACGCCGCCACAATCACAGGCATACCTGTGTCTGTAAGAACGTCAGCCAGTGCATCACCAATACCGCTTGAACGCAGTACGCCGCCAAACATGCCACCTGCACCCGTTACTAGGATAACACCACAGATAGGAGCCAATGACTCACCACACAATTTTTCTAGTTTTGCCATGCCGTAGTCTTTGGCAAACACAGCCAGACAGACAATCAAAGTAATCAGCAACGCGACTGGGGTTTTACCTAACATACGTAGGAACTCAACCAGTGCCGTTTTGCCATCAATCACACCCGCAACCGCCAGTGTGTTCAATACCGTATCCAAACAGATTAGCAGGACTGGCAGCACAAGGATGGTCATAACCGTGCCAAATTTTGGTGCGTTGCGCTCATCCACCATCGCTTCGCCATTAAAGAAGGCTTTAGATAGTGGAATATCGAATTTTTTGCCCGCGTACAAGCCAAATAAGTAAGCGCCAAGGTACCAAGTGGGAATAGCAACCAAAATACCCACCACCAATAGCAGACCGATGTTTGCGCCAAGGAATTCTGCCGCTGCAACCGGACCTGGGTGTGGTGGAACAAACGCGTGCATAACCGCAAAAGCACCGGCAGCAGGCAACGCGTATTTAATTGGTGAGCCACCAAAACGAGCCGCCACACTTAGGATGATTGGCATCATCACTACAAGGCCAGCATCGAAGAAGATTGGGAAGCCAAACAGTAATGAAGCGACGCCCAAAGCAAATGGTGCGCGCTCTTTACCAAAGCGACCAATCAAAGTGTCTGCCAGCACTTTCGCACCGCCAGTCACTTCAAGAATTTTACCGATCATCGCACCAAGACCAACCAGCAATGCCACGGAAGCCAGAGTGCCGCCGAAGCCACCCATCATGGTCGATACGACTTTCTCAGAAGGAACGCCAGTGGCGATTGCTGTGCCTAAACTCACCATAGTAAGGGAAGCAAAAGCATGGACTTTCAGTTTAATGATCAGAACGAGTAACGCTGCAATGGCAAGGCCTGCAATCGTCAGTAGGAACGTAGGATCTGGGGCTTGGGTTAATTGCTCCATAGGTTCACCTTTAAGAATTATTGTTTGTGTTATGGTTCACATTTATTTCAGTTACCGGTAACATGTTACCGATAACATGAATAAGATAAACCCATATTTTAAAGTGAATTCAAAAATTGAGATCACGCGCAAATTTGGTTATGAGGATAAGTTATGGCTGGTAGTAGTGTCATCGTTATGGGCGTTTGTGCTAGTGGTAAAAGCACAATTGGTGAGCATCTAGCGAAAAAGCTAGGGCGTAAATTCATTGATGGTGATGATCTTCATCCACGAGCGAACATTCAGAAAATGGCATCGGGCCAGCCTCTGAACGATGATGATCGCAAGCCATGGCTAGAACGCATTCGTGATGCGGCGTACAGCCTAGAAAGCAAAAACGAACACGGCATTATTGTCTGTTCAGCACTGAAAAAGATTTACCGCGATCAGATCCGCGAAGGCAACGACAACGTGACCTTCCTGTTCCTTGATGGCGATATGGAGTTGATCCTTAATCGCATGCGTATGCGCAAAGGCCACTTCATGAAAGAAAACATGGTGAAGAGCCAATTCGAGACGCTAGAGCGCCCAGACAACGAGCCTCAAACTCTGATCGTCAGTATCGACGGAGACATCAGCGACGTGGTGGAACGCTCTGCCGCTGAGCTAATCAAAATGCAAGCGATCGAGGTGGCGTAATGACTCACTCTGTTGTTCTTGAGGTCACACAACGTTTGACCGAGCGCAGCCGTGAAGCGCGCGCTGCGTTTCTTGCTCGCACCGAAGTGCAAGCCGAAGCTGGCAAAGGCCGTGTTGGTTTATCTTGTGGTAACTTAGCCCATGCAGTCGCCGCTTCTTGCTCTTCTGAAAAGAAAAATATTCTCGATTTTACTCATGCCAATGTCGCGCTGATCAGCGCTTACAACGACATGTTGAGCGCCCACCAGCCGTACCAAGACTACCCAGCACAAATCAAAAAAGTGCTGGCGGACTACGGCCATACAGCGCAAGTCGCAGGTTGTGTGCCAGCGATGTGCGATGGGGTGACTCAAGGTCAAGCAGGCATGGATATGTCGCTGTTTTCGCGTGACTTAATTGCGCAATCAACGGCGTTGTCTTTGAGCCACAATGTCTTTGATGCCACATTACTGCTTGGCATCTGTGACAAAATTGCCCCGGGGCAACTGATGGGCGCACTGTCTTACGCGCACCTACCGACTGCGTTTGTACCAGCGGGTCTGATGGCAACAGGCATCAGCAACGAAGAGAAAGTCGACGTGCGCCAAAAATACGCAGCGGGAGAAGTCGGCAAAGACGCTCTGCTGGATATGGAGTGTCGCGCTTACCATTCTGCGGGTACGTGTACGTTTTACGGCACCGCCAACACCAACCAGTTGGTGTTCGAAGCCATGGGCTTGATGCTGCCAGGTTCGGCATTCATCCATCCCCATACCCAACTGCGTAAAGCGTTAACCGATCACGCGGCTCTGAAAATCGCCTCAATGACGGCGGGTTCTGCACACTTCCGTCCGCTGGCCGAGGTGGTCACAGAAAAGAGCTTGGTCAACGGCATCATCGCTCTACTTGCATCTGGCGGCAGCACCAATCACACCATTCATATGATCGCCGTGGCGCGTGCTGCTGGCATCTTGCTCACGTGGCAAGACATCAGCGATCTGTCGGATGTGGTTCCTTTGTTAGCTCGCGTTTACCCGAACGGCCCAGCCGATATGAACGCGTTCCAAGACGCGGGGGGCGTGCCTGCGTTATTGCACCGCTTGAACCAATCCGAGCTTTTGCATCGCGATGTGAAACCCGTGTTTGGTGAATTTGAAGACCAAATGACGCTACCGAGCCTTATCGATGGCCAACTGACTTGGACACCGTGCCAAGGCAGCCAAGACGGTGACGTGATCGCCAAACCGGACGCCACTTTCCAAAACACTGGCGGCACTCGCGTACTGACTGGCAACTTGGGCAAAGCCGTGGTGAAAGTGTCTGCGGTGAAAGAAGAGCAACGCGTGATTGTTGCACCAGCGATCGTATTCCAATGCCAACACGAAGTGGAAGCCGCGTACAAACGTGGTGAGCTGAACAAAGATTGCATCGTTGTAGTCACACACAACGGCCCAGCGGCAAACGGCATGCCTGAACTGCACAAGCTGATGCCAATTTTAGGTAACGTGCAAAAAGCGGGCTTTAAAGTGGCGCTGGTTACTGACGGTCGCTTATCTGGCGCGTCAGGTAAAATTCCGTCTGCGATTCATGTTTCTCCAGAAGCCATTCGTGGCGGCGCGATTGGTTTGGTGCGCAACGGGGATTTGATTCGTCTGGATTGCCAAACGGGCGAACTGAACAACTTAAGCGATACCACTGGTCGCGAGTTGATTCATTTCGACACCGAATGTACCCAACAAACATGGGGACGAGGCTTGTTTAGCGTGATCCGCCAAAACGTCTCTAGCGCAGAAGAAGGCGCAAGCTTCATTGTTTAAGGCGAGAAGAAAGACCGCGTCATTTCGACAAGCCTAAGCAAGATCAGGAATTTAATATCAACGTGCTGTGAAGCCAGAGAAAACACCTCTGCCACAGCACTTTTTTGTTGGTAGATTCTGAATCACGCTCGTCCCTCGCTGTTCAGAATGACGAACTTTAGGGTTGGTCATTTTTCTTTTTCAATAAACGAATTAGTCCGTCATTCCGACGAGCCTAAGCGAGATCAGGAATCTAATAGCAAAATGCTGTGAAGCCAGAGAAAACCCCTCTGCCACAGCACTTTTTTGTTGGTAGGTTCTGAACCTTGCTCGTCCCTCGCGGTTCAGAATGACGAGATGTGGGATTGGTCACTGTTCTTTT
The DNA here is from genome assembly GCF_024744415.1 of Vibrio sp. RM-41-2B. Classification (NCBI taxonomy): domain Bacteria; kingdom Pseudomonadati; phylum Pseudomonadota; class Gammaproteobacteria; order Vibrionales; family Vibrionaceae; genus Vibrio; species Vibrio sp. RM-41-2B. The sequence continues at coordinate 31,640 of NZ_JAMQWD010000006.1, read as the reverse complement.
TTAAATAAATGAATGAATCCGTTATTCCGACGAGCCTAAGCGAGATCAGGAATCTAATAGCAAAATGCTGTGAAGCCAGAGAAAACCCCTCTGCCACAGCACTTTTTGTTGGTAGATTCTGAATCACGCTCGTCCCTCGCGGTTCAGAATGACGAGATGTGGGATTGGTCATTTTTCTTTTTCAATAAACGAATTAGTCCGTCATTCCGACGAGCCTAAGCGAGATCAGGAATCTACTATCAACGTGCTGTGAAGCCAGATAAAATACCTCTACCACAGTACTTTTTTGTTGGTAGATTCTGAATCACGCTCGTCCCTCGCTGTTCAGAATGACGAGATGTGGGATTGGTCATTTTTCTTTTTCAATAAACTAATGAATCCGTCATTCCGACGAGCCTAAGCGAGATCAGGAATCTACTATCAACGTACTGTGAAGTAAGAGAAAACACCTCTTCCACAGCATTTTTTTGTTGGTAGATTCTGAATCACGCTCGTCTCTTGCTGCTCAGAATGACGATATCTAGCATTCAGTAAATTACATCAAGCGGTCTTCATCACTACGACCGCAGCAATCACCACAAAGATACCAAACCAGCCGATTGGCTTGAGTTTCTGCTTAAACAGCAAGGCACCACCCACTGCGGTACCCAAGATACCGATCGCGCCCCAAGAGGCGTAAGCAATGGCTAAATCGATCTCTTTAACCGCTTGTGCCAACAGCGTGAATGCTGTTAGTACCAACACAATCGCCGCAATGCCCCAGCCTTTGTATTTAAAACCTTTTGAGCGTGTCAGCGCCATATTGGCCATGATATCGACCAAGGCAGCCATCACGACAAATCCAAATGACATCGTAAAAAATTGACTCATGATTCGCACCTTGTACTAGCAGAAAATGAACGTTCTTTTGCCGGTTTATCGGCGTTTTTCTCAGCGTTAGGTTGATCGTGTGATTCCCCTAAAGTCACACACACAATGCCGACAACGGCTAACATCAAACCAAACAGCTCTTGATGGTTTAAGTTGGCATCAAAGGCGATGATCGACACCACGGTGATCAACGAGATACCCAACCCTTCCCAGACAGCGTATGCCACACCGATCGATATTTTCTTCGCGGCAAACGCGAGAAAGTAGTAAGAGATTGCGATCAGCACATACATTACGATGTAGCCCCACCACCCGTGCCCTTGTCCGATAAGAGACATAGTGCTGGTGCCAGCCACTTCGGCAACGATGGCGAGCAATAAAAATAGACGTGCAACTAGCATGATTAATCCTCCATCAGAAATTAAAAAAATGCATAACGGAGAATGGTGAATGTCGCGTACCTGTATCGACATTCAAAAAGTTAAAAAGATAAAAATGAGCCACTTCTCCTGACTATTTGAGATAAGGTTAGCGCTGGGTAGGAAAAAGAGACAGGTAATTGAGATATTCATTTTTGAATATCTTAAGAAGTAAGTTGTCTATGTAATCACACAATACTGAAAAGGTTAAAGCACCAGCTCTCTCATTCAGCCGATGCCATAAAGTGACGTCACTGCGTAAAAATCAGCGGCGTATTGAGGGTTTGTCGCACCACTTTATGCAGGTGTCTGTGCAAAGGATGGTTGCGGTTGGTTTGAAGGAAACCGCCAGAGACCACAAACTGACTGAACTCACGGTTGACGAGTGGCATTGCGTAAGACGCCAGTTCCGGCATCAACAATGCCGAGCTTTGACTGGCATACATAATTGCGTCGGTTTCTTGCAGCATTTGGCAAGCCACGCGCAAATTATAGGATTTCAATAACACCACGGGCTCATAGCCCATGCGGCGATACTCGGACTCCACGGTACAAAGCGGTTTATATGACGCGGGCGCAGGCAAAGAAACAAGGGGCAGCTTGGAGACCGTGTCCCAATCATTGCTGACTTTCGACAAGGTCGGATGGTTTTTACGCGCCAAAATCACTCGTTTTTCAACGAATAACGGGCGCATGTAAATGTCTTTCGACAGTTCGGTCTCTTGGTCAAGAATGCAGTAATCGTGCTCACCTTCGAGCATTTCATCGTGCGAGTAACTGTTCCAACTGGAAAAGGCAAAGTGCGCTTTAGGGAACGCTCGATGGCAGCCAGTTAGCAATCGCTGCCCTTGTTCATCCATCAAATAAGGGTCGGTTACAATCGCGATCTGTCCTTGATATTGCTGAGGGTCGAATACTTCAAACTCTTGCACCACTTTTTCCAGTGGTGCAATCATGTTATCGAATTCGGCGGCAAGGCGAATCGCCATGGGAGATGGCTCTACCCCATGCGCTTTACGCACAAATAGCGGGTCATCAAACACTTGCTTAAGCTTCATTACGCCGCGGCTGGCGCTCGGTTGAGAAATGCCAAGCTGCATTGCGGCCAGCTTGATGCTGCGGTTTTCCACCACGGCTTTTAATAAACGCATTAAGTTGAGATCCAATGCATCCAGCTGATGTGCCATACCCTAACCTGCCAATACCATTGATGAGCGAATACGAAGAGCGGTTAACTGCGAGTTAAACACTCTCTCCTGAGGTAATTTGATACCCCATATCAACCACTTTTTCTTCTTGCGCTTCACCTTTCAGACGCGCGATCAAAAGCTCTGCGCTCTTTTCACCGATTTTGAAACGCGGTGTATCGACGCTAGTCAGTTTCGGGCTGATGGTTTGACCAATATCCAGCGCGTTATAGCCCACTACCGCCAGCTGCTGCGGAACTTGAATGCCACGTTGTTGCGCGCTCAGCATGGTCCCTATCGCGATGTCGTCGTTGGTACAGAATACGCCATCAAGCGTTGGGTGAGTTTCTAGCGCGCGTTCAAGCAAATCATGCGCTAAAGAGAAGCTAGAGTGGTCACCCGTTAATACGTGCTTAGGCTCTAGCCCTGCTTCCGTCATCGCGCGATCATAACCTTGCATACGCAGCTTGGTTCGCGTATCCAAACGCGCCCCAAAATAAACGATTGTACGCTTACCTGAATCTAGCATCTGCTTAACCGCCGTGTACGAGGCATCTTCATGATCTAGCCCAACCGCCATATCAATCGGCTTTGGTGGTAGTTCCATGGTTTCCACTACAGGGATCCCTGCATTTTTTATCATTTGCAATGTACGCGGCGTGTGATGGCTTTCAGTTAGAATAAGTCCATCGACCTGATAAGAGAGTAATGACGCGATCTTGCGTTCTTCTTCAAGCTCATCGTAGCTAAAATGCGCTAAAAGCGTCTCATAGCCATTGGCTTTGGTCACCATCTCGATGCCCTGAACAAAGGAAGCAAAAATTTGGTTGGACAATGAGGGCAGTAAAATACCAATGGCTTTACTGGACGACTTTGACAACATAGCGGGGGCGCGGTTTTCGATGTATCCCATCTCTTCAATCGCAGTCGCAATCTTGGCCCGAGTCTTTTCTGCCACCGATTCAGGGTTACGCATATAACGTGAAACCGTCATCTTCGTGACGCCAACTTGGTCTGCGACATCCTGCAATGTCGTGCGAGTTTTCTTATTCTGTTGAGCCATAAATATGTGATTTATCAGTAATGTTACAAGTAACATTATGACGAATAGAGTCTCTGCCGACAAGCTCAGTGAAAATAATTCGCAAAATCATGACGTTATTATTCTATTAGCCACCAAATTGCGTTTCATACATTGTGAGTCAAAGCCGAATAAATAAATGACATTTATATCAAAGTTCTTATAAAATGCCGTACCTAAAAGAATAAGACATTAGGCACAGTGCAGTTAGGCTCTAGCGAAACCCAGATTTACTATCACTTGCTTGATCTGGACGACTCCCAAAAGCAGCAATACCTCCAAGCATTGCAACAAAGTCAACCTGAGCTGTATCAACAACTCGTTCCTCTTTTAGCCCACGAGACACCTGAAGAACAACTAACGCAGTTACTTTACTTTGGTGCTCACCAGGCTACGAACCGAGACGTCGATCTAAGCGGAGAAGTCATCAGTAAGTATCGCCTAACTCATGAGTTGGGTCGCGGTGGCATGGGTGTCGTTTACGCCGCCCTACGTGCAGATGAAACGTTCGAACAAGATCTGGCCATCAAGTTTATTCAAAGCAATTTGAGTAATGTGCTGGGACAACGTGCACTCTTCGATGAGGCACAACTGCTCGCGCGCCTAAACCATCCATACATAGCGAAAGTGTTTGATGGCGGCCTTCATCAAGATTCAGTTTACATCGTGATGGAGCGGGTATTTGGTCAAACCTTAGATGAATACCTGTCAGAAAATAAGCTGGAAAAGACAGAAAAACTGCTGCTGTTTAAGCAGATTTGTCAGGCGATGGAGCACGCCCACCAGCATCATGTTTTGCATGCCGATCTAAAACCAGAAAATATACTGATTGATCGTAGCAAACGACCCAAACTGCTCGACTTCAACTTAACTCAAAAAGCGCACTCCACCCGAGAGGGAGCACCCTCGGCACTGATTGCGTTTAGCCAAAATTTTGCCAGCCCTGAGCAACAGGCAGGACAAGTACTGACAGAACAAAGCGATGTTTATTCATTGGGCAAAATCCTCGCGTTGATGTTTCCGTCACCAGCGGTTTGGTCTGATGTGTATTGGGTGATAAGACGGGCGACGCGTCCAGCCACCCAAGTGCGATACCCAGATGTGCGAGCGCTACGCATTGATATCGAGCGAATTATCGAACGTCGCCCTATCGAGCAGAAAAAACACTGGCCGTTGTATAGCGCCTTTCGCTTGGTGCAACGGCGCCCTCTTGCTTCTGCATTGTCAGGCATCATCGTGCTCTCAGGTGTGCTATTTGGCAGCGCCATGATGCAAAAGAATATCCAACTGCAACAAGAGAAGAAGATTGCAGAAGATATGATGTACGAAATGACCCGCCTTATCTTCCACGCGAAGGGGCAGAATGTCGAACACCTCTCGGTGAGCTCCATGATGGAGTTAACACGAAGGCGGATACTCTCTAATCCAGATATCCCCAAACATATAAAACAAAAAATGTTGTTGGCGATGATGACACCGGTGCCAAAGAAGCACCTAACTACTCCAATGAGTTGTCAGCCAAATTGTGCGTCTGAGGACAGCACCAACCAATAAGGCTTAAAACAAAATGTATACACGTTCAGTGGTATTTTGGCTGTCTGCATTGACGGCTACCTCCACGTTAGCAGCAGACACTTATGCTGCCACTTCACACCCGCCCACTTCAACCTTGAAGCAAGGCTACTTTATCGATGCACCAGTGACTGGCTTGTATTACAAAACCAGTTCCAATATCACTGGCGTTACCCAACAAGGGGCATTTCACTACCAACCTGGTGATGTGATTAGCTTCTTCCTTGGCAACGATGATAAGGGGTATCTGCTGACAACCTTATCGAGCCAAGAAGTGCTTACACCGACGATGGCAACAACCAAACCCAGTCGTAGCATCAATATGACGCGCCTGCTGCTCTCTCTCGACAGCACACCTGAGAATCGAAAGGAAATTGTCTTAGCCAACCGCGTGTTGTCTGATGCTCGCTTTCAAAACCAGCTCAAGGGCCTTGACCTCAATTATCTGGATGACGCCAAACGTCACCTCAATCTCGACTGGGTGTCTGTCGATGAGGCAATCGAGCACTTAAACGAAAGCCAGCTGTACATTGAGAAAAACTTTGCCTCAGATGAGATCATCTTCGAACCTCGCGGCATGACGTTCAAAAACATCGTGATCAAAAAGAAAGATTGGCAAGGCCGCGCTTGTGCTTACGATTTACGTTATCAACATCATCCTAAATATCGCCCTCCGTTTGGTGAAACTCGATTCACCATCACCAAAGATTCATTGATTGAACATCCAAGCGTTGGCGACCATTTTCAAGGCTGTTTCCTCTCGATGAAGCGCCCTATCACGGAAGACATTGTCGAGCCGATAAGCAAATTTGCGGATTGGTTTAATATCGTCGGTTGCTCAATCACTGGATGCACCCGCAACGATTTGAATGGCTTCTCTCTCGAAGACTTTGATGATGAAGGCGACTGGAAATATCGCTCCGTTGCACTCAACTTTGATCCAAGTACTGAGCTACTGATGGAAAAAGTACAAGGCCTTGGGCGTAAAAAAAACATCCACCACCACAATCGTACAGAAATGCTGTGGTTTACCTACCCCAACACGAACGAACACGACATCGACTACCTCGGGGTATGGCAGCAGACCCAATACCACCAGCAGTCCATGACACAATCGTGCCTATTGATGCGCCACCAACAAGTCATGCGACTGCCGCACAATGCAGACACCTGTCCAACCGACGCAAGCCTATACACCCAAGATGTCACCCAAGATGTCACCCAAGAGTATGCGGACATGTGGTGGGTCAACAATGACGAACCCAAAGCCGAGCTTGCGCAAATGAATGTCATGGTACGTTGGTCAACGACCCCTGCCGAAATCAATTACACCACTTGGGAATATCTGCCCGCTGGCGCAACTTGGGAACAAGGCATTTTATATCGCTATCAACAAGATGTTCTCCGCAACCGAGACGGCTCTGATCGCATTGAAACCCACACCATTTCTGAATTTGTCAAAGTGAGCGAGGATGTATAACCATGGCAACAGCAGTAGCACTGACACAAATCATTCAACAATGGCAATCTGGTGATAAACAAGCCGAGAGTGAGCTTTACCAATTTGCGTATTTGCAGTTACGTAAGATCGCCCAACACGAGCGTGAACGAAACGCGGAAAAGTACGGCACCGACAACAAGGTATTGGCCGATAGCGTCAACAGCACCACGGCATTAATTCACGATGCTTACCTGAAGATGTCCAACTGCGACATGAGTGAAATTGAAACAAAACGTGATTTCTTTTTGATGGCCGCCAAAGTGATGCGTCAAATCTTGATCGATAACGCACGCTCACACCAAGCGCAAAAGCGCCAACACATTACGTTGATGAGAGATGAAGAAGATCGCTTCGAACAATTGATCATCATGGATAAAGCTCTGGATAACTTCAGTAGCCGTTACCCACGCCAATCAAGTGCACTCAAACTCAAGTATTTAATGGGAATGAAAAACCAAGAAATCAGTGAACTGCTCGAGTGCAGCGCGAGCTTAATAGAGAAAGACCTAAAATTCTCTCGCAGTTGGTTGCAATCACGAATGGCGCACGCGTAATGATAAGCAAAAAGTTTTGGATAATCGGCACAATCTGCGTCGGTTTGCTCGGCGTATACTGCATGTCAGACGAATCCAGCTTGGCATCCGCGGCGGACTCATCAGACAGCACGAGCCAATCAACCACGCGAACACATCGTCAATATGAGCGCACATCTTTAGTTGAAGTAAAGCAAGCGTTGACAGGTTCTGCGTTGGAGAACGCCCACACAAAAGACGGTGATGACGCCTTCAATTCTGCCATTTTAGGACAACCAGGGCCAGTTACGAACCCATTTCATACTACAGAAGACGGCTCTTTTTACGACTCGTCTGTGGGTTATGAAGACAGCCGCTCAAAAGAGGACCCATCAGAGAACAATAAACCCATCATCAACCTCACGGTGGAACAACAGCTACAAACCATTATTTATGCTTGGGAGCTCAACCAAAACTCTCCGATTAGCTATTCGCTCAATCTTAACCAACTGTTTGAAGATCCGGATGGTGATCTCCTCACCACTCGGATTTGGCTCGAAAACGCCAATGGATTAAGGGTGCTAAACCAAGGACAAATGATGGTGCTAGGTGCACCAGAGAACATTAAAACCACCACATACCTGGCGGTAGCGGCGCGTGATGATTACCACGGCGACAGCGACCATGCGTGGGTCACAACACGTTTTGAGTTGCCTGTTGTCACTCCAGGTCACAATGACACGGAACACCCGTTAATTGGCGACACTGTCTATCGCTTGGAGACGACGCAAAATCTTGGCGGTACCGCGTACGCGTATGAAGTGGTGTATTGCGAAGCGTTTCAGTTTGAGGATGACGAGGTACGTTATGCCGCCTCAAACAACAAACACCAGTGTCCTGAAAAGGGAGACTTAAAAAAGGTGGGTGAGTACAAAATCAGTGATGACTCGTTGATTGTTTATGTCCACGGCGTACGCCAAATTTGGACCACCAAAAAGGTATACGCATCTCAGGTTCATAAAGAGACTCAGAACTATTTCACCACCGTGTTTGATGGCAAACAATTCGAAAGCTATACCATGCAAAAAAACAAGCAATCGATGGAAAAACGCATCAATGTCCACACTGGTGAGTACGAATATCAAGGAACGTTGTTTGACTACCTCTTTCCCATTTCAGGAGGGGGTTACATAAACGGGACTGCTAGCAACTACATATTTGATAGAAGTGTTCAGGGTAACGAACCAGTGCACAAGCTGGACTCTGATCTCAATATGAAATCAAACCAACATGACCTATTTTGTCATGATTATTTATTTTACTGGTACAGCTCTATCGTAGCGGGGCGAGGAGAGTTTGCCGATATTATCTCTAGCTCAATGGATTTTGACGGCATAACTCCAATACATTGTGCTGAATGGCCAGATGATTACTGGCAACGAACATTTATGTTTTACAATCTTGAATACACAGATTACGACATATTCATTCCAGGCGAAGTCTACAGTTATGTGCTTAAACCTCATCCTCAATTTGCTGATCGCGTTGAGGAATTTAAGATCAACATGATTTATCACGCCCCTGTCCTTAGCGATACCCAATAAACCTTTCTTTACAGGTGGTTATTTTGACAAAACAATCATCCCCAAAATAAAACTGGAACCGTGATCAAATTATCAATTTTCCATCATAGACAAAAAATAGAAATAAATTTTACGGGTTTTGTGCGGTTTTTCGTGTCTTGAACCTAGGCTCAATAGTCATTAAAAAGACACCACTCTCTTCAATCTCACTAGTGAGATTGAAAGATAAAAACAATAAAAAAGCGACTTTCTCATTCGGAAACGAAACAAGGACAAATGAATAATGAATAAGGTGAGTTTATTAGCAGCGTCAGTGGCTATCGCTCTTACTGGCTGTGGCGGTTCAGATGGTGGTTCAAGCAGTGCTAACAACGGTGTTGTGATCACAGGCTTTGACGGCTACTTCAAACATGCAGTTGTTTTTGAAGATACGAACAACAACGGCCAATGGGACACTCTAGAAACATTCCTTGGTCTGACCGATGAGAAAGGTCAGCTTAAATTGGATGCAAAACCAGAAAACACTCTAGCACTGCAAACCATTACACCAAACGGTGCAAAGCAGAAACAGCTTATCGCTTTGGATGCTAAAGAGTACGCTGGCAAATACACGGTTGATATGGATCATCCAGGCCAAGCCATGGCCCACGAAATCGTGTTCCGTGCACCAACATCGTCAAACGTGATTTCACCTATCACAGACCTTGTTGCGATTGAAATGGCAAAAGATCCATCCATTAGTGAAGAGGACGCAAAAGCCAAGGTAAACCAAGCGCTAGGAGGCTCAGAAGAAGCACCAATTGATCTGTACAGTGATTTTGTTGAAGGTGCGACAAAAAACGCCGAACTACATAAAACCGCTCAGATTCTGACCGACTCAAAAGCGCAAAACCCAGCTAACTACGAGAAAAAGGCCACTGAATTTGCTCAAGCGGCAAACCAAGAAGTCGATCGTCTTATCGCATCCGGCGAAAACATCAATGATGCAAGCCTACGCCCAATCATCACTGACGCGACCCCAAATAGCGACAACTTAGCACCTGAAACGGCAATCAATAACAAGCTAACCGTAAACGCAACCGTCGAAGAGGCTGCTAAAGATAAGCTTGGCAAATTACCAAAAATCGTACAAGGCGCAGGCTTTGATGGCGTTGAACTAAACATCGAAGGTCTGTTCACAGACAAAGACCAAAACCTTGTGACAACCAAACTGACGCACAACTTAGCAGGCACAGGCATTGAAGTTGCGCAAACTGGCAATCTGATTGTTCTATATCCGACTGCTATCGTAGAAAAAGCTGGTGATTTTGAGATCGTCCTAACGGCGCAAGACATTGATTCTTCAGGTAAGGTTTTGGGTACGGTAAGCACCGTATTTAAGTTCGAAATCGAATCGGCAAACTTACCACCAACGGTTGTGGAAACAGAACAAGCGCGTCTACAGTCCATCGTTGATGGTTGGTACCTACAACAAGGTGAAGTATTTGAACAAACGCTCGATATTTCTAGCTTGTTCCAAGATAAAGACGGTCATATCACCGACTACTCAGCGGACTATGTGGACATTGAAGGTCTAACAGTATCTGAGGATGACAATGCGATTGTCACCATTAAAGGCACACCGACAAAAGCGAGCGAAGCTGGTGCAGCACTTGCGATTAGCGCAACAGATGGCCATACCGCGGTACAGATTGCGCTCAGCATGCCAACGGTTATCGAAGGCGTCACGCCACCACCAGTAGTGCCGACTTTGGGCTTCACTCACGAGCACTTCAACGGTCAAGAGTGGAAAATGGGTAGCTTTGCACAAAAAGACGGTGAAATTGGCTATGCCATGTTGATGCAAGACTCTGAAGGCCTACTATTCTGCTGGGGCTCAAACCATGATGAGATGAATCAAGAGTACAAAGCGAGCATCAGCGACTTCCTAGAAAACACATGGGAACACGATGCCTACGCTATTCTTTCCGATTTGGACCAACAAACTGGTTACGCGGAATACCACAATAAAGGCTGTAAAGACGTCGAGCTGAAAGACGGCAAGCTATACAACAGCTACGGCGAAGAGTATGAAATGCTGTACCAGCACACAACCGAGCATAACGGCACTCAGATGATCGTTAAAATCTCAGATGATGAGCTGTTCTGGATGGATTCAAGCAATACACCATTTGCAGAATCACTTTCGGTTGCAGAACACATCAAACACGGCACGGTAGAGCATGACTTGATGGTAGAAAGTAAAGGCTCGGGCGACGACAAAGTCCTGAAATACTCGTCAGGTACGTACGAGTACGACGCTGATACTTACAACTACACGTCGTTCATGCCAACAGGATTCCAAACTCCAGGTAATTGGGAAATCCAGAGTGATGAAGGCCGTGAGCTGCTGATTCTAAAAGAAACAGGCTCAGAGTCAGATTACAAAACTCGTCATCGTTACATCAACCGTGATTTTGGTAACTTCTACATCGGTATTCGTTGGAGTAAAGAGCAAAACGGTCATGAATCCGCGCCGGAATATGGTCTGTACTCTCACAACAAAGAAGCCATGACGAGCATCGCGAGTTCGCTCCCGATTTTGGAGCCTGGCGATGATGACTAAAGCAACCATCGTTAACCCTTGCTGTGATAGCGTGCATTTGCGTAGAAGACGCAGAACGCTTTGGGAACGCTTGGTCGGCATCAAAGAAGTGTATATCTGCTCTAACTGTCACAAAGAAACGCCACTCAAATAGCGATAATATTTGAGGCCGCAAAAAAGCCCCGAACTCGGGGCTTTCTTCTATCTTTTTGACCGCAATATTTGAGTCGTTATTTCACGCACACTACGTTCAATAATGAGGTTCCGGTGAGCTGGTTTGGCTCACGATCTGCGAACAAACCTTTCTTACCTTTGCCCCAATACGGCAGTTGCAGTGGCCATTGATTTTTTTCCATCACACCAGACGCCCTCAACACTTTGAATTCTGCAGGGCTGGCTAAGCTCATACCCAGTTGCTGACATACTTTTTGCGAGTTTTCGTAGTTGAGACGATTCCACGGCTTGCCGTATTCCATGTAAAACTGATTGTGGTGGTCGAGTAAGTATGGCACCACGTACGTTTTGCCTTGTAAGGAGGTTCTCAACCGAACTTCAATGTCATCATTCCCGCTCACAACTGGCTTCGCTTTGGTCTTAGCAACAGGCTTGGAAGAAGAATTATCACGTGTATTTTTTGCCTTGGTCTTTGACTTCTCTGCCGGCGCTGTAAAGGCGTCGGTATCAGCTCGCACGGCAGGAACTGGCGCGGATTTCGGGGTCACCGTCGGTGTTGGCTTAACCGAAGATGCGGCTGATTTCGACGGCACAGCGGGTTTAGATGGTGTCGTAGACTGTTTATTCTCTTTTCCAACCACGCGGATGAACGCCTCTTTGTAATTCGACAAGGTTTTGACTCCTCGCAAATCCCCCCTCGCATCAGACAGATCTTTGTAAGGCCCAATCAAACAGCGATAACCTTTGGACTCCGGCTTCATCCACACGTCAGTCGTAATCTTGCTGTAAAGCGGCTTTGCTTTCGCGAGTGACATTGGCTTTGGTAGTAATCCGCATTGAATCCAGTAGAGGTAGTTGCCTCCTTGCGGCACTTTCTTTCCCCATACTCCGTTACCAATTGGGCACGTTTTCTCAAGCATCGGCAGTTCTTTCTCGCTGGCTTGAGTAGCTTGGCAAAGGAACTCCTCCGCCGATACTGGGCTAGAAAACTGGGCGCATACCAGCAACAAGCCGAGAGCTAGACTTGCTTGGAAGATACGAGATGGGTGTTGTGCCTTCTTCATTTCCATACACTTCACTCTAAATTAGTGGGTAAGGTCATTATGGCGGCAAAGCGCCAAAAAAATGTGAACAAAGAATAACTAGCAAAAAAAGAGCCGGAATTTGCATCCGGCTCTCAGTTTAGGAAGGAATTAAGCGAATTTACAACGCTTGGCGGGAAAATTCTTAACCTTTGTACAGTTTCGGGTTGAATACATCTCGTAACCAGTCACCCAATAAGTTGATAACCAGAACCAGTGTAACCAACACGATGCCTGGGAATGCAGTAATCCACCACGCACCTGAGAAGATGTAGTTAAAGCCGATGCTGATCAGCGCACCTAGTGACGGCTGATCAACAGGAAGACCCAAACCTAGGAATGACAGTGCCGCTTCCGACATGATCGCATTCGCTACCTGTACCGTCGAGATAACCAAGATTGGTGATAGACAGTTTGGCAGGATGTGACGGAACATGATGCGTGGCGCTTTAAAGCCCATCACTCGTGCCGCTTCTACGTATTCCTTCTTCTTCTCAGCCAGTACTGAAGCACGAATGGTACGTGCGTATTGCGGCCATTCAGCCACACCGATGATCACCACCAGCATCACCACCGCATATTGGCTGTAAAAATCGCTGCCAAAGCTGGCTTTGAAAATGGCCGATACGATGATCGCCACCATCATGGTTGAGAACGATAGTTGAACATCCGCAAAGCGCATCAAGAAGCTATCGATACGACCACCGAAGTAACCCGCCGACAAACCAATGATGATACCCAGAATCAACTGAAGACCGACGGCTAAAAAGCCGATCGTCAAAGACAGACGAGAACCATAAAGAATGGTCGATAAAATATCACGGCCTTGCTCATCAGTACCAAGAACAAAACGCTCATCGCCCTCTTCCATCCAAGACGGTGGTAGCTCTGAATCCATGATGTCGATAGACGTCAGATCATACGGGTCAGTCGGAGCTAGAATTGGCGCAGCTAATGCCAACACTAAGAACATCATAAAGACCGTAAAACTTGCCATCGCCACTTTGTCGCGCTTGAAGTAATACAAAAAGTCCGACTCTTTAAAACGCTGCCATGCAGATGGAGCGGCTTCAGGAGCTGGTGTTACATTTGATTGGCTCATGATTAAGCTCCTTTTCCAGTTAAGTTCACAGTTGGGTTGATAATTCCGTACAGCAAATCAACGATGGTATTGGTTACCACGAAAATCAGACCAACAAAGATAACGTAAGCTGTGATCAACGGTGTATCGACACGGTTGATTGCCTCTAGGAAAAGAAAGCCTGTACCCGGCCACTGGAATACGGTTTCGGTTAGGATGGTGTAAGCCACCATGGTACCAATCTGCACGCCACCTACCGTCAGTACTGGCAGCATGGTGTTCTTAAGTGCATGTTGGTAGTAAATCTTTTGTAAGTTCAAACCTTTTGCTTTGGCGAACTTAATGTATTCCGAGCTCAGTACTTCCAGCATTTCTGAACGTACCAGACGGATGAACAACGGCAGCATGATAGACGCTAGCGCAATACACGGCAGGATAAGGTGCTTAATACCATCGATGGTAAAGAAGCCAGATTCCCAACCGAGCACGTTAGCGGTTTCACCTCGCCCGTAGGAAGGCAGCCAGCCGAGTTCGATGGAGAAGACGTACATCAGCATGATTGCGGTTAGGAACACCGGAATCGAGATGCCGACACTACTCATCGCCATAACAAATTTGGTAAAGACACTCTTCGGGTGAATCGCGGAATACACCCCGAGTGGTATAGAGAAAACGATAATGATGAGCGTCGCGCCAAACACGAGCTCTAATGTTGCCACCAGCTTATCGAGGATCACCTCAACCGCAGGTCGCTTGAAAAAGTATGATGTACCCAAATCACCTTGCAGTGCATTACCCACAAAGCGCGTGTACTTTGTGATAAAGGGATCGTTCAGGCCCAATTCGTCACGTAGCGCTTGGCGCTCCGACTCCGAAACCGACTGACCTACAAGCTCACGCAGCGGATCACCCAGGTTGTCCTGAATGGCAAACGCCACCAAACTGATCACAAACATCACTATCAGTGCCTGAAACAGGCGCTTGACCAGAAACGAAAACATTCCTTGCCCCTTAACTATCCATAGATCTCTAAACTTAGAGAGAAAATTCAGTCTGTAAAACTGGCTCAATCCGACTGAAATAAACCGAGCCAAGTGTCGAAAGCAGAGAAGGACTGGCGCCCCTCTCTGTCATGACTAAGTATGATTACTCGACAACTAGGTCGCCAAAGTAAGGCATTACCATTGGGTTCACGATGTCTGCGGCTTTCACGTTAGACTTCGCGCCCCATGCTTCACTTTGCCAGTGTAGCGGTACGAATGCAGCATCGTTGTATAGCGTCGCTTCGACACCTTTCAGCATTGCTGCACGTTTCGCAGGGTCCGTCTCAACGTTAGCTGCTTCTACTACTTTGTCCATTTCTGGGTTTGAGTAGTGACCACAGTTGTACTGACCACGACCGGTTTCTTCGTTACGAGTCATAGTTAGGAACTCGTTGAAGTTTGCCGAGTCCTCTGTATCCGAGTGCCAACCAATCATCAGCATGTCTGCCGCACACTTATCAAACTCAGGCCAGTATTGCGCTTTTGGCATAGTTTTCAGATCAACCTTGATGCCAATCTTAGACAACATTGCCGCCGCCGCTTGCGCTACTTTCGCATCGTTTACGTAGCGGTTGTTTGGCGCAATCATAGTTAGCGTTAGGCCATCTTCGTAGCCTGCTTCTTTCATCAGCTCTTTCGCTTTCTTCAGATCGTAGCGAGGAACCAGTTTGTCATCGTGACCAACGTAACCTGCAGGGCTTTGCTGACCAGCTGCCGTTGCGAAGCCTTTCATGATTTTCTTCACGATGCCTTCGTTATTGATTGCGTGAACAATCGCTTGGCGAACGCGAACATCTTTCAGTGCTTCGTTGCTGTTTTGGTTTAGTTGGAACGTGATGATACGAGTACCTGGTAGCGTGACTAGATCGATGCCGTCTGCGTCTTTCACACGTTTGTGATCGTTTGGTGCTACCGGGTGAATCATGTCAACGCCGCCAGAAAGTAGCGCAGCTACACGAGTCGCATCTTCTTTGATTGGAACAAGCGTTAGCTTATCAACGTTACCTTTCGACTCTTTGTCCCAGTAATCTTTAAAGCGTTCAAATTCCACTTTTACGCCCTGCTCACGTGATGTCACGATGAACGGACCCGTGCCAGAAACGTTAGTCGATGCGAATGAGTTACCGTGCTTCACTAGTTCAGACTTGTCTTTGCCGTCTGCTGTTTTACCCGTGTAAAACTTGCTGTCCATAGGGAAAATGTACGTTGCAGTTTGCAGCACTAGTGGGTAAGGACCTTTGGTTACAAGATCGAACGTGTTGTCGTCCACTTTGACGATTTTCTCGTACGGGTCGAAAATGTTTTTAAAATCAGGAGAACTTTGTAGACGCTCAAACGTCCATACAACGTCGTCAGCCGTTAGGGTATTACCAGAGTGGAATTTCACACCTTCACGCAATTTAAAACGAACGGTAGTGTCGTTAATGCGCTCCCAGCTCTCTGCTAGACGAGGTTCGAAATCCATTTTTTGAGTAAAGCGAACTAACGGATCAAATACCATGTGTGACATTTGCAGTGTGCCACCTGATAGCTGCTCATGTGGGTCAAGCGATACTGGGTCAGCTGCGTAGCCAACTTTGATATCTGCTGCCAGTGCATTAAAGCTTAGGCCCGCCGCCATTAGCGCCACTGCTAATTTGCTTTTCATGGTTTTCATTTGCATAACTCCTTCATGCGGGGATACGGATCCCTTGTTGTTGTGTTTGCGTCTTTGTTATGACTAAAGGTTAGCCAAGCGAGGTGCTTGGTTTATGCCGTCTCGATCTCTTCTCGCAAGCCTGTAAATTCAGGCATCAGAGAAATCAATTTTTTGCTGTATTCGTGTTGGGGTGCCGTAAATAACTGTTCTGTTGGTGCTACTTCTAAAAGTGTACCCATTTGCATCACACCTACTCGGTCACACATCTGACGAATAACAGGTAAATCGTGGCTGATAAACAACATAGTCAAGTTCAGCTCACTTTGCAGATCTTTCAGCAAGTTTAGAATTTGTGCCTGTACCGATACGTCCAGTGCTGAGGTCGGTTCATCACAAATCAAAAGTCGAGGACGAGTCGCCAACGCACGCGCAATAGAAATACGCTGACGCTGACCACCGGAGAATTCATGAGGGTACTTAAGCCCAGCCATGCGACCCAAACCAACATGATCGAGAAGGTCATTCACGATTTGGCGAGTTTCCGACTCGTTTTTCGTCAGTTTATGAAAACGGATTGGCTCAGCAATAATATCGAATACCTTCATACGAGGGTTCATTGAGGTATACGGGTTTTGGAACACCATCTGCATTTGACGACGCATTGGGCGGCGTTCTTTCTCAGAGGTTAAAGCTGTCAGGTCAATACCCTCAAACTTCACCTGACCAGAGTTAGGTTGGTATAAACCAGCAATAACTCGCGCAATGGTTGATTTACCAGAGCCAGACTCACCCACCAAACCAAAGGTTTCGCCTTCATGCACTTCAAAGCTCACATTATTGGATGCCTGCACGTATTCGCGACGGCTTTCAAATAAAGAGTCTTTGGTGACAAAGCGTAGATTAACGTTCTTCACGTCCAAAAGCGGGCCTGTGTACTCGCGCTCATCCTGGCTTTGTCCTAGCCAGTGATTCTTAATGTCGAGAGGCTCCATTTCTGCCGCTTCTTCGATGTAGCTGACCAAAGGGAAGCGATCGAGCTTTCTGTCTGAACGTGGAACGGCTGAAATTAGACTGCGAGTATAGGAGTGATCAGGATCGCCCAACACTTTGGCTGTTGGTCCAAACTCCACCAAGTCACCACGATACATTACCGCGACGCGGTCAGTGACGTTGGAGACCACACCCATATCGTGAGTAACCAGCATACAGCCGACATTATTCTTGATACACAATTCTCGGATCAAGTTGAGGATTTGGTCTTGGATTGATACGTCCAGTGCCGTGGTTGGCTCATCGGCGATGATCAGATCTGGCTCACCAGCCAGAGCAATCGCAATGACGACACGCTGACGCATACCACCAGAGAATTGGTGTGGGTATTGTTTTAAGCGGTTTTCTGGCTGCGGGATGCCAACTTGCTGCATCAGAGAAAGCGCACGCTGATACGCCTCTTCATCAGAGACTTTCATGTTGGCGTGGATCGTCTCTTTCAGCTGCTGCTCAACCGTAAAAAGTGGGTTAAGTGAGGTCATTGGATCTTGGAAAATAAAACCAATCTTCGATCCGCGAACCTTACGCATCGCTTCTGGTGATAAACCAGAAATTTTTTCTCCATCCAAGAAAACATCGCCGCTAGCAACGCGACCTGGAGGGCTAAGCAAATCAATAACGGCGTTACCAACGGTGGATTTACCCGCACCTGATTCGCCAACAACACCCACGATTTCACCACGTTCAATATGAAAAGAAAGTGACTTCACGGCAGCGTGAACGCCGTGTCGGGATGGGTATTCAATACGAAGGTTTTTCACTTCTAATAGTGACATTTCAGACCTCTACTGCCTTGTCTGTGGTATCGAATCGCGCCAAAGGCACCATTCATCACCTGAATGAATCCGTTCAAATTCAGAATAATACTCTGAAATCTTAATGCGGAAACAATTTGGCAAAAATCACACAAAAAAGCAACAATTAAAGTATATTCCGCCGAGAAAACATTAAATAAACGCACAATGAGCGAATAAAAATGCATTAACAAGTATTTAACCATTTTCATATCACACTATTTTTGTGCGCCATGCACCAATAAAACTAGAAAAATGCTCTAAAAATAAGCACGAGCCAACCAGGACCATTAACCATACTATTCATGTGCAATTATTAACATTTAACAAACAATATCGTATGCGAAAAGCAATTTTTCAACATAAAAAACTATTAATAAAATAGTCGGCAAATATAAAAAGCCAAACTTAGAAAGAGAAAGGATAGGCTAAAACGTGAACACAACAGCAAAACCACACAAATCCTCTGTCGACGACGATTATGCGCCGCTTAAGCGGTTTGTTGACTAAACAAAAGAAAGTGCGGTTACCATCACTCTCCCATTGTAGGTGAAACACGTCGGTTTTAACCCTTTACGGCACAATTCAGAGTGGGATAATAGATAATCAATGTTAGAGCCAAGCTGTAAATGAAAGGAGCCCCTGTGCTTAAAGCGATTTTTTTTGATATGGACGAGACTTTATGTGCGACGTCACAAGCCGATAAAGTTGCAGGACAAAAGTTTACGACTTGGATTCATAAGACCTACCCGCAAGTTACCGAACCACAAGCTTTTTTACAGCGCTACTTACAGGGTGTGTACAAGAAGCTGAATGCGGAATTCCCTCACCTTGTGGCTCTGCTACCTGATGAAAACGCGTTCCGTTGTGGCCTGATCCAAAACATATTGGCGGAGCACGGAGTCAGCATTAATGCCGAAGAGGCTCAACAAGCTCAAGACTACTTTGACTCTGCACGTATGGGCGCGTTCACTTTCTTCCCTGGTGTAAAAGAAATGCTCAGCGACCTTCGTCAGCATTATAAACTCGTCGTGATCACTAACGGCCCGATTTTTTCTCAACACCCTAAACTCAGCGCGACACAGATGAGCGACTGGGTGGACCATATTATTGTGGGGGGAGAAGAGCCTGAAGAGAAGCCCGCTGCGAGCATTTTCCAAAAAGCGCTCGACTTGGTCGAAGTAAAACCAGAAGAAGCCCTACACATTGGCGACTCTTTACCAGCAGATATAGCAGGCGCTAACAATATGGGCATTTTGAGTGTGTGGGTAAATGCGACAGGCGCAAGTAACTCAACAGATATAACGCCAAATTTTGAAATCCAAGAAACGGTAGAGCTGAGAGAAATCCTTAAAACACTCGCCCAATAAAAGTAGCGGATTAGAAAAACACAAAACCCCAGACGTCGTTCTGGGGTTTATTTTGTCAGCTCGAAAAGCATTTGGATCATAGGTGGTCAAAAGCCCCTAGAGCTGTACACTTTTGGTGAAATTGAAATCGAATGCAGATTCTTTTAAGAGGATAGATGCAAAAAACCCCAGCCTTTCGACTGGGGCTCTAAATAGCGGTCGGTGAAGAGAGATTCGATCGGACTGGCGTTTCAGCCCACGCCCCTCAGTTCCCTACATTCTAAATTTCAAATGTAAAAAAGCCCCAGTCTTTCGACTGAGGCTTTAAATAGTGGTCGGTGAAGAGGGATTCGAACCCCCGACCCTCTGGTCCCAAACCAGATGCGCTACCAAACTGCGCTATTCACCGAGCATATATTCTTTAAATAAAGAATGGGGTGGCTAACGAGACTTGAACTCGCGACAACCGGAATCACAATCCGGGGCTCTACCAACTGAGCTATAGCCACCATCAAATTGTCATGTTTACCGCTATCACAGCCATAAACTAAATAGTGGTCGGTGAAGAGGGATTCGAACCCCCGACCCTCTGGTCCCAAACCAGATGCGCTACCAAACTGCGCTATTCACCGACGATGTTTTATCTTGATTTAATCAAGATTGGGAGCAATGCTACCGCATTCAATCTAAAAAAGAAAGAATGGGGTGGCTAACGAGACTTGAACTCGCGACAACCGGAATCACAATCCGGGGCTCTACCAACTGAGCTATAGCCACCACTGATTTTTTACCGATGTATCCTCCGAGGCAATGGTACGCCCGAAAGGATTCGAACCTTCGACCTTTGGCTCCGGAGGCCAACGCTCTATCCAACTGAGCTACGGGCGCATGCCCTATCGGCGGAGTGGAATAATACGGATATCACACTATGCCGTCTAGTACTTTTTTTACTTTTTTTATCGTTTGGTCTCTTTTTCGACAGTTATCTTCCTTTAAACTGAATTTTTGATGTGATTCACGCCCTGTCATGGATAACTTGTTGTTTATTGCAACAAGTTATCGGGATATAATCACCCATTATTTACATTGATTTAACAGCTGCAACCAAGTTGTCTAATCATTCTATGCCATTCAGTGGAATTTAGTGATTTCTCTGCTCGGCATTAATACTCTAACTATATAAATAGGTAAGTCACTTACCTCGGGAATGTGAAGTGGGTTTAATGGATATGTCTCGACAAATGATTAGCGTTTTGTTCGCTGCCTTAACGTTTTCTACGGCAGCTTTAGCTTCTGACATCAGCCAAACTGAATACGATGCGATCGCAGAACGCATCCAACCTGTCGGTGATGTTTATCTAGCGGGTTCTGAGCCAGTGAAAGAAGAACCAACCGGTCCACGTGATGGCGCCACAGTTTATGGTACTTTTTGTATTGCTTGTCACGCATCTGGCGTAAACGGCGCACCTAAAACAGGTAATGCCGATGACTGGGCACCGCGTATTGCACAAGGCAAAGAGACGTTAGTGAAGCACGCGTTAGAAGGCTTCAATGCGATGCCTGCCAAAGGAACCTGTATGGACTGTTCTGACGATGAAATCATCGCAGCAATCGACCACATGATTGAAGGTCTATAAGTAAAGACATCAACGAAAAAGGCTTGCCAACTGGCAAGCCTTTTTGTTTTTAGTCAGTGAGAACAAGGTTACTCTACTTCTTAAACATTGCTCGAATATTGGCAATGTGTGCCTGACCTTTCGCCATACGCTCTTCTGCTGATACTGGCTTTTTGTTTACTTCCCATTCAACGTCATCAAATGGCAACTCATCCAAAAAGCGGCTTTGCGTCGGTTTGATCAACTCGCCGAACTGTCGACGCTCTTTGCACATAGTGAAAGTCAGTTCACGCTGCGCACGGGTAATGCCAACATACATCAGACGACGCTCTTCTTCGACGTTATCTTCATCAATACTGGTTTGGTGCGGTAAAATACCTTCTTCAGACCCAATTAAGTATACATATGGGAACTCAAGGCCTTTTGATGCATGCAGCGTCATCAGTTGTACTGCATCGCTGTCTTCATCTTCTTCGCCACGTTCCATCATGTCACGCAAGGTCAAACGCTGAACGACTTCTTTTAACGTTTTCTCTTCTTGATCGTAGTTGTCACCTTCTAGGTCCGCCACTATCCAGGAGTAAAGATCAGAAACGTTCTTCATTCGCATTTCAGCGGCTTTCGGGCTTGCTGAAGTTTCGTATAACCAATCTTCGTAATGGATATCGCGAACCAAGGAGCGAACCGCTTCGACGGTATCGCCACGCTCAGCTTGGTCAGTAATCGCCACTAACCATTGGGTGAAACGACGTAAGTTTTCCAGGCCGCGTCCCGTTAAGTGCTGTTCGAGCCCCATTTCAAAACTCGACTCAAACAGGCTCTTCCCACGCATATTGGCATAACTGCCTAGCTTTTCTAACGTTACTGGGCCAATTTCACGTCGTGGTGTATTCACAATACGTAAGAATGCATTGTCGTCATCTGGATTAACCAAAACACGCAAATACGCCATGATGTCTTTAATTTCTGCGCGTGCAAAAAACGAGGTGCCGCCAGAAATTTTATACGGCACACGGTTTTGCATCAGAGACTTTTCAATTAAGCGCGATTGGTGGTTACCACGGTACAAAATTGCGTAATCACGATAGTCGGTTCGATTCAAGAATTTGTGTGCAATCAACTCCCCCGTGACACGCTCAGCCTCGTGCTCTTCATTTTTAGCCAACAACACTTTGAGTTTTTCACCGTCAGGAATTTCTGAAAATAAGGACTTCTCATAGACGTGAGGGTTGTTGGCTATCAAAATGTTGGCCGCACGCAGGATTCGACTCGTAGAGCGGTAGTTTTGCTCCAACTTAATCAATCGCAAATTCGGGTAATCTTCACCCAGCAAGACTAGGTTCTGAGGCTTCGCACCACGCCATGAATAAATGGACTGGTCATCATCTCCTACGACCGTCAATCGCCCACGTTCACCGACGATTAATTTCACCAACTCATATTGACTCGTGTTGGTATCTTGGTACTCATCGACCAACAGATAGCGGATACGGTTCTGCCAACGTTGACGAACGTCTTCATGATTGCGCAAGAGTAAGACGGGCATCAAAATTAGGTCATCAAAATCGAGCGCGTTATAGGCTTTCATTTGCTTTTGGTACATATCAAAACAGAACGCAAACAATTGTTGCTGCTCACCTTGCGCACGCGCTTTGGCTTGCTCTGGCGTCAACATGTCGTTTTTCCAATTGGAAATACAACTCAGAAGCTGACGTAGCAGATCTTTATCACCATCAAGCTGCTTTTCGGTAAGTTCCTTGAGTAGCGCCAGTTGGTCTTGGTCATCAAACAGTGAAAAGCCCGCTTTCAACCCTAAATGCTTGTATTCGCGTTTGATGATGTTTAATCCCAAGGTGTGGAACGTTGATACCATCAAACCTTTAGACTCGGCTTTCCCCAACGTTTGGCCGACACGTTCTTTCATTTCACGCGCCGCTTTGTTGGTAAACGTCACCGCTGCAATATTACGCGCTTTGTAGCCACATTGCTGAACCAGATAAGCGATTTTATTGGTAATAACACGAGTTTTGCCCGAGCCAGCACCAGCTAGCACTAGGCATGGACCAGACACGTATTTCACGGCTTCATCTTGACTAGGGTTCAGCTTCATAGAAATTCTCTGCGGGTGATAAATGTGGCGCCTATGATAAAGGGGTGGCCTCGTGAAAGCTACGCTGATTTCTTGTAATTTTCATACCAACAAGCGCAACATTCTATTGCATAAAAGGCGGGTATTTGAGCTATAATGAATGAACGTTCATTCACTGGTGGTAGGATTATGAAGGATAACCCTGCTGTAGATAAGCGAGAACAAATCTTAGTCGCTGCAGAGCAACTCATTGCTGAATCGGGCTTTCAAGGGCTTTCCATGCAAAAGCTCGCCAATGAAGCAGGTGTCGCAGCAGGAACGATTTATCGTTATTTCTCAGATAAAGAACATCTTTTGGAGGAGTTACGCCTTAACGTTGCAAAGCGCGTCGCTACGGCTGTGCAACTGGGCGTGAGTGAAGAGATGCCTTTAAAACAGCGATATCGAACCATGTGGCTCAATATTTGGAATCTAGCGAGCTCGAATTTAAATGCGCTCAGCAATCGAGTTCAATATGAGTCTCTACCCTGTTCAAATAGTAGCAAAGCTCGGGAACTTGAAAGACAAATGTTTGCCCAAGTAGATCTTCTTTTTAATCAGGGGAAAGAAGAGGGCGTATTCAAGCCTCTCGATAACGAAGTGCTTTCTGGATTGAGTTTTGAGGCAAGTGTTGCACTTGCTAGGAAACACGCTTTGGGATTTTATCAACTGGATAAGGCGGCATTAGAAGCTGCTATTGAAGCCAGTTGGGATGCAATTATTAAACACTAACTTGGAGTTCTTAATAGAATGAAAAAGTGGACTTTCTTTATGTTACTTATCGCCGTTCTCTTGTTCGGCAGCGTGATAGGTTTCAATTTATTTAAGCAACAAAAGATTGCTGAATACATGGCAAACCGTCCTGAACCTGAGTTCCCAGTAACCGTGACGGAAGTACAAGCGGTTGATTGGGTACCAGTGATCGAGGCTATCGGTTTTATCGAACCAAACCAAGGTGTGACGGTCGCAAACGAAACCAGTGGTGTTATCGACAAAATCGCATTTGATTCCGGCACTCAAGTCAAAGCAGGTCAACCATTAGTACTGCTTGACTCTGACGTTGAGAAAGCGAATTTAAAGAGCTCGCAAGCCAAGTTGCCAGCAGCAGAAGCGAAATACAAACGCTACCAAGGGCTATTTAAAAAAGGCTCTATTTCTAAAGAAGCGTATGACGAAGCAGAAGCGAACTACTTCTCCTTAAAAGCGGACATTGAAAGCTTGAAAGCGACCATCGACCGACGCGAGATCAAAGCGCCATTTGATGGTGTAGTAGGTATTCGTAACGTGTACCTAGGTCAGTACCTACAAGCGGGTACCGATATTGTTCGCCTGGAAGACACCAGCGTGATGCGCTTACGCTTTACCGTGCCGCAAACCGATATTTCACGTATCAATATCGACCAAGAAGTGGATATCTTCGTGGATGCCTACCCAGATCAGCCTTTCAAAGGTTCAATTTCTGCGATTGAGCCTGCAGTTAACGTACAAAGTGGCTTGATTCAGGTTCAAGCAGATATCCCTAACAGTGATGGCAAACTGCGTAGTGGTATGTTCGCTCGTGCAAACATCATTCTGCCTAAATTAGAAAATCAGGTCACTCTGCCTCAAACTGCGATCACGTTTACGCTATACGGCGACAATGTTTACATCGTAACGGAAGAAGATGGCGAGAAACGCGTTAAGCAGCATGTGGTAAAAGTTGGCGAACGCTCTAAAGATATCGCACACATTCTAGAAGGCGTGAAGCCAGGTGATGTAGTGGTGACATCGGGTCAAGTCCGTTTAAGTAACCACGCAAAAGTAAGCATTGTTGAAAGCGATGCAACTACCCCACCTGCTGAAACACCAATGCTTTAAGTTGGAGGCATCATGCGCTTTACAGATGTTTTTATAAAACGTCCAGTTTTAGCGGTATCGATCAGTTTTTTGATTGCATTGCTTGGTTTGCAAGCCGTGTTCAAAATGCAAGTTCGTGAATACCCTGAAATGACGAATACAGTGGTCACTGTGACCACCAGTTACTACGGTGCAAGTGCCAACTTGATCCAGGGCTTTATTACTCAGCCATTGGAGCAAGCGGTGGCGCAAGCCGATAATATTGATTATATGACCTCGCAATCGGTGTTAGGTAAATCAACCATTACTGTCAACATGAAGTTGAATACCGACCCAAACGCGGCATTGGCTGACATCTTAGCGAAAACTAACTCGGTACGTTCCCAGCTTCCAAAAGAAGCCGAAGACCCGACCGTAACGATGTCGACCGGTTCTACTACCGCGGTATTGTATATTGGTTTTACCAGTGACGAGTTGTCTTCCAGCCAGATCACCGACTATCTTGAGCGTGTAATCAACCCACAGCTATTCACTGTAAATGGTGTATCAAAAGTTGACCTTTACGGTGGTATGAAATACGCGCTGCGCGTATGGCTAGATCCAGCAAAAATGGGCGCGTTAAAGCTGACTGCAACGGATGTGATGAGCGTTCTTAACGCCAACAACTACCAATCTGCGACGGGTCAAGCGACGGGTGAGTTCGTGCTTTATAACGGTAGCGCGGATACTCAGGTATCAAACGTTGCTGAACTTGAAGCGTTGGTCGTAAAAACGGGTGAAGGGGACGTTATTCGCTTAGGTGATATCGCTAAGGTAACACTTGAGAAGAGTCACGACGTTTACCGTGCAAGTGCAAACGGTCAAGAAGCCGTGGTTGCTGCAATCAACGCCGCGCCAAGTGCCAACCCAATCAACATCGCTGCTGATGTGCTTGAATTATTACCTCAACTTGAGCGCAACTTACCAAGTAACATCAAAATGAACGTGATGTACGACTCTACCATTGCGATCAACGAGTCAATTCACGAAGTAGTGAAAACGATTCTTGAAGCGGCAATTATCGTACTTGTAGTGATCACACTGTTCCTAGGTTCGTTCCGTGCGGTCATCATTCCTATCGTCACTATTCCACTCTCTTTGATTGGTGTAGCGATGGTTATGCAGGCAATGGGCTTCTCTTGGAACTTGATGACACTACTGGCGATGGTACTTGCCATCGGTCTGGTGGTGGATGACGCGATCGTGGTACTAGAAAACGTGGATCGTCACATCAAAGAGGGCGAATCACCATTCCGAGCAGCAATCATTGGTACGCGTGAAATTGCAGTGCCAGTTATTGCGATGACATTAACGCTAGGTGCAGTATACGCACCAATCGCGTTGATGGGTGGTATTACAGGATCGTTGTTCAAAGAGTTCGCTTTAACGCTAGCAGGTTCGGTATTTGTGTCCGGTATCATCGCTTTAACGCTATCACCTATGATGTGTTCAAAGATGCTGAAGGCGAACGAAAAACCGAGCAAGTTTGAGCAAAAAGTTCATCATATCCTTGATGGCATGACTAATCGCTATGAGAAAATGCTTACAGCAGTCATGGCTCACCGTCCTGTTGTAATTGCATTTGCGATAATTGTATTTGCGAGCTTACCGATTCTATTTAAGTTTATTCCTAGTGAGCTGGCGCCGTCCGAAGATAAAGGTGTGGTTGTTCTGATGGGCACCGCACCATCAAACGCGAACTTGGACTACATCCAAAACACCATGGATGACGTGAATCAGATTCTCTCTGATCAGCCAGAAGTAGAATACGCTCAGGTATTTAACGGTGTGCCGAACTCAAACCAAGCGTTTGGTCTAGCAACATTGAAGCCATGGAGTGAACGAGAAGCAAGTCAATCTGAAATCACAAAACGTGTGGGAGGCCTAGTTTCAAGTGTCCCAGGAATGTCTGTCACTGCGTTCCAAATGCCAGAGCTACCTGGTGCGGGCTCAGGCCTACCTGTCCAGTTTGTAATTACGACACCAAATAGCTTCGAAAGCTTGTTTACTATCGCTAGCGATATCCTGACCGATGTTGCAAGTAGTCCAATGTTTGTCTACTCCGATCTAGACCTGAACTACGATTCAGCAACCATGAAGATTAAGATCGATAAAGACAAAGCCGGTGCCTACGGTGTGACCATGCAAGATATTGGTATCACTCTCAGCACCATGATGGCTGATGGTTACGTTAACCGTATCGACCTTAACGGCCGCTCATATGAAGTGATTCCTCAAGTTGAACGTAAATGGCGTCTAAACCCAGAGTCGATGAAGAACTACTATGTGCGTTCTGTTGATGGTAAAGCCGTCCCACTAAGCAGCTTGATTACGATTGATGTGATAGCAGAGCCTCGCTCTTTGCCACACTTCAACCAGTTAAACTCCGCGACGGTAGGTGCGGTGCCATCGCCTAACGTTGCTATGGGTGATGCAATTAACTGGTTTGAAGACATCGCTCAAACCAAACTGCCTGCAGGCTATAACCACGATTACATGGGCGAATCTCGTCAGTTTGTAACGGAAGGTAGTGCCTTGTATGCAACCTTTGGTCTTGCACTTGCGATCATCTTCCTCGTTCTGGCGATTCAATTTGAATCACTCCGCGACCCTATTGTCATCATGGTATCTGTACCGCTAGCAATATGTGGTGCCTTGATCGCGTTGGCGTGGGGTACGGCCTCAATGAACATCTACTCGCAGGTTGGTTTGATCACGCTGGTCGGCCTGATCACCAAGCACGGTATCTTGATCTGTGAAGTAGCCAAAGAAGAGCAGTTACATAATAAACTGTCTCGTATTGATGCGGTGATGGAGGCTGCTAAAGTGCGTCTTCGCCCTATCCTAATGACAACTGCAGCGATGATCGCAGGTCTGATCCCACTGATGTACGCTACCGGTGCAGGTGCCGCGCAACGTTTCAGTATCGGTATCGTCATCGTTGCTGGTCTAGCAATTGGTACATTGTTCACACTATTCGTACTACCTGTGATTTACAGCTACCTAGCAGAAAAACACAAACCACTGCCAGTATTTGTTGAAGACAAAGACTTGGAGAAGTTGGCACGAGTTGATGAAGCGAAAGCAGCCCACCGTGAATTAGCGGATAACAGATAAGCTTTTAAGGCATTCAAAAAGGTCACTTCGGTGACCTTTTTTATTGCCGCTCTCTTTTTTGCCATCTAAATGGCGACTTTCACGTATCATTTACTTAAAATGAGGACAAATCAAAAGGAGTTTTAGCCACTATGTTTGACCCAAAGAAATTAGAGCAAATTGCTAAACAGATTCACGACTCAATGCCTCAACCTGTAAAAGAGTTGGGCTCTGATGTTGATCAGAAAGTTCGTCAAGTAATCCAAGGCCAACTAAACAAGCTAGATGTTGTAAGTCGTGAAGAGTTTGATGTTCAAACTCAAGTTTTACTACGTACACGTCAAAAGCTAACAGAAATGGAACAGAAATTGGCGGAGCTTGAAGAGAAGCTTGCAGAAAAATAAGTGTTAAAACGCTCCTCACAAAGGAGCGTTTTTCTTATCGGCGCGCAGATAAATCGGCTAAAAACAAAAAGGCTTGGTCAACGGCGACCAAGCCTTTTGATTAGATGTTGTGTTTTATTTTGTATTTACCACTCCAGTCTGCCTGGAGTTCATTTAATATTTTCTCCGCTTTGCAGCAAAGAAAATTAGCCACCAACCGCGATGCGCTTCATATCTGTCATATAACCACGTAGTTCTTCACCGATGTATTCTACAGGGTGGTTGCGGATTGTTTCATTCACAGCGATAAGAGTCGCGTTATCCACTTGGTTAGACGTTTCACCTAGACCTTTACCAATGACGTCTGTACTAACAGAAGGCATGAATTTTTCACGCAGTAGCGGCGTTGCTACATTAGCAAATAGGTAGTTACCATATTCAGCCGTATCAGAGATAACCACGTTCATCTCGTATAAACGCTTACGTGCGATAGTGTTTGCGATAAGTGGCAGCTCGTGTAGAGACTCGTAGTAAGCAGACTCATCGATGATGCCAGATGCCGTCATTGCTTCGAATGCTAGCTCAACACCCGCACGAACCATAGCAACCATCAGGATACCGTTATCGAAGTACTCTTGCTCAGAGATTTCTACGTCAGTTTCTGGGTAGTTTTCGAAAGCAGTTTCACCCGTTTCTGCACGCCAGCCTAGTAGGTTCGCATCGTCGTTTGCCCAGTCAGCCATCATAGTGCTAGAGAAGTGACCTGTGATGATGTCATCCATGTGCTTGTTGTATAGCGGACGCATCAGCTCTTTTAGCTCTTCAGAAAGTTCAAATGCTTTTACTTTCGCAGGGTTAGTTAGGCGATCCATCATATGAGTGATACCACCAAACTTCAGAGCTTCCGTGATCGTTTCCCAGCCGTATTGAAGAAGCTTGCCTGCGTAGCCAGGTTCGATACCGTCAGCAATCATCTTCTCGTAACATACGATAGAACCAGCCTGCAACATGCCACAAAGGATAGTTTGCTCACCCATTAGGTCAGATTTCACCTCAGCAACAAAAGAAGACTCTAGACAGCCAGCACGGTGACCACCCGTTGCTGCAGCCCAAGCTTTCGCGATATCCCAACCTTCACCTTTAGGGTCGTTCTCTGGGTGAACAGCGATAAGAGTTGGAACACCGAAACCACGCTTGTACTCTTCACGAACTTCCGTGCCCGGACATTTAGGTGCAACCATTACTACCGTTAGGTCTTTACGGATTTGCATGCCTTCTTCAACAACGTTGAAACCGTGAGAGTAACCTAGCGCTGCGCCTTCTTTCATTAGCGGCATTATCGTCTCAACAACGTTTGTGTGCTGCTTATCAGGAGTAAGGTTTACTACTAAGTCAGCTTGTGGAATTAGCGTTTCGTAGCTACCTACCTCAAAACCGTTGTCTTTTGCGTTTTTGAATGACTGGCGTTGCTCATCAATCGCTGCTTGACGAAGCGCATAAGCAACGTCTAGACCAGAGTCACGCATATTCAGACCTTGGTTAAGACCTTGAGCACCACAACCTACGATGACCACTTTCTTGCCTTTTAAGTAATCCGCTTCTGAAGCAAATTCGCTACGGTCCATAAAGCGACAACGACCTAATTGGTCCAACTGCTCGCGCAAGTTTAAGGTATTGAAATAATTAGCCATCTGGGTGCTCCTTTGAGATTCTTCCATTGAGGTCGGTAATTGCCTTATCGAATAACTTCATACTAAAACAGACATTAAATTGCTTAAAGTGATATATTCACAATTAGTTATTGCAATTTGTGCAACATGGAAATGAATATTTAATGAATATCAAAAGCCTGCAACTTTTTATTCATCTGTGTGAGAGTAAAAGTTTCGCTAAGACCGCAGCAGCGATGCATGTGAGTCCTTCAGCCTTGAGCAGACAAGTACAAAAGCTAGAGGAAGAAACTAGCCAACAATTATTTTTGCGGGACAATCGCAGTGTTGATTTAACGAGCCAAGGCAAAAAACTGGTTCCTGTCGCCTTAAAAATTCTTGGCGAATGGCAGCAGTACCAAAGTCACCTAAAAGGAGCAGAGGACGAGTTGAAAGGAGAAATCCGTCTCTTTTGTTCGGTTACTGCAAGCTACAGCCACCTGCCAGAGTTAATCTCTGATTTTCGTCTGCAGCATCCTTTTATCGAATTTAAGCTATCAACCGGCGATCCAGCTCAAGCGATCGACAAAATTCTAGCAGATGAAGCCGATATTGCCATCTCAGCCAAATCTGAGCAGATGCCAAGCAAAATCGCATTTGAAACGATCAGTGAAATACCGCTTTCTGTCATCGCTCCTGTCGGCGTAAGTTCATTTGCGGAGGAGCTACAAAAAGAAAGACCAAACTGGTCAGTCATTCCATTCATTCTCCCAGAAGCAGGGACAGCAAGAGATAGAGCCAATACTTGGCTCAAACAAATGAAAATAAAGCCGAATATCTACGCGCAAACGTCAGGGCATGAAGCCATCGTAAGTATGGTTGCACTGGGATGCGGTGTGGGTATCGCACCTGATGTCGTGATCAACAATAGCCCGGTGAGGGAGAAGATAAATCGCTTAAAAGTGTTACCAATTAAGCCGTTTGAACTTGGTGTCTGCTGCACCAAAAATCAGTTAGAGAATCCATTAGTGAAGGCTTTTTGGAAAGTAGCGGAGAGTAAATACATTACACCTTAACGATAGATGTTTGAGTTCTGAGTGCTTAGGTAATTTTCAGAACCCAGAAACGTAAAAAAGCCCACTCTTTCGAGTGGGCTTTTTTAAATTTAAAGCCTGGCGATGTCCTACTCTCACATGGGGAAGCCCCACACTACCATCGGCGCTATTTCGTTTCACTTCTGAGTTCGGCATGGAAATCAGGTGGGTCCAAAACGCTATGGTCGCCAAGCAAATTCTTTATCAATTTGCTCGCAAATTCAAACGCACTTTAGTGCGACCCTTTAGGGTGAGATTTGCTTGCAAATCGAATAATT